>NZ_JBEYYF010000024.1:0-99378 GCF_040645415.1 Pseudonocardia sp. NPDC046786 | reverse complement strand
CACGTGCGCTCGGCGGCGGTCGTGCTGCCCCGGGACTCGGCGTTCATCGACTCCAGCCGGGACGCGCTCACCGCGGAACCGGGCAAGCCGCACGCGTCAGTGTGAGGACGTCGATGAGCACCCGACCGATCCTGCAGAGCAGCTGCGCGCTGGCCACCACCGCCGAGGAGGCGGGCTACCGGATCGACGCCCCCGTCGAGGGCCGGCGGGGTACCCGCGTCGTCGCGCTCGACGACGACGCGGCCACCGCGGTCCGCAGGCTCGCCCGCGAGCGGTGGAACGCGGCGCGGTTCCTGACCCTGCGCACCGGCCCACCCCCGGCGCCCGACGGCACAGACGATGCCCTGCCCCTGCACCACACCGGCGGCGCGGCCACCGACCTCGCCGCCGAGCTGGCCGCGGCCGACGCCGTGGTCATGATCGCCTCGGCCCGGGCCGGGGACGCCGCCGCGCTGGCGGCCGGACGGATCGGGCGCGCCTGCGCCGGGCGCGGGGTGATGACCGCGGGGATCGTGCTCGGTGGGGCCGACGCCCGGGCGAGCGTGGCCGCGCTGCGCCCGCACGCCCGTGTCCTGCTGGCCGGCGCCGACGACCGCGACGCCGCCGATCTGCTGACCGCGATCCGTGCCTGAGAGGGGGAACCGATGAGCGAGACCGTGACCGTCCCGGCGCTGCAGGCGATGAAGCGCGACGACCGAAAGATCGTCGGCGTCGTCGCGTGGGACTACCAGATGGCCCGGATCGTCGACCGGGCCGGTGTCGACCTGGTGTCGGTCGGCGACACCGTCGGCATGAACCTGTGGGGCCGGCCGAACCCGCTGGAGATCACCATGGACGAGCTCCTGGTGGTCTGCCGGGCCGTCCGGCGCGGGGTGCGCCGGGCCCTGGTGTCCTGCGACTTCCCGTTCGGGCCGCTGCAGGAAGGCCCCCGCGAAGCGGTCAGCGCCGCGATCCGGCTGGTGAAGGAGGGCGGGGTGGACCTGGTGAAGCTCGACGGCGCCGCCGACCACCTCGACGCCGTGACCGCGGTGCACCGCGCCGGAATCCCGGTGTTCGCCCAGTTCGGGATCACCCCGCAGACCGCGCTGCGGCACGGGATCGCCTACGACACCACGCCGGGGGCGTCCAGCGAGGTGCCCGCGGACATGCGTGAGGAGATGGTCGCCGAGGCCAGGGCCCTGGAGGCGGCCGGGGCGGCGCTGCTCAACTTCACGAACTCGGGCCCGGTCGTCGGGCCGGCCGTGGTGGATGCGGTATCGATCCCGGTGCTCGGCGGTCACGGCGGCGGGCCGTGGCTGGACGGTCGCGTCCGGATGGTGAACGCGGCCATCGGCTACGCGGAGTCGCAGCTCGACGACCCGCGCAATACCTACGCCGACGTGGCCCGGATCAGCCTCGACGCGATCTCGGCCTACGCCGGCGACGTGCGCGCCGGGCGCCAGATCCGTGGCGGGCGGTGAGGACGTGCCCACCACCACGATCGACGGGCTGCGAACCCGCTACGAGGTCACCGGCGACGGGCCGGCCCTGCTGCTGTTCTCCCCCGGCGGGTTCGACGCGACCCTCGCGAACTGGTCGACGCACGGCGTCTACCGGGCCACCGGGCTCGTCGAGGCACTGGCTACCCGGTACACGGCCATCGCCTTCGACCGGCGCGAATCCGGGGACTCCGGCGGCCGGGTCGAGCGGGTCACATGGGCGCACTACGCGGCCCAGGGCGCCGGCCTGCTCGACCACCTCGGCATCGAGCGCGCGTTCGTGCTCGGCGGGTGCGTCGGCGCGTCGGTGGCGGCGACGTTCGGCGTCGCGTACCCGGAACGCACGGCGGGCATGGTCCTGTACTCCCCCGCGGGCGGTGCGCGGTACCGGATGACCCAGCACCGCCGGTTCGCCGAGCACGCCGCGTTCGTCGCGGCGCACGGGCTCGGTGCGGTGGTGGAGCGGGCCCGCGGGTCCGGCGCCGGCTTCGGCACGGATCCGGCCGTGGGCCCGTGGGCGCCGGTCCTGCGCCGCGACCAGGACTTCGCCACCGCCTACGCCGCGGGCGATCCCGGCCGGTACCGCACCGTGCTCGAGGGGATCGTCCGCACGATGTTCGACCGGGACAGCGTCCCCGGCCCGGAGCCGGAGGACCTGCTCACCCTCGACGTCCCGGCACTGGTCGTGCCGGGCCAGGACGCCTCGCACGCCCGCTCCGCCGCCTGGTTCCTGCACGAGTGCCTGCCCGGCTCCCAGCTCTGGGACGTCGGGGTGGCCGAGCAGACGGCGGACACCGCGCCCGCCCGCCTCCTGGACTTCCTGGACTCCCACCGCGCCTGAGCCGCGGGAGCGTCAGTCCCCGAGCAACGAGCCGCCCCGTTCCAGGACGGCGATCTGGGCCAGGCGCTCGTGGTGCCGGCCGCCGCGGAAACCGGTGTCGAGCCAGACCTCGAGGATCCGCTCCGCGGCGTCCGGCGCGATGACCTTGGCCCCCATCACCAGCACCGTCGCGTCGTTGTTGCCGCGGGCGATCCCGGCCAGGAACGTGTCGTGGCACAGCGCGGCCCGTATCCCGCGGATCTTGTTGCAGGCCATCTGCTCGCCGCTGCCGCTGCCACCGAGCACGACGCCGGTGTCGGCGGCGCCGGACAGCACCCGGCGGCAGAGGTCCTCACACAGCACCGGGTAGTCGACGACCCGCTCGTCGTGCACCCCGCGGTCGTCCACGTCGTGTCCGCGCGCGGCCAGCCAGTCCACCAGCCGGGCCTTCATCGGCACCGCGTTGTGGTCGGCGACGATCGCGATCCGCATCCCGCTCACCCGGCCAGGCCCGCGGTACCGGCGGCGAACAGCCCGTCGACGTCCGGCCGCTCGGCGAGGATGTGCTGGTCACGGGCCAGCTCGGCGAGCCGCTCCAACACGGCCCGATTGGGCTCGATCCCGTAGGGCAGCGGATCGGCCCCGGTCTCCCGCGCGACGACGGCGTTCAGCCGGTCGGTGGCGTCCGGGTCGGTCACCGCGCCCGCCGCCAGGTCGGCGACGTAGCGCCGCTTGGCCTCGGCGAACGCGGCGAACAGGTCCTCGGCCAGACCGGGGTGGTCGGCCAGCAGCTCGTCCCGCACGACGACGAGGTGGTTGACCGGGTGGAAACCGTCGCGGTGCAGCGCCGCCACCGCGGCGGCCTGCGGATCCGGTACGAGCGGGGCCACGCCGGGCCCGGTGAGCCCGGCACCGATCACCGCGGCCAGCTCGCCAGCCGCGAGCATCGCCCCGAGATCGGCGTCCGCACCCGCGGCGACCACGTTGGACGGTGCGCGGTACCGCTCGACGTGCTCGGCGTCCGAACACACCCAGGTGATCCCGTCGAGGTCGAGCCCGTACTCCCGGTCGAGCACCCCGCGGGCCCAGACGCCGGTGGTCACCGTGTAGCCACGATTCACCCCGACCCGCCGCCCGGCCAGGTCCTGCGGCCGGATCCCGGACCCGGCGGCGACCTGGATCGCGCCGTGGTGGAAACCGCGGACCAGGAAGACCGGCAGCGCGGTGAACGGGACGCCGTGTCCCCGGGCGACGAGGTAGGTGGTGACCGCCATCTCCGCGACGTCGAACTCCAGGTCGCGGACCATCCGGCGGAACCCCCTGGGCAGCGGCGACACCTCGACGAAGTCGAGGGTCGCGTGGGCCGGCGCAACGCTCCCGTCCTTCAACGCGGCGTTCGCGCCCTGGCTGCGGGTCAGTGTGGACAGGTGCAGCTCGGTCATCTCGTCCGCCTCTCCGTCGCGGACCGTCCCTGGTCGCCGCGACCGGCGCAGACTATCATTGGTCTAACACCAGACCATAAGACTGGAGGAGCGATATGGCGGACGATGTCCTGGCCGCGGTACGGGTGGCCCCCGGCCGCACGGAGCTGCAGCACTTCGCGCTGCCGCGGGTACCCGCCGACGGGGCGCTGCTGCGGGTGGAGGTCGCCGGAATCTGCGGCACCGACGTCAAGATGTACGCCAACCCGCCGTTCACCGACCCGGTGATCATGGGGCACGAGAACGTCGGCGTGATCGTCGACGCGGGACCCGACTTCGTTCGACGGCACGGGGTCTGTGACGGTGACCGGGTCTTCGTCGAGCACTACGTGGGCTGCTACCACTGCGAGTGGTGCCACGCCGGGGAGTACCGGCACTGCGAGAACACCGACTGGCGGACCAATCCCGACGCCCGGCGCTACGGCTACACCTCCGCGGCCAACGAGCACCAGCTGTGGGGCGGCTTCGCGCAGTACATGTTCCTGCCGTGGAACGCGGTGCTGCACCGCATCCCGGACGGCGTCTCTGCCCAGCTCGCCGGCATCGTCACCCCGCTGTCCAACGGCATCGAGTGGGCACTGAACGCCGGGGGCGTCGGCTACGACTCGACGGTGCTGATCCAGGGCCCCGGCCAGCAGGGCCTGTCCCAGGTCGTCGCCTGCGCGCAGGCCGGGGCCTCGACGATCATCGTCACCGGTACCACGCGGGACGCCGCCCGCCTGGAACTGGCCCGTGAGCTCGGCGCCGACCACGTCGTCGACGTCCGGACCGAGGACCCGCTCACCGCGGTGCGCGACCTGACCGGCGGGCGCGGCGTGGACGTCGTCCTGGACTGCACGGCGGGCGCCGGGACCGCACCGGTACTGCTCGGCGTGGACGCGCTCAAGCGGCGTGAGGGCGTCATGGTGGTCCAGGGCGAGGTGGCCGCGTTCCCCGACTTCCCGTTGAAGAAGGTCACCGAGAAGGCGATCACGATCCGCAGCGCCCGCGGCCACGGGTACCGGGCCTGCGAGCTCGCCGTCGCCCAGCTCGCGTCGGGCCGGTTCCCGCTCGAGCGCCTGGCGACCCACAGCTTCGGGCTCGACGAGACCGACCGGGCGATCCGGGCCGTCGGCGGCGAGCTCGACGAGGACGTGGTGCACGTGTCCCTGCTGCCCTGGGCCGGTGTCGCGTGAACGGCCCGGTGGTGGTGCGCAACCCGCCGCGACCCGACCCGGACGCGGTCGCCGCACTCGGCCGGTTCGGCGTGGCGACGGTGCACGAGGCGCAGGCCCGCACCGGCCTGCTCGCACCCCGGCTCCGCCCGATCTTCGCCGGCGCCCGGATCGCCGGGCCCGCGGTGACAGTCTCCGTCCCGCCGGGGGACAACTGGATGCTGCACGTCGCGATCGAGCAGTGCCGGGCCAGTGACGTGGTGGTCGTCGCCCCGACCACCCGTTCCGACGCCGGCTACTTCGGCGAGCTGCTCGCCACCTCGCTGCTCGCCCGCGGGGTGCGGGGCCTGGTCATCGACGCAGGCTGCCGAGACGTCCGCGAACTCACCGAGCTGGGTTTCCCGGTCTGGTCGCGCGCGGTGTCGGCGTTCGGCACGGTCAAGGAGACGCTCGGCAGCGTGAACGTCACCGTCTCCTGCGCCGAGCAGGTCGTGCACCCCGGTGACGTGATCGTCGCCGACGACGACGGCGTCGTCGTCGTGCCGCGCGCCGACGCGACCGCGGTGGCCACCGCGTCGGCCAACCGCGAGGAGCGGGAGGAAGGCATCCGGGCGCGTTATCGGGCGGGCGAGCTCGGACTCGACGTGTCCGGCATGCGTGAGCGCCTGGCCGCCGCCGGGCTGCGCTACGTCGACCGTCCGGGAGCGGATGCATGATCATCGACTGCCACGGCCACTTCACCATGGCGCCCCGGCCGCACCGGGAGTTCCGCCGGGCCCAGCTCGACCGGCTCGCCGATCCCCAGCTCCCCGAGCCGGGTGCCCCGGCCACGAGCGACGACGAGATCCGCGAGGCCGTCGAGAACAACCAACTCCGGGTGCTGCGCGAGCGCGGCGCCGACCTCATGCTGATCTCGCCGCAGGCCTCCGCGATGGACCACCACCTCCCGGACACCGCGCTGGCCCGCACCTGGGCCGGCGCCTGCAACGACCTCGTGCACCGGGTGAGCACGCTGTACCCGGGACACTTCGGGGCGGTCTGCCAACTCCCGCAGACCCCGGAGGGTCCGCTCGACGCGAGCATCGCCGAGCTGCGCCGCTGCGTCACCGAGCTCGGTTTCGTCGGGGCCAACCTGAACCCGGACCCGTCCGGCGGGGCCTGGACGGCACCGGCCCTGACCGACCCGTATTGGTTCGGGCTCTACGAGGCGTTGGTCGAGCTCGACGTCCCGGCGATGATCCACGTGTCGGGCTCGTGCCTGGCCCCGGTGCACACGCTCGGCGCGCACTACCTGCACGCCGACACCACGGTGTTCATGCAACTGCTGCTCGGTGACCTGTTCGAGCGTTTTCCCGGACTGCGGTTCGTGATCCCGCACGGCGGCGGCGCGGTGCCGTACCACTGGGGCCGGTTCGAGGGGCTGGCCGCCCGCCTGGGCCGGCCGCCGCTGCGCGAGCACCTGATGGACAACGTCTTCTTCGACAGCTGCGTCTACCACGCACGCGGGGTGAAACTGCTGCTCGACGTCGTCGGCCCGGACAACGTGCTGTTCGCCTCGGAGATGCTCGGCGCGGTGCGCGGGGCGGACCCGGAGAGCGGCATCGACTACGACGACACGCTGCAGTACGTCGAGGCCGCCGGCCTGTCCCCCGACGCCCGGTACGCCGTGCTGGAGGGGAACGCGCGCCGCGTCTACCCACGGCTCGCGGCACGGTTCGGCCCGCTGCCCGTCGCCTGATCCGGATGCCCGGGCCGGCCTGCCCGCAGGCCTGCCCGGGCCGCCGAGAACGCCACCAGACCGCCGGTGCCACCCCGCAACGGTCGGCGGTCAGTCCTTGCGCAGGCGCTCCGCGGTCCGGGCCAGGTGTGCTGTCATCACCGCGGTCGCCGCTGCCACGTCGCGCATCCGCACGGCCTCCACGAACTGCCGGTGCTCCGCGGTGCCGCGCACCCCCACCAGCGAGTCCTCCTCCTGCGCCCGCATCAGCGACCGCAGCATCGGCCCGTGGAACGTCCGCGCCAGCAGCTCGATCGCCGGGTTGTGCGTGGCCCGCGCGACCCGCACGTGGAACTCGGCGGACAGCGTCACCGAGTAGCCCTCGCCCGACTCCAGACTCCGCTCCGCCCGCTCACAGATCTCCTGCAGCTCCGCGACGTCGGTCTCGTCGGCCCGCCGGCACACCAGCGGGACGATCGAGATCTCGAACACCTGCCGTGCCTCGGTCACGTCGGACGGTTCCACCACCGAGAACCGCAGCAGGTCCGAGATCCCCTCACCGACCCGCTCGCTGGTCGGTGCGGTCACGAACGCGCCGCCGCGGGCGCCCACCTTGATCGTTACCAGCCCGGTGGCCTCCAGCATCTTCAAGGCCTCGCGCACCGTCACCCGACTCGCGCCGAACCGCTCGCCCAGCTCCCGCTCCGATGGAAGCCGGTCCCCCGCCACCAGCTGTCCCTCCGAGATCAGCAGCCGGATCTGTTCGACGATCAGGTTCGACACCCGGCCGGCACGAACCTTGCCGAACATCTCGGACTGCTCCCGGGGCTTGCCGGAGACGGTCGAACCGTCGGACTGTGACGCCATGGACTAATAGTATGTCGGTCGAGCCGACGCCGTGGGAGCGCCGGGGCGTGTTCATCGATGACGAGGTGATCCGGACCTCGAACGACCACACTACGCGTGTGACGCGTCGCGGACCCCGGCCGACCTCACAACGTCCGGCCGAGCCGCCCGGCCTCCCGGCGCAGCACCGGGCCGAACTCGCGACGCATCCGCTCCGCGGAGACCCGGGCGCTGGACGCGCTGACGCTCATCGCGGCGACGACCCGGCCGGCCCCGTCGGACACCGGGACCGCGATGGCCCGCATGCCCAGCTCCAACTCCTCGTCGCTGATCGCGAGCCCCTCCTGCCTGGCCTCGCGGACCACCGCGAGCAACGCACCGGGGTCGGTGAGCGTGTGCGGGGTCCGGCACTCGCGCTCGGCGGCACCGAGCACCTCCAGGACCCGGTCGTCGTCGAGCGCACCGAGCAACACCCGCCCGGTCGCCGAGCAGTGCACCGGGAGACGAGCCCCCACCCGCACCCCGGTCTTGACGATGCGCGACGCCTCGGCCCGGGCCACGAACACCGACCACCCGTCCTCCCACACCGCCAGCGACACCGACTCGCCGAGCTCGTCGCGGGCGTCGGTGAGCCGTTGCTGGGCGAGCCCGGGCAACGTCGACGTGTCGAGATAGGTGCTGCCCAGTCGCAGCATCCGAGGGGTCGGCCGGAAGTACCGGCCGTCGTGCTCCACGTAGCCGAGCTCGACCAGGGTGAGCAGGCACCGGCGCGCGGTCGCCCGGGCGACGCCGATGCCCTCCGCGGCCGAGGCGACCGACAACCGCGAGGACGTGCTGCCGAACAGCTCGATGACGGCCAGCCCCTTCGCCAGCCCGGCCATCCCCTCCGGGGAACGGGAGCGGCCGGGTGCCCCTCCGCCGTCGTCGGTCACGCGGGCTCCACCAGGCCGGAAGGGGACTGCATCTGTTCGTTATACGAACCGAGTTCGTGAACTGTCAAGCCGAGCCCTTGACCAGGCTCCTCGTCGCGGGCTTCCATGCGTTCGTAAGGCGAACTGCTGTTCGTTAATCGAACGGATGGAGAATCATGGACCGACTCGACGGCCCCAGCGCGGAACCGGTGGCGGACCGGATCTGGCCGACGTCGCTCACGCAAGTCCCGTACTGGGCGTTCCAGGACGAGGAAATCCTGCGTGCCGAGCTCGGCCGCCTCTTCCACGGGCCGTACTGGAGCTACCTGTGCCTGGAGGCCGAGCTGGCCGAGCCGGGCGACTTCTGCGCCACCTTCATCGGTGAGCAACCGGTGCTGGTCACCCGGGACACCGACGGGCAGCTCTACGCCTTCGAGAACCGGTGCGCGCACCGCGGGGCTTTGATCGCGATGGCCGAGCACGGCAACGCGAAGGACTTCACCTGCGTCTACCACGCCTGGACCTACAACCTGCAGGGCGACCTGACCGCGGTCGCGTTCGAGGACGGGATCGGCAGTGCCGGCGGAATGCCGGCGGAGTTCTGCCGGGAGCGGCACGGGCCGCGCAAGCTGCGCACCGCGGTGCTGAACGGCCTGGTGTTCGGCAGCCTCTCCAACGAGGTACCGCCGCTGGAGGAGTATCTCGGCCAGGAGATCGTGGACCGGATCGACCGCCTGCTCGGCGGGCGCACTCCTGTGGTGCTGGGCCGGTTCACCCAGGAGCTGCCCAACAACTGGAAGCTCTACGTGGAGAACGTCAAGGACTCGTACCACGCCAGCATCCTGCACTTGTTCTTCACCACGTTCGGGATCAACAAGCTCTCCCAGCGCGGCGGCATCATCGTCAGCGAGGACGGCGCGCACCACGTGAGCTACTCGGCGATCGACCGCTCCGCCGTCACCTCCGTCGAGGCCACCGACTCCGACTACCGGGACCAGAACATCCGTTCCGACAGCGAGTACCGGCTGCGCGATCCGAGCATGCTCGACGGATTCTCCGAGGTCGGCGACGACACCACCCTGCAGATCCTGTCGGTGTTCCCGGGTTTCGTGCTGCAGCAGATCCAGAACTCCGTCGCCGTCCGGCAGATCCTGCCCATCGGGGTGGACCGGACCCGGCTGAACTGGACCTACCTCGGGTTCACCGACGACACCGAGGAGCAGCGGTTGGTCCGACTCAAGCAGTCCAATCTGGTCGGTCCGGCCGGTTACGTGTCGATGGAGGACGGCTGCATCGGCGGCTTCGTGCAGCGCGGCATCGCCGGAGCCGGGGACGAGTTCGCGACCCTGCAGATGGGCGGCTCCGAGGCCGTGTCCAGCAGCAGCCGGGTCACCGAGGCGTCGGTGCGCGGCTTCTGGAAGGCCTATCGCGCCGGCATGGGATTCACGCTGGAGGACGCATGACAGCGACCGACCCGTCGACCGACCCGTCGACCGACCCGTCGACCGACGCGGACCCGGTGCTGATCTCGTGGGTGCACGGGATCGTGCTCGCCGCGCAGGGGCACTACGTGCGCTGCATCGACGACGACCGGCTCGAGGACTGGCCCGGGTTCTTCACCGAGGACTGCCACTATCGGATCACCACCGCGGACAACCACCGGCGTGGCCTGCCTGCCGGGATCGTGTGGGCCGACACCCGAGGCATGCTCGCCGACCGGGTGTCCGCGCTGCGCGAGGCCAACATCTACGAGCGGCACAGCTACCGGCACCTGCTCGGGGCCCCGGCCGTGCTGTCCGCCGAGCCGGCCCGCGACGGCGCGCTGCAGGTGCGCAGCGAGACGTCGTTCCTGGTCGTACGGATCACCGGGGACGGGCCGACGGACCTGTTCGCCAGCGGCCGCTACCTGGACCTCTACCAGATCCGCGAGGAGCACGCCCTGCTGCGTGAGCGGGTCGTGGTCTGCGACAGCTCACGAATCGACACGCTGCTGGCGGTCCCGCTGTGACCGGCCCCGTGTCCCGCACGCTGCTGTGCACCGGGGACCCGAACGGCATCGGCCCGGAAGTGGCGGTCATGGCGGCCCGGCGCACCGGCTGCGCACCGATCCTGGTCTCCGACCGCGCCGTGGTCGAGTCGGCGGTGCGAGTCACCGGCGGGGCCGAGGTCGTCCGGGACCACCATCCGGGCCTCCCGCCCGAGCCCGGCACGCTGGACCTGATCGACGTCGGCGCGCTGCCCGCCGGCGCGCACCGGCCCGGGACGGTGGACGCCGCCGCCGGCCGGGCGACCCTGGCCTACGCCCGGACGGCGATCCGGGCCGCGGCCGCCGGTGCGTACCCCGCCGTGGTCGCGGCCCCGCACTCGGAGACCGCGATTCACGCCGCCGGGGTGTCGTTCACCGGCTACCCGTCGTTGCTCGCAGAAGTCACCGGGAGCCCGGCCGACCGGGTGTTCCTGCTGTTGGTCGGCGGCGGGCTGCGGATCGTACACGCGACGCTGCATCGCCGGCTGGCCGACGCGGTCACCGATCTGGATGCCGACCGGGTCGTCGCGGCCGGCCGCGCCTTGCATCAGGCCCTCGACCGGCTCGGCGTGCCCGGCCGCACGGCGGTGTTCGGGATCAACCCGCACGCCGGCGAGGGCGGGCTGTTCGGCGATGACGACGAGCGGGTCACGGCCCCGGCCGTGGCCCGGCTGCGCGAGGAGGGACATCCGGTGGACGGACCGACTGGTGCGGACACACTGCTGGCGGCGAACGAGCACGCCGGCTATGTCGCCGCCTACCACGACCAGGGACACGTCCCGGTCAAGCTGCTCGCCGGGCGAACGTCGGTGGCGCTCTCGATCGGCGCGGGTGTGCCGTTCTGCAGCGTCGGGCACGGCAGCGCGTTCGACCTGGCCGGCAGCGGCCGGGCCGACCCCGAGGCTACGGTCCGCGCGCTGCGCACCCTCGCCGACCGGAAGCAGGTGGCCACCGCATGACCGCCACCCACCCGATCACCGTCACCGGCACCGACATCGGCTTCGACTGCGCCCCCGACCAGACCGTCCTCGATGCCGCCGAGGCCGCGGGCTGGACGATCCCGTACTCCTGCCGGCGCGGGGTCTGCCGCAGCTGCCTCGGCGTCGTCACCGCCGGAACCGTGCGGGACCGGCGCGGCGGACGCTGCGGGCCGGGCGACGACGCCCTGTTCTGCCAGACCGTGCCGGAGGGACCGGTCGACATCCGGCCGCACCGGATCACCCGCTCCGGTCTGCCGCGCCGGCGCACGCTGACCGCCCGCGTGTACCGGGTACGGCGGCCCGCGCCGCGCGTGGTCGTCCTGGAACTGCGCTTCCCGATCGGACGCCGGATCCCGTTCCGACCCGGGCAGCACCTCGAGGTGCGATTGCCCGGAGGGGGCTCGCGGCCGTACTCGATGGCCAACTCCCCCCGGGACAACGACACCGCCGAACTGCACGTACGGATCGAGCCGGGCGGCCTGTTCTCCGACCGGACGGCCCGGCACCTGCGCCCGGGCGACCGGCTCACCGTCGAGTCCCCGTTCGGCGACACGACGGTCGAGCCGGGCGAGGAGCCGCTGGTGCTGCTCGCCACCGGGACCGGGTTCGCCCCGGTCCGCTCGGTGCTGCTCGACCAGATCACCCGGAGGGCCGCCCGGCCCACGACTCTGTACTGGGGCGGCCGCGACGAGTCGGACCTCTACCTGCTCGACACCGTGCTGCGCTGGTCGCGGGCACTGCCCTGGCTGGACGTCCAGCCGGTGCTGTCCCGCCCGGGCCGCACCTGGCGCGGCGCGACCGGACACGTCCAGGATGTCGCCGCCGCCCGCCATCCCGACCTGTCCGGGCACACCGTCTACGCCTGTGGCAACCCGGCCATGACCCGGGACGCCCGCGAGGTGCTGACCGGCGCGGCCAGGCTGGCTGGCGAGCGCTTCCTGGCCGACGCCTTCGTCCCGGTGGACGCACCGGTCCTCCCGGCCCCGCCCGGGCCGGTCCCGGCCGGCTGACCGCCCGCCGGGACCCCCCCACCACACCTGCGACGCCGTACAGCGAGGTAACGAGCGTGCCCGATCACCCCCGCACCGTCCACCTGCCCGGATTCATCGACGACCGTCCCGTGGGACGGTTGCAGTACGCCGTACTGGCCCTCTGCGGGCTGGTCATGTTCCTCGACGGGTTCGACACCCAGGCGATCAGCTACATGGCCCCGGCGATCGCCCGCGAGTGGGACCTGCCTGCGTCGGCGATGGGACCAGTCTTCTCCTCGGCGCTGGTCGGTCTGATGATCGGATACCTGGCGGTGTCACCGTTGGCGGACCGGATCGGTCACCGCCGGATGGTCATCGCGGCGACCACCTCGTTCAGCGTACTGACCCTACTGACCACCTTCGCCCCCTCGGTGGAGGTGCTGCTGGCGGCGCGGCTGCTCACCGGGGTCGGCCTGGGCGCTGCTGCGCCCAGCGCCATCGCGCTCACCAGCGAGTTCGCCCCGCGCCGCCGACGGGCCACGTTCGTGCTCGTGATCTACTGCGGGTTCTCGCTCGGCTTCGTCGCTGCCGGTGCGGCCGCGGGGGCGGTGATCCCGCTGCTGGGCTGGCGTCCGATGTTCCTGATCGGCGGGGTCCTCCCGCTGCTGCTGGTACCGCTGCTGTGGCGCCTGCTCCCGGAGTCCCCGGCGTACCTGATGCAGCGGGGACGCCCGGTCGGCCCGATCCTGCACCGCCTCGACCCGGCCTTGCCGGAAAGCACTCTCGCCCGCCGCCCGATCCAGGACGAGGGCACCACCCGGCGGCTCCCGGTGATCCGTCTGTTCGAGCGCCGGTGGCTGGTGGGGACGCTGCTGCTTTGGCTGGTCTTCGCGATCAACCTCGCCGAGTTCTACGCGCTGCAGAGCTGGCTTCCGACCATCCTGGAGGGGCTCGGCCATCCGACGAGCACGGTGGTCACGGCCACCACCCTGACCACCATCGGCGGGATCGCGGCCGCGCTGGTGACCGGCCCGGCGATGGACCGGTTCGGCGCCGGGTACACCCTCGGTGTCCTCTACCTGGTCGGGTCCGTGCTCGTCGGGGTTCTCGGTGCCGTGTTCGGCGCGTCGCTCTGGTTGTTGCTGTGTGTGACGTTCCTGGTCGGCTGCTGCGTGAGCGGGGGGCAGAAGAGTGTGATCGCTTTCGGGTCGCTGTTCTACCCGCCGGAGATGCGGTCCACGGGCGTCGCCTGGGCGCTGGGGGTCGGCCGCATCGGCGGCATCCTCGGCCCCGTCCTGGTCGGGCTCGCGGTGGCGGCGGGGTGGTCGACGACCGGGCTGTTCGTCGTGATGGCGGTCCCGATGCTGGTGGCCGCGGTGACCGTCCTCGCCCTCGGCGGGCTCCGGTACCGCGACGAGCCGGCCACGGTCACCGGAAGCCGGGCCGAGACCGCCGTGCGCCGGTCGTGACGAGCCTGTACCGCGCGGCGCGCGGACCCGGGTGTCACCGGCGCGGCCCTGTGCGCCGACGCCCCGACCAGGGCAGATCGGCTGTTCTGCGATGTCGATGGCCGCGGTAGGGGCGACGCACAGATAATCCCGCGCCGGGGTGTACTCGTTCGTCGCCGTCCCGGACCGGGGCGCAGCTCGTGGATGGCGCCGTCGGAGGTGGTCCGGCCCAGGCCCAACGACGCCACCGCGGTCACCGCCGCCCGCGGCGGGGCCCGGACGTCGCCGTCTCCGACCACGCCCGGCCCCACCGTTCGCCGCTGGTCTCGGGCGATGCCGGGAGAAGCCCGCCGAGGTTGTCGATGCGGGATTCCGGCTGCCTACTTGAGCATGAACCCCGCGTCCACCGGGACAGTCGTCCCGGTGACCCACTTCCCGGCGTCGGAGCACAGGAACGCGATCACCTCAGACACGTCGGCCTCGGGCAGGGCGTCCACCGGCATCAGGTTGAACCGCATGGCGTTGCCCAGCTCTTCGTGCTCGGTCAGCCACCGCGGGAAGAAGTCGTTGTTCGACATCGGCGACGCGACGCCGGTGGGGTGGATGGTGTTCACCCGGATCGACTCCGGCGCGAGCTCCTTGGCCAGCGTGCGCATCAGTCCGACGATGCCGTGCTTGGCCGCCGTGTAGTGCGTGCAACCGGCCACCCCGCGCAGGCCCGCGATCGACGACGTGATCACGATCGAGCCGCCGTTGCCGCCCGCCCTGATGTGCGGGACCACCGCCCGGCAGGCCTTGAACACACCGGTCAGGTTGATGTCGATCATGTCGTCCCAGGCCTCGTCGGTGAGCTCCCAGGTGTTCTCGGACAGGCTCAGGATCCCGGCGTTGGCCAGTAGGATGTCGATCCGGCCGAACTCGCTCATCGCCGAGTCGGCCAGGCGGGCCATGTCCGCTGTGCGTCGCACGTCGCCCTCGAGGGCGACGCACCGGCGGCCCAGCTTCTCCACCTGCGCAACGGTCTCGTCCAGGTCGCCGGGGCGCCCCGTGTCGAACGGGACCGAGTCCACCTGCTCGGTGATGTCACAGGTCACGATGTCGACGCCCTCACGGGCGAGGCGGAGCGCGTGCGCGCGTCCCTGCCCGCGGCCGCCGCCGGTGATCACCGCGACCTTGCCGTCCAGCTGGCCCATCTCAGCTCTCCTTTCGGTACGCCGCCGCGCGGCGATTGTGTTCGGTGATCGCGTCGGTGAGAGGCCGATAGGGCTCGTCCCACGGGTCCTTGAGGCCCCAGCCGCGACCGCCGGTGTTCTCCACGTAACCGCACCAGTGCCAGCCGGCGAACCAGGGCTCGTCGAGCAGCGCCTCCATCGCGGCCCCGTAGTCCGCGCCGCGGGCGGCGTGGTCGGGCAGGCCCTCGCGGTGCGGGTTGAGCTCGGTCGGGGTCCAGTTCCCGACGTCGGCGACGATCACCGGTTTGTCCCCGCACTGAGCGCGCCAGCGGGCCAGGTCGTCGTGCATCTTGCGACGGGACTCGTCGGTGGGTTCGGTGAAGTACTGCACCGACAGCGTGTCGACGTGCGGAGCCATCGCGCGCAGCACCGGTTCCGGGATCCCCTTGTTGCCGTTGAACCGGTCGCCGAGGATCAGATGGTGCGGGTCGTAGCGACGGATCGCCGTCGCGATCGTCTCGTAGTAGCGGCTGGCGACGTCGTAGAGCTTGCGCTCCCGTGCGGCCGTGTCCAGGCCGACGAGCTCGGCGAAGTCCCGCCCGGACGCGTGCGGCAACCAGGCCGGGATGTCGACCAGGAAGTAGCCGAGCAGGTCCGGCGAGTCGGCGTGTTCGGCGGCGATCGCGCGCCCCAGGTGGTCGCACCAGTCGGCGAAGTCGTCGTCGAGCGGGCGGAACGCCGGGTGGCCGTTCCAGTCCTCGATCTCGGCCACCCGCACCTGGGCGACGTAGGGCATCCCGGCGCCGCGCAGCTCCGCGGCCGACCACTGCTCGGAGTGCTTGAGGTCGATCGGGTCGCCGAACCAGTCCAGCGCCTCGCCCCAGCCGCCCGCGACGTACTCGCTCGTCCAACCCAGCGTGTTGAACCCCCACCCGCGCAGGTCCGCGACGACGCCGTCCCGGATCCAGCTCTGCCGCGACCCGTAGCGCTCGCGCCACACGTCGACGTTGCGCGGGAACTTCAGTGCCGTCTCGTCGGTGTGATTGAGGCCCAGGGACAGGAACGGATTCCCGTTCGGATCGACGAGCCGACCGTCGCGGATCGCGTAGGTCACGCCATCTCCCCGGCGAAGAAGCGCAGGTAGTGCCCGGCCAGCTCCTCCGGCGACTCCTCGGCGAGCTGGTGGCCCCACGGAAGGATCACCGCGCGCACGTCGTCGGCGACTTCTCGCATCTGCCGCTCGTTGTCGGCACCGATGAAGTGCTCGCTGCCCACGGCCAGCACCGGCATCGGGAGCCGGGTCTTCGCGGACTCCCTGTTCTGGTCGCCGTCGGTGATCGTGGCCCGGTAGATCTCGCACATGCACTTGACGCCGCCGGGCGAGGAGTAGCAGCGCACGTACTCGTCGAGCGCATCGGGTGTGATCGCCGACGGGTCGTGCGTCTCGTGCTTCATGAAGTAGGAGAAGTACTCCCGCTCGTGACCGTTGATCAGCATCTCGGGGAACTCGGGGACCGAGTAGAAGTTGATGTGCCAGAGCCAGACGTAGCTGCGCACGTTGTCCGGGGTCAGGAACGAGTAGTCCTCCAGCCCGAATCCGGGCAGGATCATCTCCTGGTAGACCAGTTGCTGCACGCGGTCGGGGTGGCGGGCGGCGAGCTGGTAGGCGGCCGCGGCGCCCCAGTCCTCGCCGACTACCCGGAAGCGCTCGTGGCCGAGCTCGGTCATCAGTGCGGCGAAGTCCTCGGCGACGTTCGCCATGTCGTATCCGCCGTCGGCGTGCTCGGAGTCCCCGAGCCCGCGCATGTCCGGCACCACGACCCGGTAGTGCGGGGTGAGCAGCGGGATCACGTGCCGCCAGTGATAGGAGGTCTTGGGCACCCCGTGCAGCAGCAGGACGGGCTCGCCCTCGCCTGCGGCCAGGTAGTGCAACCGGACGCCGTTGACCGTGGCCCGGCCGTGCCGGACCCGGTCACCATGATGGTCGACGATCTGCATGCGGTTCCGCTCCTCACTCACTTGATCATGAATCCGGCGTCGACCCGGTGCTCGACGCCGGTGACGTAGCGGGCGTCGTCGGGCACCAGGAAGGCGACCATCTTCGAGACGTCCTCGGGCTGGACCACCTCGGCGGGCATCCGGTTGCCGCGCATCGGCTCAGCCAGGTCCTCGTGCTCGCCCAGCCAGCGCACGAACCAGTCGTTGTTGCTCATGTCGGTGTTCACCCCGGTCGGGTGCACGACGTTGACCCGGATGTTGTCCGGCGCCAGCTCCCAGGCCAGGGTCTTCATGAGCGCGATGCAGCCGTACTTGGCCGCGTTGTAGTGGGTGACCGGGCCGGCGCCGGGGTCACCACACCGACGACGGTCACCACCGCACCCCGCATCAGCTCCGTGGTGGACGCCGCGCCCGTCACGACCGGTCCCGGGAATCGTCTACCGAGCGCAGGAACGCGATCGCGTCGCGGGCCAGTGCTTGGGGCGAGTCGGCGACCGGGCGCCACAGCGACACCGCGCGGGCGATCTCGGCCACGGTGGGCAGGAACGACTCGACGACGACCTGGCCGTGGTAACCGATCTCGTCGAGCGCGCCGAAGAACTCCGCCCACGGCACGTGCCCGCTGCCCGGCGTCCCCCGGTCGTTCTCGGCGACCTGGACGTGGAACACCCGGTCACCGGCGAGCCGTACGGCGTCGGCCAGGTGTTTCTCCTCGATGTTCATGTGGAACGTGTCCAACAGCAGGCCGACGTTGTCCCGGCCGGTCGCGGCGCACAGTTCCAGGCCTCGCTCGACGGTGTTCACCAGGTCGGTCTCGAACCGGTTCAGCGGCTCGATCGCCAGCGTGACCCCGCACTCCCCTGCATGGTCGGCGGCCTCACGGATGCTCTCGGCGGCCCATCGGAACTGTTGCGCGCGCTCGTCCGGCCCGAGCATCCGGGCCTTGCCGGTCGTGGCGTACATCGGCCCGGCGACGTGCGGCGACCCGACCGCGGCGGCGAGGTCGATGCAGTCGCGCAGGTAGTCCACCCCCTGCCGGCGCCGCCCTGGATCGTCGTGCGAGAGATCGCGTTCGGGGCCGAACGCACCGCACACACCCACGGCCAGACCGGTCTCCCGGGCGGCCTCGGTCAGCGCCGGCGCCGAGAGCCGCCCCGGGTCCTCCACACACACCTCGACCAGGTCGTAGCCGAGTGCCGCGACCTGCTCGAACGCCGGGCGCGCGGCGTCGTCGGAGAACGGGGAGGCCAGCAGGAACGTGCTCAGGCCCAACGGGCGGGTCACCGGACCGTCCTCAGGTCGGAGACGATCTTCTTGGTGTGGGTGATCGCGGCCTCGGTGTAGGCGTCGCCGAACTCCGGGGCGCCGGCGCCGGAGAGCACTCCCCACACGTCCCCGGCCGCGGGCAGCAGCTCGTATGAGATCCAGCCGTCGTAACCGACGTCGGTGATCGCGGCGAGGATCGGACCGAAGTCGATGTGCCCGTACCCGGGCGCGGCGCGGTTGGAGTCGGCCAGGTGCACGTGGGTCAGGCGTGCCCCGGCACGGCGGATCGCGGCCGCGATGTCGGGTTCCTCGATGGCCATGTGGAACGTGTCGGCCATGACGCCGACGCTCGGGCGGGCCACCTCGTCGACGAACGCGACAGCCTGGTCCATCCGGTTGATCAGATAGGTCTCGTAGCGGTTCCACGGCTCGACCGCGATGCGTACCCCGCACTCACCTGCGTGGTCGCCGACCTCACGTGCGGCCTCGACCGCCCATTGCCACTCCCGGGCCCGCTCGGCACCGGGGACGATCTTCATGCAGGCCGTCGGGGTGAACGTGACGACCTCGGCGCCGAGCGCGGCGGCGTGGTCGACGTTGCCGCGTACGTAGTCGACGGCACGGCGACGCACGGCGGGGTCGGTGCTCACGATGTCGCGTTCCGGCGTGAAGATGCTGATGATCGAGGACGCGACCAGGCCGTGCCGGTGCAGCGCGGCGCGGATCTGCCCGACGTCCTGCTCGGCGGGCTCCCCGACGAGCTCGACGCCGTCGTAGCCGTACCGGGCCAGCCGGGCGATCCCCTCGGCCAGCGGCTCCCGGCCGTACGCCAGGGTGTTGTACGTGTAGCGGAACATGTCTCCTCGCTCAGCCGGTGGTCTCGAAGTCACGCAGGTAGCGATCGACGTTGTCCTGGGTGAACGTGATCGGGTGGCCCATCACGATCTCGCCGCCGGGCCCGACGGTCTGGCTCCCGAGACGCCCGGCGTCGAACGTCTCGCCGGCCCGGCCGGTGATCTCGCCCGCGGTGTAGGCGGCGGCCGCGTAGTAGGTCAGGTAGCCCAGGTCGCGCGGGCTCCACAGCACGTAGGCCGGGACCTGGCCGGTCTTGAGCAGCTCGGTCTGGTTACCCGGGTTGCCCAACCCGGTGACCACTACGCGGTCGGCCACCCCCAGGTCGGTGGCGGCCTTGACGCTGGCCTCCATCGCGATCGGGGTCGGCGCCATGATCCCCCGCAGGTTCGGGTGGGCCCGCAGTAGTGCGACGGCGGCGTCGTAGCTCTTCTTCGCGTCGTCGTCTCCGTAGGACGTCCTGACCAGACGCATCCCGCTGTACTCCGGCTCGTCGAGCTGGGCGATCATCACGTCGATCCAGCCGTTGGTCACCTCGGCCGTGCTCTGCGAGGACACGATGCCGAACTCGCCGGTGTTGCCCATCGCCCGGGCGAGGATGTCGAACTGGGCGCGGCCCAGCTCGTCGGCCGTGGCCATGTTGACGAACAAGCCCCGCGAACCGTCGGAGACGTCGGCGTCGTAGCTAATGACCCGCGACCCGTCGGCGCGGGCAGCGTCCAATGCCGGCGCGACCGCAGAGGAGTCCACCGCGGAGATGCCGATCACACAGGATCCGCGCTGACGTCCACTCTGGATGCGCTGGATCTGTCCGGTGACGTCGCCGGCCGCGGGGCCGACGAACGACAGGTCACCGCCGAGCTCGCGCTGGGCGTCGACCATCCCGGTGCGCACCGCGGCGAAGTACGGGTTGTCGGTGTTCTTCGGGATCATCGTCAGGTTGCAGTCCTGGACCGGTCGCGGCGGCGGCGGTCCGGACGGCTCCGCGGCGGCGCAGGCGGTCAGCGCCAGCAGCGCCGCCGTCGCGATGGCGGCTCCCACACCCGGGCGCCTCACCGGACGCTCCCGGCCGAGCGGCGGCGTTCACGCGACATGCGCAGGCGCCGGGAGAGGGCGGGCACGACGACTGCGCCGACCATCAACAGACCGGTCACCATGTACTGCACGGCGGTCTCGGCGTCGCCCAGGGTCATCCAGCTCGTCAGGATCGTGACCAGCAGCAGCGCCAGCAGCACCCCGACGAACGAGCCCTTTCCGCCGTACATGCTGATCCCGCCGATCAACACGATGCCCACCACGATCAGCTCCAGCCCGGTGCCGTTGCTGGCCCGGACGGTACTGATGTATCCGGCGTAGGCGATGCCGGCTATCGCGGCCACGACGCCGGAGAACACGAACAACCCGCGCTTGATCGCGCCCACCCGCAGCCCGGAGAAGCGGGCCACCTGGGCATTGCTGCCGATCGCGAACACAGCCCGGCCCAACGCTCCGCGGTGCAGCAGCACCGCTGCCGCGACGGCCACCACCACGAAGGCGACGAAGCCGTAGGGCACCAAGGTGGCGGGCAGGTTCTCCTGGGCGAACGTGGTCAGCCCGGGCGGCAGGTCGCTGATCCCCCGGTTCTCCAACAGCACGTAGGACAGCCCGCGGTAGAGGCCCAGCGTCCCGATCGTGACGATCAGCGACGGCAGCCCGACATCCACCACCAGCAGTCCGTTGACCAGGCCGGCCACCGCCCCGGTCAGCACGCCCAATCCGATCGACGGCCAGGTGCCCAGCCCACCGGATACGGCCAGGCCGAACACCGTCGCGGACAGCGCGAACGTCGACGCCACCGAGAGGTCGATCTCCCCGGCGACCATCAGCCAGGCCATCGGGACGACCATCAGGCTCAGCCCGAGCGCGCCGGTCGCCGAGATGGAGAAGTTCTGTCCGGTCGCGAAGTACGGGCTGGTGGCCGAGGCGAGGGCGACCGCGAGGACCACCAGCGCGAGCAGCGTGATCTCCCAGGTGCCGAACCAGCTCGGGAGCCGCCGTCGCACGGCGGCGGGGACGGGTGTGGGCGATTGCCGACCGGTCGTCTGCGCGGTCATGTGGACACTCCTCGGGATTCCAGGCGGCGCCGCAGGACCAGGTCGAAGGCGATCGCCAGAATGATCACCAGTCCCTGGATGGCCTGCAGCCAGAACGGGGAGACGTCGGCGAGGGCCAGGCCGGTGCTGATCACGGACAGGATCGCCGCGCCCAGCACGACCCCGCCGACGGTGCCGACCCCGCCGGTGATGCGGACCCCGCCGACGACGACGGTGGCCAGAACGACGAGTTCGAAGCCGGTCGCGACCGAGGAGTCGACCGTTCCGTAGCGGGCACCCCAGAGCACCCCGGCGAGCCCGCAGAGCAGCCCGGTGACGGTATAGGCCCCGAACACCAGTCGCTTCGAGGCGATGCCGGTCCTTTCGGCCGAGGCCGGGTCGCTGCCCACAGCAAGCATCGCGCGCCCGGTGAAGGTGTGCCGGATGACCAGGTGCGCCAGCCCGGCCACCGCCAGTGCGTAGAGGAACATCAGCGGGATCTCCAGCACCGTCCCGGTGGCGATCGCCGAGTAGGAGTCCGGCAGGTTCTGCGCGGTGATCTGCGAGCTGCCCGCCATCGCGGAGTTGATCCCGCGGAAGATGTAGAGCGTGCCCAGTGTGACCATGATCGAGGGCACCTTGAGCGTCGCGACCAGAACGCCGTTCACCGCACCCAGGGCGGCTCCGAGTAGGCAGGCGACCAGCACCGTCAGCACCAACGGCAGCCCGGGGACGGCCGCGGTGAGGCTGGCCGCGAGATAGGCGGTGAGCCCGACCGTGGACCCGACCGAGACGTCGATGTTGCGGGTGAACAGCACCAGGGCCTGGCCGACCGCGACGATCAGCACGATGGACAGATCGGTGCCGATCTGGGCGAACGTGTCCCCGGTGGCGAACCGGGGCGTGAGCGTCGCGAACAACACCACCAGTACGACCAGGACGACGCCGAGGCCTGCCTCCCGGTGGATCGGGCGCCGGGGTTCCGGCAGCGCCGGGGCGGGCGCGGTGCGGGTATCAGACGTGGACATCGGACACCTGCCCGGTCATCGCCGCCAGCACCTGTTCCGCTTCGAACGGGCGTCGGTCGAACTCCGGCCCTTGCGCGCCGCGGTAGAACGTGATCACGCGATCGGACACGGCGAGCAGCTCCTCGAGCTCGTTGCTGATCAGGATGATGGTCAGGCCGCGTTCGGCCATCCCGGAGATGAGCTGGTGCACCTCGGCCTTCGCACCGACGTCGATACCCTTGGTCGGGTCGTCCAGGATCAGCACCGACGGGTCGGTGGCCAGCCACTTCGCGATGACGACCTTCTGCTGGTTGCCCCCGGACAGGGCACCGAGCAACTGGTCCGGCCCGCTGGTGCGGATCCGGAGCCGGTCGATGTAGTCGCCTGCCAGCGCCCGGTCGGCCTGCGGAGAGAGCAGACCGAGCCGGGGGCGGCGCTCCAGCAGCGCCAGCGGCAGGTTGAAGCCGATCGAGTGCTCCAGGACCACACCCTCGGAATGCCTGTCCTCGGGCACGTAGGCGACCCCGTGGCGCATCGCCTGCTGCGGCGATCCGATGCTCACCGCAGCGCCGTCCAACACGATCTCGCCGGAGTCGGCCGGCTCCAGCCCGAACAACCCGCGGGCGATCTCCGTGCGGCCCGCGCCGACCAGGCCGGCCAGACCGAGGATCTCGCCGCGGCGCACGGTGAACGACACGTCGGTGTAGGCGCCGCGCCGGCTCAGACCACGCACCTCGAGGCGTACCGGCCCGAGCTCGACCTCGGCCTTGGGGAACGCGGTCTCCACCGAGCGGCCGACCATGTGCCCCACCGCCGACTCCGGGGTGAACTCGTGCGCCGGACCGGTCACCACGGTGGCCCCGTCCCGGGAGACGCTCACCCGGTCGGCGAGCGCGAACACCTCGTTGAGCCGGTGGCCGACGAACAGGACCGAGACCCCATCGGCCTTGAGCCGAGCGATGATCTCCATCAGCCGATCCACCTCGCGAGTGGACAGTGCCGCGGTGGGCTCGTCGAGCACCAGCAGCCGGGTGCCCGTGTCGAGCGCCTTGGCGATCTCGAGCAGTTGTTGGTCGGCTGCGGACAGGTGCTTGACCTCGGCCGAGATGTCGAGGTGGACATCCAGGCGGGCCAGTGCCTCGCGGGCGTGCCGGCGGGCCGTGCCCCAGTCCAGCAGCCGGGTGCGCCGGCGTGGCGCCGGACCGGCCAGCATGATGTTCTCGGTGACCGTCAGGTCGGGAAACGTCACCGGATGCTGATGCACCACCGAGATCCCCAGCGCCCGCGAGGTACGCGGGTTCGGGATCGTCACCTCGGTGCCGTCCACGGTGATCGTGCCGGCGTCCGGCCGGTGGATGCCCGCCAGCATGTTGACCAGCGTGCTCTTGCCGGCGCCGTTCTCCCCGAGCAGCGCGTGCACCTCACCGGGAAACAGCGCCAGGTCGACGTGGCGGACCGCGACCACGCCGCCGAAGCGCTTCGCGACTCCGGACAGCTCGACCACTGGGGTGCTCATGACGCCTCCGGGAAGGAGCGCCCGCGAGCCGCGGCGGCCAGCCGCTCTGCGGTCATCACGGTGGGCAGCATCGTGTTGGCCGCCGGCTCCACCGGGATCACCGACGCGTCGGCGACCCGCAGCCCGGTCAGTCCGTGCACCCTGCCGTCCTGGTCCACCACACCACCGCGCTCGGCCGGCGCCATGGCACAGGTTCCGGTGAAGTGGTAGCCCGACGCGGTCATGGTCTCGATCGCAGCGTCCAGGGCGGTGTCGTCGGCGACGGTGGCGGCGTCGAGCCCGATCGGCTCATGCAGCATCCCGGCCAGCGGTTCGCCCGTGATGACGGCCCAGCCGAGCCGCACGATCTCGCGGATCGCGTCCCGATCGACCTGTTCGGTCAAATAGCCCGGTGCGACGCGGGGCAGCACGGTCGCGTCGGTCGAGGTGATCCGGACGGAGCCGACCGAGCGCGGCTTGTTCAGGACGCAGCCCATCCCGGCGAGCTGGCCGAGGCCCTTCCCGCCGGTGCCGGCCAGCCCCCGTGCGCCGGCCTCGGTGGTCGACACGTCGAGGTAGGTGAACATCGTGAGCTGCGCATCCATCGCACCCGGCTGTGCCTCGGTCGACGTGCGCAGCACCGTCTGCAGGCTGAAGTCCCCCGGTGACCATGTGCCCTCGCGCGGCGCGGCCAGCAGGGGCACCGAGAAGTGGTCGCCCAGGTTCTCCCCGACCGGCAGATCGGACAGGACCGGGATGTCCAGCCCGGACAGCAGCGTCGCCGGACCCACGCCCGAGCGCTGCAACAGTGCCGGGGTCTGGATCGCGCCGGCGGCGAGCACCACCTCGCCGGCGCCGATCACCGTGCCGTCGGTCAGCTCGACGCCGGTCGCGGTGGTGCCGTCGAAGATGACGCGCCGGACGTGCAGGTCACCGCGCACGGTCAGGTCGGGCCGTCCGCGTGCCGGCGCCAGGTGGGTCGTCGCGGTGGACATCCGGGTGGTGCCGACCCGGTTCATCGGGGCAGGCCCGACGCCCTCGGCGTCGGGGGCGTTGAGGTCCGGCTGGTCCTTGGCCCCGAGTGCCCGGCAGGTCTGCACGAACGCGGCCTGGAGCGGGGCGTACTCGTGTTCGTCGGCGCGCGCGATCGGGAACGCGCCGCCGCGGCCGTGGATGTCCGGGCCGGGTGCCGGGTCGTTCTCCAGCGCGCGGTAGGCGGCCAGCACGTGCACCCAGTCCCAGCGTGGGTTGCCTCGCTCGGCCCACTCCCGGAAGTCGGCCGTCGCGCCGCGCAGTGCGATCATGCCGTTGATCGCGGACCCGCCGCCGATCAGCCGGCCCTGCGGCACCGCGATCGACGCGCCGCCGGCCCCCTCGGCAGCCAGCCCCCAGTCGTGGCGGGGGTCGACGTCCGCCGCGTGCCCGCGCATCGGCACCACCCGGCCGTCGAGGACTGCGGTCGGTACCGTGGTGGGATAGTCGGGTCCGGCCTCGAGCAGTAGCACTCTGCGGCCGGGGTCCTCGCTGAGCCGGGCCGCCACGATGCACCCGGCCGTACCGCCGCCGACCACGACGACATCGACACTCTCGCTCAACTCGCAAGCTCCTTTGCTGCGGCAGTGTGTGAAGGCCCCCTCAGGCCACGATCAGCGGCCGCAGGGTGCGGTGGGCGACCTGCAGGCCGGTGTGGATCCTGTCCTCGGTGCCACCCCAGACCGGGTCCTCGTGCTCGACCGAGAGCACGCCGTCGAAGCCGCCCTCATAGAGGGTGTCGACGACCCGGCGCCAGTCCACGTCGCCGAGGCCCGGCACCCGGTAGCGCCACCACCCGACGTCGAACGGGTCCTCGCGCTCGACGGCCTTGCCCGGCCAGCCGTAGCGGTGGCGCCGCTCCGGGAAGAGCTGGATGTCCTTGGCCTGCGCGTGCGGGATGCGGTCGACGTAGGGTCTCAGCGCCTCGACCGGGTCGATGCCCATCCACAGCAGGTGACTCGGGTCGTAGTTGAGATAGAGCCCGAGCGAGAACATCCACTCCCACAGCTCCGGGGAGTAGGCGAGGTTGCCCGGGTAGCCGTCGGGGTGCCAGCCCTCCATCACGCAGTTCTCGACGATCAGCTTGATCCCGTGTTCGCCGGCCCGCTCCACGAGGGGCGGGAAGATCTCCTCGGCGTCGCGCAGGTTCTCCGCGACCGTCCTTCCCGGGTGTCGCCCGACGAACGTGCCGACGCTCGGACAGCCGAGCAACGCGGCGGCATCGATGCAGGCGGCGACGTGGTCGTTGACGGCCTTCCGCTCGCCCGGGTCGGGGTGCAGGTTGTTGTCGTAGAACGCCAGCGAGCTCAGCGTCAGGCCGTGGCGGTCGAACAGCGCGCGTGTGCTGTAGGCCTCCCGCTCGCCGAACGAGCTGACATCGAGGTGGCTGGCGGTGAACGGGCGGTCGCCGACGGCCGGCCAGGCCGCCACCTCCAATGCCTCGTAGCCCTGTCCGGCAGCCCAGGCCGCGATCTGCTCCAGCGGCTGGTCGGGAAGGCAGGCAGTGAGCATTCCGAGCTTCACGAGGGCACCTCCACCCAGGTCGAGGACTCCGACGAGCGGATCACCGCGTCGGTCAGTGCCGCGGCGCGCAGGCCGTCGGCGAACGTGGGCAACCCGTCCGGTGCGCCGCCGTGGACCGCGGCGTAGGTGTCGGCCACGAACGCGTTGAAGCAGTCCTGGTAGCCCTGCGGGTGCCCGGGCGGGAGCAGCGAGTAGCGCGCCGCGGCCTCCGACGACGCCGACGAGCCACGGTGCAGCGTCCGGTCACCGTCGATGCCACCGATCCGCACCGCCTCCGGGGCCTCCTGGTCGAAGCGGTACGCCGCCCGCTCGCCGTCGAGGGAGATCCGCAGGGCGTTGCGCCGGCCGAGCGCGGTCTGGCTGACCACGACCGAACCGGTGGCACCGGTGTCGGTCTCGAACTGCACGGTGCTGGCGGTACCCCCGCCCGCGGTCGCAGCCTGCAGGCGAGTGATCCGGTGCCCGCTGCTGAACTCGACCAGGTCGCACCAGTGCACTCCGACGTCGGCGAACGCACGGTGTGCGCCGCCCTCGGCGGCGTCGCCACGCCAGCCGGCCGGGGCTCCGGCGGCCTGCCAGTCCTGCAGGTAGGCGCCGTGCAGCAGGTGCAGAGGCCCGGACTCGCCCGCGTGGACCCGGGCCCGGATCTCGCGGGCTGCGGGATAGAAGCGGTAGACGAACGGCACCGTCGCGACCAGTCCGCGGGCCGCGGAGGCCAGTTCTCGCGCGCCGTCCAGCGTCGTCGCGAGGGGCTTCTCGCAGATCACGGACTTGCCCGCGGCCAGCGCCCGGCGGGCCAGAGCGACATGCATCGAGTTCGGAGTGCACACGTGCACCACGTCGACGTCGTCGGCATCGATCAGAGCCTCGCCGCTCACGGCCCCGGTGCGGGCACCGAGCCGGACGGCGGCCTCGTGCGACCGGTCGGGGCTCGATGCCGCGACGCGGGTCACCTCGCCGCCGGCCGCCCGGACGGCGTGCGCGTGCACGCCGCCGATGAAGCCGGCGCCGATGATCCCGGCGCGGAGCCTGTCCGCCATCGGTTGCTCCTGTCTCAACTCGTCGTCACGTCTCAACTCGTCGTCACGGTCAGCCCGGCCCGGTCCAGCGCGCCGTCGAGCCAGGCGCGACTGATCCGGGCTGCCTCGGCCGGGTCGCCGTCGTAGGAGTCCAGCTCGACGACCAGCCAGTCGTCGTAGCCGGACTCGGCGACGGCGGCGAGCACGCCGTCCAGGTCGAGCTCGCCGCGGCCCAGCGGGAGGAACGTGGCACCGTCGGCTCCGAGGTCCTTGAGGTGCACGTGCCGGATCCGGTCCGGGTACCGGCGGATCATCGCGGCCGGGTCCCCGCCGCCGGCGGCCAGGTGCGCAGTGTCCGGGCAAAAGCCGATCGAGGACCGGGAGAACACGGCCTCGACCTGCTCCGGCGACTGGCCGATCGTGCCCAGGTGCGGGTGGTAGCAGGCCGACAGGCCGTGCTCCGCCGCGATCCCGGCCACCGTGTCAAGAGCCTGAGCGAGCCGGTCGTGGTCGCCGTCTGCGATCCCGTGTGCACGCGGAGCGCCGCCACCAACCACCAGCTGGCCGGCACCGAACCGGGCGGCGTCCTCTGCGGCCCGGCGCACCCGGTGCAGCTCGTCGGGCAGGGTGTCCGGGTAGATGAAGTTCGCTCCGGTGTAGACCCCGACCAGCGACAACCCGGTCTCGTCGAGCAGCCGGGGAAGCGAGCCGGGGTGACCGTCGGCGAGCTCGGCAAACTCGCGCACGTTCCCGTCGAACATCTCGACACCTCGGTAACCGGCGGCGGAGATCTCGCGCAGCGCCAGCCGCATGTCGCCGGGCACCCGGTAGACGAGATCCTTGACACTGGTCACCCCGGCGGCGGCGCCGGTGACTCCGCCCCAGGTGATCGAGTGATAGCCCAGACGCACGGCCCACCTCCTCCGGTGCGGCCGCAGCGCCGCACTTCCGATCGATGCAATGACACTAAAGTTTGATCCGCACAAAAGTCAATGAACTAGACTCGGAAGTCCGGGACCGACGCGGAACGAGGAGGGCCACGAGTGGGACTGTCCGTGCAAGGTGTCGCGCCGGACCAGCTGGACACGCTGGTCACCGTGCTCGACCTGGTTCGTTCCGGCGGTGCGCGCACGCGCCCGGAACTGGCCCGTCGCACCGGGCTCGGTCGCACAGTCATATCGCAGCGGCTCGGTCAGCTGGAGACGGCCGGCCTGGTGACCGAGGGCGACCTCGGGATGTCCACCGGCGGCCGGGCGCCGCGCGAGCTGCGTTTCCAGGTCGATGCGGGGGTGCTGCTGGTGGCCTCGCTCGGGGCGACCGGGTTCGACGCCGGCGTGGCCGACCTGAGCGGGCGCCTGATCGTCCACCGGGGCCACGACTGGGACATCGGTACCGGACCGGAGGCCAGTCTGAGCCGGGTCGAGGGCCTGTTCGACGAGCTGCTGGCCGAACGGGACGCTCCCTCGGTCTGGGGCATCGGTCTCGGGGTGCCCGGGCCGGTCGAGTTCGCCTCGGGACGTCCGGTGGCGCCACCGATCATGCCGGGCTGGGACGGCTACCCGGTCCGCGATCGGCTGGCCGCCCGCTACGACGCGCCCGCGTTCGTGGACAACGAGGTCAACCTGATGGCGCTGGGCGAGTTCCGAGCGGGCCGTGGAGCCGGCTCCCAGGACCTGGTGTTGATCAAGATCGGTACCGGGATCGGGGCCGGGCTGATCTCCGGCGGAGGGCTGCACCGCGGCGCGCAGGGTTCGGCGGGCGACATCGGGCACGTCGGACTGACCGGATCGGTGCCCGGCGCCGACCAGGTGGTGTGTCGCTGCGGCAACGTCGGCTGCCTGGAGGCGCTGGTCGGCGGGGCCGCTCTGGCCAGGGACGCGACGGCGGCCGCCCAGGACGGCCGGGGCGAGCACTTGGTCGCGCGGCTGGCCCAGGTCGGTGAGATCACCCCGAACGACGTCGTGCTCGCCGCCGAGTTCGGCGACCCGGTGGCGGTGGAACTGCTGTCCCGAGCCGGTCGACTGGTCGGCGACACGGTCGCCGCGGTGGTCAACTTCTTCAACCCGTCGACGATCCTGCTCGGCGGGCGGATCGGCACCTCCGGCGACCTCCTGCTGGCCAGCGTCCGCCAATCGGTCTACCGACGGTCACTGCCGCTGGCCACACGCGAGCTGCAGATTATGCGGACGTCGCTGGGTGAGCGATCGGGCCCGACCGGCGCGGGATTCATGGTCGTCGACGAGCTGTTCGGCCGGGACCTACTCGCCCAGTGGATCCCCCACGGCAGCCCTGCCGGCATGCCGGGGCTCCGTCCGCGGGCGGCAGCCGGCGGCTGAACCTGTACCGCCTCGCGGCGCCACCGACATCGCCGCCGCTCCACGACATGCCCGCATCGCTACGACCGTCCCACCAAGTAGAGATCATCTGGTGTTGACGAGTCCGGTGCGCGCCTGGACCGACAACCGCTCGATCAACGTCGCCGCGAACGACGGCCCAACGCCGTTCCACGACCGTCGTCAGCGACTTCGCGCTGAGACCGACAAGGCCAGATGTGTGCTTGAGCACGACGTCCGATGCTGCTCTGCTCCAAGACTCGACGAGCGTGCCCGGGCGGCCAGACCAGCCGGCGTGGTTGCCTGTGCTCCCGCACCTGCGGCGCAGCGAATCATGGGGTATCGGGGATATGGTGGGAGGTCGATCGCACCGGCCCTCCGACGGATTCGAGCGCCTGATCAGAGGTCATCACGATTGCGCGCCATCTCGACGTCGGCGAACTCCGCTCGTACCTCAACGCCGCTCCGCTCGACGATCTCCACGATGCGCACACTCCGGCGCCGGCTCGGCGAGCCCCCGAGGTGGTCGCGGAAGGGGCCGGGGCCTGAGATGATCACCGGCCGACCCGCCCGGGTCCTGCGCAGCCGCCGTCACATTTCATGATCGAGAACGCCGGCGGCGAGCCCGTTCCCACGACCTCCGAGGTGCCGATGTCCCACCCCTGGACCGACGGAACCGGACCCCGCACCGTCTCCGCAGCCGACCTACGCCGGTGGCCGCAGGCACTGGTGATCGATGTCCGCAGCGCCGCCGAGTTCGAGGCCCAGCACATCCACGGCTCCTATCACGTGCCCCTCGCCACCCTCGCCGAGCACGCGGCCGAGCTCGCCGCTCATCTCGACGCCCCGGCGTCCCCGCTGGTACTGGTGTGCCAGCCCGGCGTTTCGCGCCGAGCAGGGGCGACGTCACCTGGCCGCCGCCGGCCTGGACCACGCCCGCGTGCTCGACGCCGGGGTGCCGGCCTACGCCGCGGAAGGCGGTCACGTCGTCCGCGGACGGACGGCCTGGGCCCTGGAGCCTCAGGTCCGGCTCGTCGCCGGCTCGTTGGTGCTGACCGGCATCCTCGGCGGTCGCTTCGTCTCACCGAAGTTGCGGCTGCTGGCAGGTGGCATCGGCACCGGGCTGACCTTCTCGGCGCTGAGCAACACCTGCGGGACGGGTGCGATGCTGGCGAAGCTGCCGTTCAACCGGACGCCGTCGAACCGGCACCGGCAGCGGTCGTCGACCGGATCCGGCGGCGTGCCGGGCGAGCAGGGCGGCGGCCATCTGGCTGCGGCCGGCGTTGTGCACGCAGACGAACAGCACCTCGGGCACGTGGGTCATGACGGAACTCCGGTCCGGGTGACGAGGCGGCGGCGCAGCCACAGGGAGACGTAGACCAGGGCGACGAGGACGGGCACCTCGATCAGCGGGCCGACGACCCCGGCGAGGGCCTCGCCGGAGGTCACGCCGAAGGTGCCGATGGCCACGGCGATGGCGAGTTCGAAGTTGTTGCCCGCGGCGGTGAACGCGAGGGTGGTGGTGCGTTCGTAGCCCATGCCCAGGACGCGGCCGAGGGCGTAGGACCCGGCCCACATCAGGACGAAGTAGGCCAGCAACGGCAGTGCGATCCGGACGACGTCGAGCGGCCGGGAGATGATGGCGTCGCCCTGCAGGGCGAACAGCAGCACGATGGTGAACAGCAGGCCGTAGAGCGCGAACGGTCCGATCCGCGGGATCAGGCGCTCCTCGTACCAGGTGCGGCCCCTGGCGCGTTCACCGATCCGGCGGGTCAGGTAGCCGGCGAGCAGCGGGATGCCGAGGAACACCAGCACGGACTTGACGATGTCCCGGGTGGAGAACGCGACGTCGGTGACGGGCAGCCCGAGCAGGCCGGGCAGGGCGACGAGGTAGAACCAGCCCAGGGCACCGAAGGCGACGACCTGGAACACTGAGTTCAGGGCGACGAGCACGGCGGCGGCTTCGCGGTCGCCGCAGGCGAGGTCGTTCCAGATGACGACCATCGCGATGCAGCGGGCCAGGCCGACGATGATCAGGCCGGTGCGGTACTCGGGCAGGTCGGGCAACATCAGCCAGGCCAGCGCGAACATCAGGGCGGGCCCGAGGACCCAGTTCAGCACCAGCGAGCCGATCAGCAGGCGGCGGTCGCCGGTGACGGTGTCGAGGCGGTCGTAGCGGACCTTGGCCAGGACCGGGTACATCATCACGAGCAGGCCGAGTGCGATCGGCACCGAGATCCCGTCGACGGCGAGCGCGTCGAGCGCGGGGGCGACGCCGGGGACCAGACGGCCGAGCAGGAGCCCGGCGATCATGGCCGCGACGATCCAGACCGGGAGGAACCGGTCCAGGGTGGACAGGCGGGCGACGACGTCGCCGCGGTTCGTCGTGGAGCTCATCGGGTCGCCTGCGCGACGCTCCGGCCGGTGGCGCTCGGGGCGAGCACGCCCGCGAGACGACCGAGGACGTCGGGCAGGACCCGGTAGTAGATCCATGTCCCGCGTCGTTCCCCGGCGATCAGGCCGGCCTCGCGCAGCACCTTGAGGTGATGGGAGATCGTCGGACCGGACAGCTCGAACACGTCGCTCAGGTCGCAGACGCACGCCTCTCCCCCGGCGTGGGAGGCGATCAACGACAGCAGCCGCAACCGCACCGGGTCGCCCAGCGCCTTGAACACCCGGGCGAGGTCCGCGGCCTGCCCGCCGGACAACGGCTCGGCGACCAGCGGGGAGCAGCACTCGGGACCTTGCTTCGACATCTCACTATCTTGACAACCATCGAATCAGAGACGCAACCTCTGTTTCGACAGTCGTCAAGACAAGGAGGGGTCATGTCCCATGTGCAGCTCGCCCTGCGGGTGCCGGACCTGGAGGGCTCGATCGCGTTCTACCGGTCGCTGTTCGGGGTGGAACCGGCCAAGCGCCGCCCCGGCTACGCGAACTTCGCCGTCGCCGATCCGCCGTTGAAGCTGGTGCTGATCGAGGGCGAGCCCGGCCAGGCCACGGTGCTCGACCACCTCGGCGTCGAGGTCGAGGACACCGCCACGGTGCAGCAGGCCACCGGCCGGCTGTCCGGACTGGGACTGGTCACGCAGGTGGAGAACGACACCGTCTGCTGCCACGCCCGGCAGGACAAGGTGTGGGTGCACGGCCCGGGTGACGAGCCGTGGGAGGTCTACACGGTCACCGACGACTCCCCCGGGCACGGGCCGGACGGCGGCACGGTGCCGGCGGCCGGCCCGGCCGGCGGTTGCTGCGCGGGCCGCTGATCCTCTCCTCCGACGGCCGGCCGAGCGGGTGAGCATGGATCCCGGAGGCCCTGCGGCACACCGCAGCCGACGCTAGCCGGTCACCCCCGACGCCCGCCGCGCACGATGGTTGGCGACGTTGACCCGGTTCCCGCACAGACCGGGCATGCAGTAGCGGCGGCGCCCCGCCCGGGTCGAGTCGATGAACGCCCCGACGCAGGTGGGCGCGCTGCACTGCCGGAACCGCTGCTCGCCGAGGGCCTGCACGACGCCGAGGATCCCGACTCCGCAGACGAGCGCGAGCGCGTCGTCGACCCCGCCTCCCGGGGCGAGCTCCACCGCCCACCGATCGGCACGACCGCCGGGGACCAGCGTCAGCGCCCCGGCGGAGGCGGTCAGCGCGGTCGCCCCCGCGACGAGGCGCTCCCGCTCCGGGACGTCGATCAGCCCCCGCACGACGTAGCGCAGCGACTGCACCGCCCCCAGCCGGCGGTCGTCGGCCGCGCGCGCGAGCTCGCCCAGCCCGAACGGCCGCCCCGGATCGGCCGGGTCGGCCGCTGTGCGGTCGGACTCGTCGGCGAAGCCGACCAGTGCGTCGAGGTCGCCGAGGTGATCCGGCCCCTGCCACACCTCGGGCGTCGTGTTGGCCAGCCCGGTCGCCACGGTGGCGGCGAAGGCGTAACCGTCAAGAAGCACTTGCATACCTTACGCTCCCCCTCCTAGGCTCGGCTCAATCGGACTTTACCCCTTACATCATGGAGTCGAGCATGGCACCGATCGACGTCGACGTGATCGTGTTCGACGTGCTGGGGACGCTGGTGGACGAGGCGGCGGGCCTGCGCAGCGCCGTCGAACAGTGCGCCCCGGGCGCCGATCCCACGACGGCGGCCGGGCTCGTCGCCGTCTGGCAGCAGCACGTGGCGGTCGAGCAGGAGCGCATCATCGCCGGCGGGCGCGCGTTCGCGCCGAGCAGCGTCCTCGACGCCGAGGCCGCAACCGTCGTGGCCCGGCGCGCCGGGATCGACGATCCCGGGCAGCTGCAGCTCCTGGCCGCGGCCTCGACACGGCTCCCACCGTGGCCCGATTCGGCGCAGGGACTGGCCCGTCTGGCCGAACGACGTCCCGTGATCGGCCTGTCCAACGCCGACCGTTCGACGCTGCTGCGACTCGACGCCCACGCCGGCCTGCGCTGGCACCTGGCCCTGTCGGCCGAGGACGCCGCGACCTACAAGCCGGACCCGGCCGTCTACCGGCTCGCACTCACCGCCGCAGCGGTCGCCCCCGACCGTGTTCTCATGGTCGCCGCGCACGCCTGGGACCTGCGCGGCGCGGCGGCGCTGGGCATGCGGACCGCCTACGTCGAACGCCCTGGCGGTGATCCGCCGGCCGGCACGGACCGCTTCGATCTGCACACCACCGGTCTCGCCGACCTGGCCGACCGGCTCTGACGAACCAGGAGCACCGCCCATGATCGTCACCTTCGCCTTCACCCGACTCTCCGTGGACGTCCGGCGGTGGTTCGAGATCGCCCCCGACGCGACGATGGAGCGCGGGGCGCGGGTCGAGCTGCGGCTCCTCGAGCCCCAGCCGCACCGGGGAACCGAGTCGGCCTCCCAGCGGTCCGTCGCCGACAGCACGTTCTGGCGGGCCGACCTGTTCGACCGCCTCGACCAGCCGGGACGGTGGGCCGCGGCCCACTACCACCCGTCGTTCGACGGCGTCGAGCCCTCCGACCGCGTCTGGTCACCGGAGCTGACCGCCGACCCCTGGGGATGGCTGTCCGATCAGCTGCTGCACGTCGAGGACCGGTTCCGCTGGGCCGGGCTCGATCCGGCGCTCGCCCGCTACGACCTCGACGACCTGCGGGCCGTCGTGCCCCGGATCGTGGCCTGCGCCCGCGAGTTCGGTCCCGAGCGGACCATGACCCGCGACGACGACTTCCGGCTGACCCGGGACGCCGCCGAGCGCGTCCGCAGGATGATCGACCTCGTCCCGCCGGGCGTCCCGGTGGATCGCGAGTACCTGCGGCCGTGGATCGAGCAGCCCGGCTGAGCCACGGCGCGACGTCGACCGTCGCGCGCCGGGGCACGGTCGACCAGCACGGCGTCGCCCTCGGCGTGGATGCCGACGACGCCGCGGAACGGCGGCTCGCCACGCGGCCCTCCCGACGGCGTCGCCGATCGTCGACGGCTCCGCCGGACCGGAAGAATCGCGTCGGCGGAAAGCATTCCCGGCATCGGGACCGTGCGCCCGTCCGGGCACCCGGTGGAATCGACCAGGTCGACGGCTCCCGTCCGTATCGACACGGTCCGTCCCGGGCCGGGACCGGGCAGGTGCTGCCGAGCCGGAACCCCCGTCCTCCCGGGACACGACCGGCCATCGTGGACCGCAGGGCATTCCGCGCGTTCGGCGGGACGATTCCGGAAACGGGGACCCGAAAGGTCGTCGAACAATACCCGACGAACCGGCCATTCGTTTCCCGGTCGAGTTCGCCCGTGCTAGGTTGACGCCTCCGCCCGGCGCGTGTGCGGGACTCCGGACAGACCCCCGAACGGTTCGAGGAGGAGATCGGTGTCCCTGCGAGCGGCGCAGACCATCGCCTATCCGTCACCCGCCTCCCGCCCCCGGCGGCGCGACGTCGAGCCGACCGCCCCGCACGTGATCGTGCTGTTCGGGGCCACCGGCGATCTGGCCAAGCGCAAGCTCCTCCCGGGTCTCGCCTATCTCGCCGAGTCGGAACTGGCTCCCGACGTGCGCATCGTCGGCACCGCGATGGAGGACATGCCCGTCGAGGAGTTCCGCGACCTCGCCAAGAGCGCCATGCACGACTTCGGCGTGCACAAGCTGATCGACGAGGCCTGGGACCGGTTCGCCCAGCGGCTCAGCTACGTCGGCACCGGCGCGGGCCCCGAGGGCCTCGCCACGGCGGTCGCCACCGCCGAGGCGGAACTCGGGGAGGGCGCGCGCCGGCTGCACTACCTGTCCGTCCCCCCGAAAGCCGCGCAGAACGTGATCACGATGCTGCACGACGCGGACCTGGTGGACCGCTCCCGGGTCGTCATGGAGAAGCCGTTCGGCCACGACCTGCGCAGCGCCATCGAGCTCAACGACCACGTCCACGAGGTGTTCGACGAGTCGCAGGTCTTCCGCATCGACCACTTCCTCGGCAAGGAGGCCGCGCAGAACATCCTCGCGTTCCGCTTCGCCAACGGCCTGTTCGAGCCGATCTGGAACCGCAACTTCATCGACCACGTCCAGATCGACATCCCCGAGCAGCTCGGCCTCGACCAGCGCGCGGACTTCTACGAGTCCACCGGCGCGTACAAGGACATGGTCGTTACCCACCTCATGCAGGTGATGGCGTTCGTCGCGATGGAACCGCCGACGGCCCTGGAGCCGCGCGCCATCAGCGAGGAGAAGAACAAGGTCTTCCGCTCGATGCTGCCCATCCACCCGCACGAGGTCGTCCGCGGCCAGTACGGCGGCTACCGCGAGGAGCGCGGCGTGTCGCCCGACTCCGACACGGAGACCTTCATCGCGCTGCGCGTGGGCCTGGACAACTGGCGCTGGGCCGGAGTGCCGTTCTACCTCCGCACCGGCAAGCGCATGGCGGAGGGCCAGCGGATCATCTCGATCGCCTTCAAGGAGGCCCCGCGGACGATGTTCCCGCAGGGCTCGGGCGTCGGGGAGGCCGGGCCCGACCACCTCACGTTCGACCTCGCCGACTCGTCGCGGGTGTCGCTGTCGTTCTACGGGAAGCGGCCCGGGCCGGGCATGCGACTGGAGAAGCTGTCGATGCAGTTCTCCACCCAGGAGACCGAGACCGCGGGCGACGTCCTGGAGGCCTACGAGCGGCTGATCCTCGACGCGATGCGCGGCGACCACACCCTGTTCACCACCGCCGAGGGCATCGAGTCCCTGTGGGAACGGTCGCAGCCGTTGCTGGACGACCCGCCCGTCGTCAAGCGCTACCCGCCGGGCACCTGGGGGCCCAACTCGATCCACCAGCTCATCGCGCCGAACATGTGGCGGCTGCCGTTCGAGCGGGCCTGGCGCGAGACGAAGTAGCGGGTCGCGGGCCCGTCCCGGCCGACCCGGTGCCGGCTCGTGACGTCGGGGTCACCGTCCTCGATGTGGCCGCCGTGAGAGCGTCGCCCTTCCCGAGGATCGCCACCGCGGCCCGGACGATCGACGTTCCCCCGGCCGCCACACCGTCCGGCAGCGTCCCGACGTCCTCGATCCCGGTGCGGACGCCGTGCCCCCGGGCGGCGGCCTGCCGAAGCACCGGCCAGGACGCCGTCCCATCCCGTGGTGCAGCTGCTCGATCCCGATCCCGGCGGCGCGCAGGACCTGCTCCATCGCGATCGCGTGCGCGCACGCCTGCGCCGGATCGGATTCCATGGGTTCGACGACGACCCGCCGGAACCGGTGCACGACGCCGCGGCGCACCAGCAGCTCCGCGTCGGCGACGGTGAGCACGCAGGCCTCGACGCCCACCCCGCGGACGGCCCGGATCGCCGCCGTCACCGGGCCCTCGGCCGGCGTCTCGACGCCGTCGTCGTCGAACGCGTGCAGGTGCAGCAGGTCCGCACCGGCCGCGACACAGGCGGCGGCGGCGATCTCGTCCGGCGTACGCGGCATGGCGGGATGCGCGGCGTCGCCGTTGCGCGCCACCTGCAGGGCACCGGGACGGTGAACGGTTGCCTCACCCGGACCACGCAACACCATGCCCCCGCGGCAGGGTCAAGCCCGGTCAGACCGGCGGCCAGTTCCGCAGCGCGGTGTCGGCGACCTCCTGCAGCTCCCCCCGCGACGCCCCGCCCGCCGCCTGCACGGCGATCCCGTTCGCCACGGTCATGATGTAGCGGGCGAGCCGCCGCGGGTCCGCGCCCGCGGGCAGGTCGCCCTCGTCGACCGCCCGCCGGAAGCGCTCCGCGAGCCGCACCTCGGCCGCGGTGCGCCACTCGACCAGCGCGTCGTGGATCGGGCGGCCCGCCTCGCCTGAGGCCAGCGAGCCCTGGACCCCCAGGCAGCCGGCCGGTGCGTCGGGACGGGTGGTGGTCCGGACCGAGCCGTTCAGGAACGCCGAGGCCACCGCCAGTGCGGTGGGCTCGGTCAGCGCCAGCTCCCCGTACGACGCCGGTCCCTCGGTGTAGCGGTCCAGGGCCCGGCGGAACAGCTGCTCCTTGTTGCCGAAGGCCGCGTACATGCTGGTCCGGGTGATGCCCATGGCCGCGGTCAGGTCGGCGAGGCCGGCGCCCTCGTAGCCCTTCTCCCAGAACACGAGCAGCGCGCGTTCGAGCGCCTCGTCGGCGTCGAACCCGCGGGGCCGGCCGACGGGGGCCTTCTTCGCACCGGTCACGGGACCCAGACTACTCGTTCTGTATCGATCGGTACCGAAGTGCTATGGTCTTTTCAGTACCGATCGGTACTGAACCGGCGGGAGAGGGTGGCATGGGACAGCTCGAGGGCCGGACGGCCGTGGTGACCGGCGGCAGCAGTGGGATCGGCCTGGCGGCCGCCCGGCGGTTCGCCGCCGAGGGTGCGCACGTGTTCGTCACCGGCAGGAACGAGGCCGAGCTGGACGCGGCCGTCGAGACGATCGGCCCGGCCACCGGGGTGCCGGGCGACGTCGCCGACCTGGACCATCTCGACCGGCTCTACGCCGCGGTCCGGGAGCGGGGCGACGGCTTGGACGTCGTGTTCGCGAACGCCGGGACGGCGGAGTTCCGTCCGCTCGGCGAGATCACCGAGGAGCACGTCGACCGGATCTTCGACGTCAACGTGCGCGGCACGCTGTTCACCGTGCAGAAGGCGCTGCCACTGCTCAACGACGGCGCCTCGGTGATCGTGAACTCCTCGACCCGGGCTGGCTTCGCGGCGAAGGTGCCGCTCGGCCGCGCGGGCACCGCGGACGAGGTCGCCGACGCCGTCGCCTTCCTCGCGTCCGCGCAGAGCAGCTTCGTGCTCGGTGCGAACCTCTACGTCGACGGCGGCGAGAAGCAGCTCTGACCCGGACGACGAGAACAGGAGACCGTATGGAACTCGGACTGCACATCGCCGACTTCACCTGGAACGGCGGCGCCGCGGCGCTCGGCCCCGCGCTCGCCCGGCACGCCCGGGACGCGGAGGCCGCGGGCATCAGCCGGATCACCGTGATGGACCACTTCTGGCAGCTCGGCGGCAACGTCGGTCTCGGCCCGTTCGAGAACGACATGCTGGAGGCGTACACCACGCTCGGCTTCCTCGCGGCGGCCACCGAGCGGGTGCGGCTGCACACGCTCGTCACCGGCGTCACCTACCGGGAGCCGGCCCTGGTCGCGAAGCAGGTCTCCACCCTGGACGTGCTGTCCGGCGGCCGCGCCGGACTGGGCGTCGGTGCGGCCTGGGCGGCCGACGAGTCCGCAGGACTGGGCTTCGGCTTCCCGCCGACCCGGGAGCGGTTCGAGCGACTGGAGGAGGCGATCCGGATCTGCCTGCAGATGTGGTCGGACTCCGACGACCCGTTCACCGGCGAGCACTACCGGCTCGGCCGCACCCTGAACGTGCCGCAGACCCTGCAGCGGCCGCACCCTTACCTGCTGATCGGCGGATCCGGCGAGAAGCGCACGCTGCGGCTGGTCGCGCAGTACGCCGACGCCTGCAACATCGCCGCGACGCCGGAGTCGGCCCGAAAGCTCGACGTGCTGCGGGCGCACTGCGACGCGGTCGGGCGCGACTACGCCGACATCGAGAAGACCGCGATGATCGGGATCGACCCGGACACCACCGCCGACGACGTCGTCCGGGCCGCGTCGGCGCAACGCGACCTGGGGTTCAGCACGGTCTACGTCTTCGCCCGGCGGATCCCGGAGCCGGGGCGGATCGTCGACGTCGTCGGGGCGGCGGCGGGCCAGCTGGGCTGAGCCCCGGACAGACACCGGGCCCCCGCGGGAGACCGCGGGGGCCCGCTTGCGCCTTGCAAGCTGCGCCACTGTGCGCCATGGTGGCGCCATTCAGTTGGACGGATATGTCGACCGGCTCCGGACCCAGTTCGCGGCCGTCGGCGAGGTCGCGGGTGACGACGTCCGCGACCTCGCCGAACGCCTGATGGGCCCGCTGGAGTCCACCCTGCGCCTGGTCCTGCTGGAGGCGCTGACCGCGGCCGCCGACGAGATCACCCTCGATCTCGTGCCCGGCCCGGTGCACCTGCGACTGAGCGGGTCCGATCCCGAGTTCGTGGTCAGCACCACTCCCGCAGTGGCGCCATCGGCGCCATCGGTGCCGTCCGTGGCGCCACCGCAGGAGCCCGAGGGGCCGGTCGCCCGGATCAACTTCCGGCCGCCGGAGAGCCTCAAGGCCCGGATCGAGGAGGCCGCCGCCCGCGACGGCCTCAGCGTGAACACCTGGCTGACCCGGGTCGCGTCCGCCGCACTCGATCCACCGTGCGCACCGGCCGGCGAACAGCGCCGGACCGGCCGGTTCGGCTGAGCCGCACCGACCTTCCCACTCACGGTGCCCGCGTGGCGCCGAGGAGGCGACGAACCATGCCCACCGTCGACACCCCCGATCCGATCATGGTGACCGTCGAGCTGCCGATCGGCGAGCTCCGGGTCGTCGCCTCCGCCCGAACCGACACGACCGTCGGGGTGCACGCCGCCGCACCCGCCGACCGGGCACAGGCGGAGCCTTTCCGGATCGAGCTCACCGGGACCGAGCTGCGCGTCACCGGTCCCCCGCTGGGCCTGCTGCAGAAGCTCACGCCACGCACGCCCGGGCGGTCGATCGCGGTGCAGATCGGCCTCCCGGCCGGTTCCGCACTGGACGCCAGGACGTCCTGCGGCGAGATCCACACCGAGGGCAGGCTCGGTCCGTACACGATCCGCAGCGGCTACGGCGGCGTCCGAGTGCAGAGCGCCGCCTCGGCCGAGCTCCGCAGCCGATCGTGCTGCTGCTGTTCGTGCACGCCTTCGGCGCGACGATGGGCGCCGCTCTCGCCGGACCGGGGGCCGGCCGCACCGAGTACCTCGTCTACATCACCCCGGCGATCCCTGCTGATGACGATCTCCAGCGTCGCGCTGGCGACCGCGCTCGGGGTGGCCACCGACATGACCGGGGGGATCGTCGCCCGGTTCCGGACGATGGCGATCGCCCGGATCAGCGTGCTCACCGGGCACGTCGTCGCCGCGTTCACGCAGACCGCCGTCGCGCTCGCCGTCGTCGGGCTGGTGGCGGTCGCGATGGGCTTCCGCAGCACCGCCGGGCCGCTCGGCTGGCTCGGCACGATCGGCCTGCTGGCGCTGGTCACGGTCGCGCTGACCTGGTTCACCGTGGCGCTGGGGCTGGCCGCCGACACCGTCGAGTCGGCCAGCAACACCCCGCTGTTCCTGGTGCTGCTGCCGTTCCTCAGCAGCGGCTTCGTGCCCACCGGCTCGATGCCGGCCGGGTTGCGCTGGTTCGCCGAGTACCAGCCGTTCAGCCCGATGATCGACGCGCTGCGCGGGCTGCTCGGGATCGGCCCGGCCGACGGGCTCGGCACCAGCGCCGCGCTCGCCGTCGGTTGGTGTGTGCTGATCACCGTGGCGAGCCGCCTGTGGGCCCGGCGGCTCTACCGAACCCGCGCCGGGCGCTGAGCCGCTGGCCGGACCGCGTGCAGTCCCCCCGGCGGCAGGCAGCCGTCGGCACCGGCGTCGGCACCGGCGCACCGGGTCACGTCCGGGCCACACCCAGCGCCCGCTCCAGGACGGCCCGCAACCGCTCCGGATCGGGCGGCTCGTCGTCGAGCAGGATCGAGGCGCACAGCCCGTCCGCGGTGGCGATCAGTGCGGTCGCGGCGTGCGGGTCGTCGGTGCGGGTGCGGGCGATCTCGGCGACGAGCGCCCGCCAGCCGTGCGCGAGCCCGCGCAGCGCCGGGCGCCGGGCAGCCAGTGTGGACAGCTCGCGCTCGGCCAGCGCCCGGCCGCGGCCCGCCCCGGTGCCGGAGTCGGCGAGCAGCCGGGCGAGCCCGGTCAGCGGGTCCGCACCGGAGTCCAGCGCCGCCCGCAGGATCCGCTCGTAGTCCCGGCCGACCTCGGTCAGCGCGGCGACCAGCAGGTCGTCGAGGGTGGCGAAGTAGTAGGTGGCGAGGCTGGTCGGGGTGCCCGCCTCGCGGGCGACGCTGCGGTGCGTGACGCCGGCGGCGCCGTCCCGCGCGACCACCCGCAGGGTCGCCGCGATCAGCTCGGCGCGGCGGCGCTCCCCGCGCGCGCGGCGCCCGTCGAACGGTGTGTCGGTGCCCGGCACGCAACCCCCTCTGCTCGGCGCCCACCCCACGCTATCGGCCGGGCCCCGCGGCCCGGCGAGATGCGCACCAGCGCGAATAGTCGATCTTTCCGGAACGCTCAGCTGCATCTCGACGGTTCGGGACGGCCGACCGGGGCGACCCGGCGTAGCGTCAGGAGGGCGAGGAGGGCGAGCGCGGCGACGGCGACCCCGGTCGCGGCGCCGACCACGCCCAGCCCGGTGGCCTGGGCGTGGCGGGCGGCGTCCAGGACGGCCGGCGGCAGGTCGGCGGCGACCGCGCCGGCCAGGCTCGCCGCAGCGGCGCCGTCCAGCCCGGCGGCGGTGGGCAGCCCGGCGGCGCCGTCCAGTCCGGCGGCGGTGGGCAGTCCGGCGGCGGTCAGCGACGCGCGGTAGACGGCGTTCGCGACGCTGCCGAGCACCGCCACCCCGACCGCGATGCCGAGCTCCTGCACGGTCTCCGACATCGCCGCCGCCGATCCGGCCCGGTGCGCCGGGGCGCTGCCGACGACCAGCTCGGTGCCGAGCGCGGCCACCGCGCCGAGCCCGAGATAGACCAGCGCGAACGCGGACACCACCAGGCCGGTGTTGCCCGGTCCGTCGACGGCGGCGAACAGCAGGTGGCCCACCGCGGAGGCGGCCAGCGTCGCGGCGACGACGACGCCCGGCCGGATCCGCCGGGCCAGCAGCGGGGCGCCGATCGCCGCGACGAACATCGCGAGCGCCGGCGGCGCCATCCACAGACCCGCGGTGAGCGGGGAGAACCCCTCCACGAACTGCAGGTGCTGGGTGACCAGGTACATCGCGCCGCCCACGCCGACCAGCGCGACGAGCAGCACCAGCAGTGCGGCACCGAACGCGGGCACCCGGAACAGCCGCAGGTCGAGTAGCGGATCGTCCAGCCTGCCCTGCCGCCGGACGAACAGCACCGCGAACAGCGTCCCCGCCGTCGCGGCGGCCACCGTGCGGGCGTCGACGCCGGCCGCTGCCCCGTGCTTGACCGCGTAGACCAGCGGCAGGATCGCGAGCAGCGACAGCGCGACGCTGGTGGGATCGAGGCGTCCGGCGGCGGGATCGCGGTACTCCGGCAGCAGCAGCGGGGCGGCGACCAGCACGACCACGACGACCGGGATCCCGAGCAGGAACACCGACCCCCACCAGAAGCGCTCCAGCAGCAGGCCACCGGCCAGCGGCCCGAGCGCCATCCCGAGCGCGAACATGGTCGCCCACACACCGATCGCCAGGCCGCGCTGCCGGACGTCGGTGAACATGTTCCCGATCAGTGCGAGCGTCGAGGGCATCAGCGTCGCACCGGCGACGCCGAGCGCGGCGCGGGCGGCGATCAGCATCTCCGCGGAGGTCGCGAACGCCGCGGCGACCGAGGCGGCGCCGAACGCGACGAGCCCGATCATCAGCAGCCGACGCCGCCCGGTGCGGTCCCCGAGGGTGCCCATCGTGATCAGCAGTCCGGCGATCATGAACCCGTAGACGTCCATGATCCACAGTGCCTGGGTACTACTGGGCCGCAGATCCAGCGACAGCTCCGGGAGTGCCAGGTACAGCACGGTGACGTCCAGCCCGAGCAACGCGGTGGGCAGCGCGAGCACGGCCAATCCGATCCACTGACGGGGACCGGCCCGGACGACGGCGGGTGATGGGGGCACGCGGGACTCCAGCCATAAGCTTGAACGATCGTACTAATTGTATCATCGTTCTACTTTCTGGAGCCACCGCCGCGGGTCACTTCCCAGCGGTGCCGAACGCGGCGAGCGCCACGCCCTGCCAGCGCTCCCACTCCGCGAGCTGGGCCAGGTACTGCTCGCGGACCGGCTCGAAGGACCGGCCGAAGAAGACCCGCGGCGGCGGACCGCCGACGTCGACCACCGCGAACAGCGCGGGCACGGTCGCCGCCGGGTCGCCGATCTCGAACGACACCGGATCGGACCGCAGCGGGGCGCTGCGCCGGGCCCCGATCTCCAGCCGGCCGGTCTCGTACCGGGCCGGGCTCGATGCTGGTCACCCGGATCCCGGATCCCTCGATCTCCTGGACCAGCGACTGGACCAGACCCTCCACCGCCCACTTCGACGCGTGGTACGCCCCGATCCCGGGATCGCCATCGCGAGCAGGCCGAACACCAGCAGCGGCAGCAGCACCGGCTGGGTGGCCTGGAGCACCCCCAGCGCGCCGAAGAAGTTCGGCTCCAGTGGGCCCGGACGTCCGATTCGGTCAGCTCCTCGACGGCGCCGAAGTGCCCGTAGCCGGCGTTGTTGACCACGACGTCGATCCGGACGAAGTGCTCGGCCGCCCCCCGGACGGCGTCGAACACCGCGTCCCGGACGGTGACGTCGAGCGGGAGCGGGAGGAAGGCGTCGCCGTACGTGGCGGCCAGGTCGCCGAGGGTGGCGAGCTGGACGGCGCGCTGGCCGAGCTCGCCGGCGTCCGGGATCGGCTGGCCGGGCAGCTGGTGGCCGCGGCGTTCCCGACCGCGGCCGCGGTGCTGCTGCCCCGGGCGATCGCCCGGCCCGCGGCCCGCAACCCGCAGCTGCGGGTCGACCTGCAGGAGGCCGCCACCCCGGTGCAGGTGCCGCGCGGGCCGGGCATCGCGGTCGCCGCCGACCACCGGCTGGCCGGGCACGATGTGGTCGACGTCGCGGAGCTCGCCGGTGAGACCCGGGTGGTCGGTACCGGGCCCGCCGGGGAGCCGCAGTTCGGGCCGTGGCCGGGACTGGAGCGGCCGCGCACCGGGCCCGAGGTGCGGCACTGGGCGACCCGGTTCGGGCTGGTCGCGGCCGGATTGGGGATCACCCTGGTCCCCGGCCTGGCCGCCGACTCGGTCCCGCACGATGTGCGCTGGCTGCCGGTGCACGACCCGGCCGGGGTACCGGACCGGTCGCTGCGGGTGGTGACCGCACCGTCGCCGTCCGGCGCGGCCGCCGCGCTGGTCAGGACGGTGCACGCGGAGGCCGCGCGGCTGCTGCCCCGGTGACCGCGCCGACCGGACGTTCCCGACCTACCGTGACCGGGTGACCCGACGACAGACGCCCGACCGGGCCTACTGGCTGGTCGAACCCGGCCGCGGCGAGATCCGCGACGTCGAGCTGCCCGCACCCGGCCCGGACGACGTCGTCGTCCGCACCCTGCACACCGGGATCAGCCGCGGCACCGAGGGCCTGGTGCACCGCGGCGGGGTCCCGCCCGCCGAGTACGACCGGATGCGCGCCCCGTTCCAGGAGGGCGCGTTCCCCGGCCCGGTGAAGTACGGGTACCTCAACGTCGGCGTCGTCGAGCAGGGCCCGCCCGGGCTGCTCGGCCGCACCGTGTTCTGCCTGTACCCGCACCAGACCCGCTACGTCGTCCCGGCCGCGGCGGTGGTGCCGGTCCCGGACGACGTACCCGCCGGCCGCGCGGTGCTGGCCGGCACCGTGGAGACCGCGGTGAACGCGCTGTGGGACGCGGCGCCGCTGATCGGCGACCGGGTCAGCGTGGTCGGGGCCGGCCCGGTCGGCTGCGCCGTCGCCGCGCTGCTGGCCCGATTCCCCGGCGTCGACGTCGAGATCGTGGATGTCCAGCCGTCCCGCTCACAGATCGCCGAGCGGATCGGCGCCGGGTTCGCGCTGCCCGCCGACGCCAGCACCGGCCGCGACCTGGTCGTGCACACCAGCGGCACCGGCGACGGCCTGAGCCGCTCGCTGGAACTGCTCGCCGACGAGGCCACGGTGCTGGAACTGAGCTGGTACGGCGACCGCCCGGTCACCGTCGCGCTCGGCTCGGACTTCCACTCGCGCCGCCTGGCGATCCGCTCCAGCCAGGTCGGCGCCGTCGCCCCCGCCCGTCGCGGGCGGCGCAGCCATGCCGACCGCCTGGCCGTCGCGCTCGGGCTGCTCGCCGATCCGGTCTTCGACGGCCTCGTCACCGGCCGTGTCCGGTTCGAAAATCTTCCCGCCGCACTGGACCGGATCGTGGCGGGCGGTGAACAGGACGCGCTCGCCATCCGTGTGGACTACGGGGAGCCCCGACATCCCCGTGAGGAGACTGCATGTTCAGCATCACCGTCCGTGACCATTTCATGATCGCGCACAGCTTCCGTGGGGAGGTGTTCGGACCCGCACAGCGGCTGCACGGCGCCACCTACGTGGTGGACGCCACGTTCCGCCGCCGCGAGCTCGACGACGACGGCATCGTCGTCGACATCGGCCGGGCGACCGAGGAGCTGAAGGCGATCCTGGGCGAGCTCGACTACCGCAACCTGGACGACGAGCCCGCGTTCGCCGGCGTCAACACCTCCACCGAGTTCCTGGCGAAGGTGGTCGCCGACCGGCTCGCCGAGCGGGTGCACGCCGGCGCGCTCGGCGAGGGCGCGCGCGGGCTGGCCGGGCTGGCCGTCTCGCTGGGCGAGTCGCACGTGGCATCGGCCGCCTACGAGCGGGACCTGTGACGGCGGGCAACGCGGACCCGGTGCACCTGCTGGTCCCCGGCGACGTCGACGACCCGCTGCGGCCGAGCGGCGGCAACGCCTACGACCGGCGGGTCCGCGACGGCCTGCGCCGGGCCGGGCGGACGGTGCACCAGCTGACGCTGCCCGGCGAGTGGCCGGAGCCCGGGCCGGCCAGCTCCGCCCGGCTGGCCCGCGAGCTGGCCGCGCTGCCGGACGGCGCCACCGTGCTGCTCGACGGCCTGGTCGGCTGCGCGGCGCCCGCCGTCGTGCTGCCGCAGGCCGCGCGGCTCGACGTCGTCGTGCTCGTCCATCTCCCGCTCGGCGAGGAACCGGGCTCCCCCGCCGGGCTCCCGGAGCGGGAGGCGCAGGTGCTGCGCGCGGCCCGGGCGGTCATCGCGACCAGCCGGTGGACCGCGGACCGGCTCGTCGGGCGGCACGGGCTCGATCCGGCGACGGTGCACGTCGCCGTCCCGGGCACCGACCCGGCCGGGATCGCGCCGGGCACCGACGGCGCGGGCGGCCTGCTCAGCGTCGGCTCGCTCGGCCCCACCAAGGGCCACGACCTGCTCGTCGACGCGCTCACCGAGGTGCGCGGGCACGACTGGCGGTGCCGGATCGTCGGCCCCGAACGGCGGCAGCCCGGGTTCGGCGCCGCGCTGCGCCGCACGCTCGGCGAGCGCGGCCTGGACGGCCGGATCACCCTCGCCGGGGCCCGCGCCGGGGCCGCGCTGGACGCCGAGTACGCGGTCGCCGATCTGCTCGTCGCGCCGTCCCGGGTGGAGTCCTACGGGATGGTGGTGACCGAGGCGCTGGCCCGCGGGATCCCGGTGCTCGCCAGCCGCACCGGCGGCCTGCCGGACGCGCTCGGCACGGCCGCGGCGCCGGAGCTGCTGGTGCCGCCGGGCGACCCGGGCGGGCTGGCCGCCGCGCTGGGCCGCTGGCTGACCGATCCGGACCTGCGGGAGCGGGCCCGCGGGCTCGCCCGCGCCCGCCGGGACACCCTGCCCGGCTGGGAGGACACCGTCGCCGCGGTGGACGCGGCGCTCACCGCCCACCGGCCGGCGGCGCTGCGATGAGCGCCGCCGCCGGCGTGCTGCTGCGGATCGCGGTCACCCTCGCCCTGCTCGCCCTGCTCGCCACCCAGCTCGGCACCGCCGAGCTGCTGCACGGGCTGCGCTCGCTCACCCCCGCGGTGCTCGCGGTGGCGCTGCTGCTCGGCCTCGCCGCGACCGTCTGCACCGCGCTGCGCTGGTACGTGGTGGCCCGCGGGATCGGCGCACCGGTGCCGCTGGGCACCGCCGTCGCCGACACCTACCGGGCGCAGCTGCTCAACTCGGTGCTGCCCGCCGGGATGCTCGGCGACGCGCACCGGGCCGTCGCGCACGGCCTGCCCACAGCGGGCGGCCGGGCCGGTTTCCGCGCCGTCGTGCTGGAGCGGGCCGGCGGCCAGGTCGTGGTGCTGCTGGGCTGCCTGGCCCTGCTCGCCGTCGTCACCGGCCATCCGAGTGCGCTGCTGGTGCCGGTGCTGCTCGCCGCGGTCGTCGCCGTGCTGTACCGGACCCGGACCGGGCCGGGCGCGCAGCCGGGCCCGCGCGGCTGGCTGGACGACGTCCGCGTCGTCCTGCTGTCCCGCGACCGCGGCCCGGCCGTGGTGATCCTGTCGCTGACCGGGCTCGGCTGCCACCTGGCGCTGTTCGTCGTCGCCGCCCGCACCGCCGGGGTGGACGCCCCGCTCCCGGTGCTGCTGCCGCTGCTGGTGTTCGGCCTGCTCGCGATGGCGATCCCGCTCAACGTCGGCGGCTGGGGCCCCCGCGAGGGCGTCACCGCCGGGATGTTCGGCGCGGCCGCGCTGGACCCGGCGGCCGGGTTCGCCACCGCGGTGCTGTTCGGCCTGCTGAGCCTGGTCGGCTCCCTGCCCGGCGCGCTCACGCTCACCCGATCGTGGCGGGGTCATGCTGTGCTGCGCACCGACACCGTCCCCGACCGGAGGGCACCATGACCGGTACCGCCACCACCGCCGAGTCCGTGGCCGCCGAGCTGGTCGGGGCGTTCCGCACGCACCCGGACCGCCCGCACGTCGTCCTCAAGTACGCGCAGACCCTGGACGGCCGGATCGCCGCCGTCGGCGGAGACTCCAAGTGGATCAGCTGCGAGCCCGAGCGGGCCGTCTCACACGCCGTGCGGGCCCGCTGCGACGCCGTCGTGGTCGGCGCCGGGACGGCGGTGCGCGACGATCCGCGGCTCGACGTGCGGCTGGTGCCGGGCGCGTCCCCGCTGCGGGTGGTCATCGACAGCACGCTGCGCACCCCCTCCGGGGCGCAGCTGCTCACCGGGCCGCCGGACACCGTGCTGATCACCACGAACCGCGCGTCGGACGCCGACCGGGACCGGATCGACCGGGCCGGCGCCGGGATCCGGGAGGTCCCGGCCGCACCCGGCGGCGTCGACCTGCCGGCCGCGCTGGCCGTGCTGCACGCCGACGGGATCCGCTCGGTGATGGTCGAGGGCGGCGCCCGGCTGCTGACCGCGCTGCTCGCCGCCGGCCTGGTCGACCGGGTCGTCGTCGGGATCGCGCCGCGGATCATCGGCACCGGGGTGGAGGCCGTCGGGGATCTCGGGGTAAACCGGGTCGCCGACGGGATCGCGCTGCGCCGCGCCTGCCTGCACTCGGTCGAGGACGACGTGCTCGTCGCCTACGACGTGCTCGGGTGACCGGCCGCATGACCACGGCTCCGGCGGGTACGCGCCCGGCGTGGATCGGATGACCGAACGTGTCGACGCCGTCGTGATCGGGGCGGGCCACAACGGCCTGGTCGCGGCGAACCTGCTGGCCGACGCCGGATGGGAGGTGCTGGTCTGCGAGGCGTCGGACACCCCCGGCGGCGCGGTGCGCTCCGCCGAGATCACCGCGCCCGGCTTCGTGAACGACCTGGCCAGCGCCTTCCACCCGATGGGCGCGGCCTCCCCGGTGCTGCGCGACCTGGACCTGCCGGCGCACGGACTGCGCTGGCGGCACGCCCCGGCCGTGGTCGCCCATCCCACCCTGGACGGCCGCTGCGCGGTGCTGCACCGCTCGGTCGACGACACCGCCGCCGCGCTGGACGCCGACCATCCCGGTGACGGCGACGCCTGGCGGGCGTTGGCCGCCGACTGGGACCGGATCGGCGGCGACGTGCTGGAGGCGGCGCTGCGCCCCTTCCCTCCGGTGCGCCCGGCCGGGCGGCTGCTGCGCACCCTCGGCGCCGGGGACGCGCTGCGGCTGGCCCGGATGCTGGTGCAGCCGGTGGACCGGATGGCCCGCGAGCGGTTCGGCGGCTCGGCGGCGGCGCTGCTGCTGGCCGGCAACGCACTGCACACCGATCTCGGCCCGGACTCGGCGGGCAGCGCCGCCTACGGGTGGCTGCTCACCATGCTCGGCCAGCAGATCGGGTTCCCGGTGCCGGTCGGCGGCTCGGGCGCGCTGACCGACGCGCTCGTCGCCCGGCTGGCGACCCGCGGCGGGCGCGTCGAGTGCGGCCGGCCGATCAGCTCGGTGCTGGTGCACCGGGGTCGCGCCACCGGGGTGGCGGACGCCGCCGGGAACCGGATCGCCGCCCGGCGCGCCGTGCTCGCCGACGTCGACGCGCCCCGGCTGTACCGGGACCTGGTCGGCGAGGAGCACCTGCCCGCCCGGTTCGTCGCCGATCTCGACCGGTTCCACTGGGACTTCTCCACCGTCAAGCTGGACTGGGCGCTGGACGGGCCGGTCCCGTGGGCGGCGCCCGGCGCCCGCTCGGCGGGCACCGTGCACCTCGGCGCGGACGTCGACGGCCTGCGCCGCTACGCCGCCGATCTCACCTCCGGACGGCTGCCCGAGGACCCGTTCCTGCTGTTCGGCCAGATGACGACGGCCGATCCGGACCGCTCACCACCCGGCACCGAGTCCGCCTGGACCTACACCCACGTGCCACGCGGCCTGGGCTGGGGAACCGACGACGTGCTGCGCTGGGCGGACCGGATGGAGCAGGTCGTTGAGGCGCACGCGCCCGGGTTCCGGTCGCTGATCCGGGCCCGCGCCGTCGCCGGGCCCGCGGACCTGGAGGCCCAGGACACCAACCTGGTCGACGGCGCGATCACCGGCGGCACCTGCGCCCCGCACCAGCAGCTGGTGTTCCGGCCGGTCCCCGGGCTCGGCCGGGCCGACACCCCGATCGACCGGCTGTTCCTGTCCGGCGCGTCGGCGCATCCCGGCGGCGCCGTGCACGGCGGGCCGGGCGGGAACGCCGCCCGGGCCGCGCTCGCCGCGACCGGCCGGACCGGCCCGCTCTACCGCGGGGCGGTCAGGTTCGCGCACCGGCGGCTCTACGCCTGATCCGGCTGCTCGGGCCGGCCCCGGGCGATCGCGGCGAGCCGGGCCAGGCTCTCCCCGTTGCGCAGCCGCAGCAGCGGCGCGCGCACCGGCGGCGGCACCAGCCGGCCCGGCCCGGCGATCGCGTCCTCGGACATCCGCACCGTGCTGCCGGCGCCGTCGGGCTCCCACTCCAGCCGGACCCGGGCGGTCCCGGCCGGGCCGGCGTGCGCGCGCAGCTGCAGCAGCCGCCCCGGCTCGTACTCCTCGACGTCGGTCCGGTCCTCGATCATCAGCGGCCAGGCGCCGATGCTGTGCCGGATCCGGGCACCGGGATTCGGCCAGTCCTCCGATACCTCCCGGATGTGCACGGCGCCCACCACCCACAGCCCGTAGGTCCAGCCGTCCGCCAGCACGGCGTCGACCTGCCCCGGCGTCGCCCCCAGCCTGCGTCGTACCTCGATCACGTCCCGGCTCCTCTCGTCGTGCGGATCCGCGCCGCCTACCCGCCGGGCCGCGATGCACTCCGCCCGGCATGCACCGGCCCGGAGCGGGTAGCAGCACCGGTATGCGGCTCGACGGTGCGGTGGTGGTGGTGACCGGGGCGTCCAGCGGGATCGGCCGGGCGGTGGCGGTACCGGCCGACGTCGCCGACGCCGGATCGGTCGCCCGGGCGGCGACCGTGGTCACCGAACGGCTCGGCCCGGTCGAGGGCTGGGTGAACTGCGCCGGGGTCGCGCTGTTCGGCACGGTGCTGGACACCCCGCCGGAGCAGACCGCCCGGGTGCTGGAGGTCAACGTCGGCGGCTGGTCCGAACTGCGCCGTGCCGGGGTGCGCGGGGTGCACGTGTGCACGGTGCTGCCCGGCGCCGTCGACACCCCGATCTGGTCGGTGTCGGCCGACCACACCGGCCGCCGGGTCGCCCCGCCGCCGCCGGTGGCGGCACCGGAGCGGGTGGCCCGCACCATCGTCGCCCGGCTGCGCAGGCCCCGCGCCGAGACCGTCGCCGGCGGGCTCCCGGGCCGGCTGCTGGTGGCCGCGCACCACCTCGCGCCGGCCCGGTGCAGCGGCTGCTCGGGCTGGTCATGGGCCGCTGGTCGCTGCGCGGCGAGGGGCCGGCGCCGACGCCGGGCGCGCTGTGGGAGCCGGTGCACCACCGGTGACGCCGCGGGGGCGCGGTCAGCCCGGATCGGCGCCGGGGAGCCGGTGGTCGTCGATCCCGAGCTGGCGCAGCTTGCGGTAGAGGGTGGACCGGGCGACGCCGAGCCGTTCGGCGGCGGCCACCTTGTTCCCGCCGGTCTCGGCGAGCGCCTCCAGCACGGTGTCCCGCTCGGCGCGCAGCAGCGACGACGGGCCGGACCGACCGCCCGGGGAGCGGTACTCCGGCGGGAGGTGCCGGTGCCCGATGTCGGACCCGAGCGAGCAGACCGCCGCGGTGCACAGCACGGCGCCGAGCTCGCGCACGTTGCCCGGCCAGTCCAGCGCGGCCAGCGTGCGCAGCGTCCCGGGCTGCAGCCGCGGGACCGGCCGGCGGCTGCTGCCGGCGCCCAGCAGCAGCGGGGCGAGATCGGCGATGTCCTCGCCGCGGAAGCGCAGCGGCGGGACGGTCACCGACACCGGGAAGTGGTCGAGCACCCGGCTCGCCGCGCCCGCGCCGCCGCGGTGCCGGGCGGTCGCGACCAGCCGGGCCGTCGTCACCTGCTCCACGACGGCGGCCACCCGGGCGGCGACGGCGGGCGCGAGCTGGTCGAGATGGCGCAGTACGACGCCGCCCGGGCCGTCCAGCGCGTCCGTCAGCCGGCCCAGCCAGCCGGTCGGGTCGTCCGCCGACAGCACCGCGTCGAGCACGGTGACCGGCGCGCCGGGGGCGCGCCTGCCGTGCACGTGCGTGGCGACGAACAGCTTGCCGGCCCCCGGCTCGCCGCAGACCAGCAGCGGCCGGCCGGCGGCCAGCGCGGCGTCGACGGCGTCGCGCAACCGGCTGCTCGCGACGCTCCGGCCGACCAGCCGCCCCTCGCCCGCCCCGGCCCGGGTGCGCTGCCGCGTGCGCCCGGACGGCGCCGCGCGGTCCGGCTGCGGCCGCATCTCGATCACCACGCCGGCCGTCGCGCCGCGCTCGCCCACCCGGGTCGCCCTGGCCTGCACGACGACGTCGTTGGGCAGCCGGATGTCGCCGGTGAACTCGTCGCGGGTGCCGAGGATCCGGCACGCCCAGTCCCAGAGCACCGCCTGGTCGGACAGCTCGACCAGGCCGGCGGCGGCGGTGTTCGCGATCACCACGTTCTCGTTCAGCGAGACGACGGCCGCCGTGCTGCGCCGGTCGGCGCGCACGAACCGGTCGAGCAGCATCTGTTCGCGGCGCGAGGCGTCGGCGACCATCCGGGCCTCGATCTCCCGGACCGCGGCGAGCACCAGCGGCGCCAGCAGCTCGTGCCGGTCCTCCACCCGGCAGGTCACGTCGAGCACGCCCTCGATCCGGCCGGTGACCGGATGCCGGATCGGCGAGCCCATGCAGGTGAACTGCTGCAGGTTGTCCCGGAAGTGCTCGGCGCCGGACACCACGAACGGCCGGCACTCCTCCAGCGCGCTGCCGATGCCGTTGGTGCCGGTGAACTCCTCGGCGTAGGTGAAGCCGGGGGCCACCAGCAGCCGGTCGAGCGCGTTCGCCAGCTCGCGGCGACCGGCCCGCCGGTCGATGATCTGGGCGTCGGAGTCGGCGAGCAGGATGGTGGCCGGGCCGTCGTCGATCTGGTCGGCGAGCCTGCCGATCACCGGATCGGCGGCGCGCAGCAGCCGGTTGGGACGCTCGAACTCCGCCCGGTAGGGCACGTCCTCGCCGCTGGTGGTGACGCCGACCAGCCGGCAGCGCCGCCACGAGGAGACGATCTCGTCGCGGACCGTGCCGCGGGCCGCCGGATCGCCGGTGTCCTGCCCGTCGTCCCCGCCGAGCACCAGCTCGCGGTGGGTGCGCATGACGTCGCGCCGGTGCATCCGCACAGCCGCCCCCTCACCGTTGATGAAGGCCGGTTCCAGTGTAGGGGCCGATCACAGCAGGTCGTGCGTCCCGCAGCTGTCCCAAAACAGGACACGCCGTCGCCCCGGCGGTGGATGTAGCGAAGTCGGACAGTGACCGGGGACACCGGCGCCCGACACTCCCTTCCGCCCTGCACCCGGCGAAAGGACGTCGACGATGACCTCCCGCGACCTCACCCCGCTGATCGAGGGGTACACCTTCCTCGAGGGCCCACGCTGGCACGACGGCAGGCTGTGGACCTCCGACTTCTACACCCACCAGGTACTGGCCGTCGCCCCCGACGGGAGCACCGAGGTGGTGACGACGGTGCCGCAGCAGCCGTCCGGCCTGGGCTGGCTGCCGGACGGCACGTTGCTCGTGGTCTCCATGCGGGACCGCAAGGTGCTGCGGCTGACCGACGGCGGGCTGGTCGAGCACGGCGACCTGTCGGCGGTCGCCGGCGGGCACACCAACGACATGGTGGTCGACGCGCACGGCCGCGCCTACGTCGGCAACTTCGGCTACGACCTGATGGGCGGCGCCCCGTTCGCCACGACCGACGTGTCCCGGATCGACCCGGACGGGACCGTCACCGTCGTCGCGAAGGACCTGATGTTCCCGAACGGCTCGGTGATCACCCCGGACGGCCGGACCCTGCTGGTCAGCGAGACGTTCGGCAACCGGATCTCGGCCTTCGACATCCACGACGACGGCGGGCTGGGGCCGCGCCGGGACTGGGCCGTGTTCGGCGACCCGCCGGACACCTCGGCCCTGGACGCGATGCTGGCCTCGGTCGTCGTCGCCCCGGACGGCACCTGCCTGGACGCCGAGGGCGCCGTCTGGACCGCCGACGCGGTGCACCACCGGTGCGTGCGGGTCGCCGAGGGCGGCACGATCCTGGAGGAGATCAGCACCGGCGACGACGGCGTGTACGCCTGCATGCTCGGCGGTGACGACGGCCGGACCCTGCACCTGTGCGTCGCGCCGTCGTTCGACGAGGCCGAACGCCGCAGCACCCGGCTCGGCCGGATCCTGCGCACCCGGGTCGACGCGCCGCACGCCGGCACCCCGTGATCCCCACCGCCGCACCCATCCTCGCCGGCGGACCCGCGCCGGCCCCGACGAAGGGAGTCGACCGCACATGACCGACACGACCACCGAGGAACTCGACGTCCTCGTCATCGGAGCCGGGTTCGCCGGCATCTACCAGCTCGACCGGCTGCGCGATCTCGGCTACTCGGTGAAGATCTACGAGGCCGGGTCGCGGCTCGGCGGCATCTGGTACTGGAACTGCTACCCGGGAGCCCGGGTGGACACCGAGGGCCCGATCTACCAGTTCGCCTACAAGGACATCTGGAAGAGCTGGGAGTACAGCGAGCTGTACCCGGACTGGAGCGAGGTGCGGGACTACTTCGACCATCTGGACCGGACGCTCGATCTCGCCAGGGACATCCGGTTCGACACCCGGGTCACCGGGGCCGACTTCGACACCGACCGCGACCAGTGGGTGGTACGCACCGCCGACGGCCGCACCACCCGCTGCCGCTACCTGGTGCCCTGCCTCGGGTTCGCGTCCCGCCCGTACGTCCCGGACCTGCCCGGGCTCGACTCGTTCGGCGGCGCCGCGCACCACACCGCGCTGTGGCCGCAGGAGGGCGTCGACCTCACCGGCAAGCGGGTGGCGGTGATCGGGACCGGCGCCAGCGGGGTGCAGGTCACCCAGGAGGCCGCGCGGGACGCGGCCGCGGTGACCGTCTTCCAGCGCACGCCGAACCTGGCGCTGCCGATGCGCCAGCGCACACTGACCCCGGCCGACCAGGACGAGATCCGGCGCGAGCTGCCGAACCGGTTCGCCGCCCGCGGCGAGACGTTCGCCGGGTTCGACTACGACTTCATCCCGCAGAACGCGCTGGACCTCACCGATGAGGAACGGACCGCGGGCTACCAGCAGCTGTGGGACCGCGGCGGGTTCCGGTTCTGGCTCGCGATCTACCAGGACACCCTGTTCGTGCAGGAGTCCAACGACCACGCCTACCGGTTCTGGCGGGACAAGGTCCGGGCCCGGATCGACGACCCGGCGCTGGCCGAGAAGCTGGCGCCGACCGAGCCGCCGCACCCGTTCGGGGTGAAGCGCCCGTCGCTGGAGCAGAACTACTACGACGTGTTCAACCAGGACACCGTGAGCCTGGTCGATCTCGTCGAGAACCCGATCGAGGCGGTGACGCCGACCGGCATCACCACCCGGGACGGGACCGATCACCCGTTCGACGTGATCGTGCTCGCCACCGGCTTCGACTCGGTCTCCGGCGGGCTCACCCGGCTCGACATCCGGGGCACCGACGGCCGGCTGCTGCGCGAGCAGTGGGCGGACGGGGTCGCGGCACACCTGGGCATCGCCACCGCGCACTTCCCGAACCTGCTGTTCGTCTACGGCCCGCAGAGCCCTTCCGGCTTCTGCAACGGCCCGACCTGCGCCGAGATCCAGGGCGAGATGGTGGTGGAGACGCTCGACCACCTGCTGCGGTCCGGTGCCCGCCGGATCGAGTCGACCCCGGAGGCCGACCGAGAGTGGGCCGAGCACGTCGCCGGGCTGGTGGCGCCGACGCTGTTCCCGAAGGCCAGGTCCTGGTACATGGGCGCCAACATCCCCGGCAAGCCGATCCAGAGCCTGAACTACCCGGGCGGCCTGCCGCTCTACCGGCAGCGGTTCGACGAGGCGAAGCAGGCCGGGTTCGCCGGGTTCGCGATCAGCTGACCGGCTCCGCCGCGGCGTCCCCGGGACCGCCCGGTCCCGGGGCGTCCGGGCCGGTCAGCAGCAGCACCCAGTCCTCGTCCGACGGCGGATCGAACCGCTCCCCCGGCGTCGTGTCCCGGAACGCGCCGGTGCGCGGATCGAACCAGCGGGCCGTCGTCAGCCCGGAGGTCGCGGCCGGGTCGAGCGCGAAGCCCCCGCCGGACGGCGTGTACACCAGCAGGTAGGAGCCGTCCGAGGCGCGGTTGGCGACGATCCGGTCCTTCCCGGACCCGGTCTCCGAGGTGATCACCGACTGGTCCGGCACGCCCAGCTGGAACGGCAGCGACTCCATCAGCTCCCGCAGGTGGACCATCTGCCCACCGGCCGGCAGCCGCAGCGCGTCGGTCCAGCTGCCGCGGGCGCCCAGCGCGCCGCGGCCGCCGTCGTTGAACTGCCACACCGAGTGCGCGCCGTAGGTGTGCCCGGCGGCGCCGCCGAGCACCGCCCACCAGGCGTCGCGGCGGACGTCCTGCGCGGTGGAGAACCCGCGATCGGACTCCCAGCAGTACGGGTGCTCCTCGTAGATCGGTTCGCCGTCGATGAACGGCTTCGCCGGGCGGGCGTCGTAGGTGGTCTCGATGAGCCGCTGCCGGACGCCGTAGCGCAGGCAGTGCCCGCCCTGGATCATGTGGAAGTCCAGCCAGTCGGCTCCGGCGAACCACTGCGCGGAGGTCTGGTCGCCCTGCGGGTGGTAGGTCGTCAGCTGGGTCGCGCCGCCCTCGCGCAGGCCCTCGGCGAGGTTGCCCCAGAGGCGTTCCTCACCGCCGGCCGGATGGTCCCCGCCGAGCGTCCAGGTGACGTTGCCCCGGTCGCCGTACCGCTCGCCGAGGAACCGGCCGTACCCGCGGGCGTTGCCCTCGTCGACCACCGAGCCGGTCTGCTTGTCCCCCCACACCGGGTGGATGGCCAGGTACATGCCGCGCTCGGCGGCGGCATCGATCACGAAGTCGACGTTGTCCCAGAAGGCCCCGTGGTCGGGTGCGCTGCGCACGTCGCCGCGGATCGGCCGGTTCGCACCGGCCTGCGGGAAGATCGCCACCGCCTGGATCACGTTGTAGCCCTGCTCGCTGCGGGCGTCGAGATAGCGCACGGTGTCCGCGCGGTCCAGCTTGCCCAGCAGCGCCCACGCGGTGTCGCCCAGCCAGAACAGCGGCTCGCCGCCTGCGGTGAAGAACCGGCCCTCGATCTCCATCCGCGGCGGCCCGGTCACCGCGGGCTCGGCCGGTGGCTGCTGCTGCGCGGGCTCCGGCGCGGAGTCCTGGGACCACGACGTGCGGACCGGCCCGGGCCCGGTGGCGCCGGCCGCGACCAGTACCCCGACGGCCATCGCGAGGCCGACGGTCAGCAGCGCCTTCCTGCTGGTCCGCGGTGCCCGGCGTGGCATGGTCCCTCCGCACGGCCTCGATGTCCGGCGGATCCGGTGGCGCGCACGCCGACCCCGCCCGGTGATCGTCCGAATCTACCCGTGCGGTGGCAGGTCCGGGCCGGACACCCCGATCACGGAAGCGTGTGACGCGGGTGCCGCACCGGCCGCCGCGCGTCACCGGCGGCCGCGGTTTCCGACGGACCGGCGACCGTCCCGATGGCACCGGGCCCCGTGTCGCGGAAGAACCCGGCGGTGCCGAAGGGTGGGCAGAACACCGCCCTGCTCAGCCGTTGCGGTGGAACCGTGCCCGGTGCTGTGCGAGGACGTCCTCGCCGAAGTCGCCCTCCGGGTCCCGCCACACGGAGTGGATGTGGTTCACGTCGCGCTGGGTGTTGTCGTACTCGGCGAGGAAGCGTGGGCCCTGGATACGGTAGTAGTGCGGCTGTCCCCGCTCGATCCCGCCGGCCCAGGCGAAGTGCACGTCGAGCAGCTTGTCTCCGCGGAACTTCTCCGCCTCCGCCTCGGCGAGCTCGTCCGGGATCCGCCCGATGTAGACCTCCAGCAACGCGCGCAGCATCTGCTGCTGGTCGATGGTGAGGTCGGCGGCCGGGATCCCCTTGGGGGCGGGGGTGAGCGTGACTGCTTCGTCATCGGAGGGCCGCACCCCGGCCTTCTCCTCGGCGCGCTCGTGCATCGTCACGACCCGGTCGGCGAGGCGCTTCTCGGTGAAACGTCCGCGGAAGGTGTCCCACAGCGGGCGGAGCCCGTGGTCGGTGTCACCGACCCGGGACCGGTTGCCCCCGACGATGTCGACGGGAGCGACCGGGGTGAGCAGGGCCCGGCCGAGCGGGCCCTCGTCGAGGGACCGGACCAGGTCCCGGCCCAGGTCCTCGGCGCCTCCGAGGGGCCGCAACGGGTGTGGGCCCAGCAGCGGCGACTCGGCCGGGTCGGCTCCGAGGAAGCACGGGGTGCTTGCCTGCACCCGGCCGTCGAGCACGAGGTGCTGCACCGACACGTGGTGCCCACCGAACCGCCACGACCAGGGGCCGTGCAGGGTCGGCTCGCCGAACACGCGCATCCAGTACAGCTGGGGGTCGCGCCCGCGTTCGCGTCCCCAGTCGACGGTGAATCCCTCGACGTGGTCGAGCACGTTCTCCAGGCCCATGATCGTCGAGGCGGTGACGTAGCCGGCAGCCGAGAGCCCGCTGTGCAGCAGCTGCATCGCACGGCCCTGCTGGGCGGGACGCATCGCCTGCAGCGCCAGCCCACCGTGGTCGGTGGGGGTGTAGAACCACAGCCGCCGCTCCTCGTCGGACGGCCAGGGCAGCTGCGCGGCGTCTCGCTGTTGCTCGTCGAGGCCGTCCAGCCACGCCCGGGCGGCGTCGACCATCCGCTGGGCGGGGTTCGGGTGAGGCACGTGCTCCTCCTCGAGGTGCGGGGTCACGCCGCCCGGCGGGAGGCGGCGAGTGCAGCGCAGAGCTGCTCGACCGCGGCCACGTTGTGGCCGGGCAGGAAGACGTCGATGTGGGGCAGGGCCGCCGCCATCGCCCGCTGCACGGGCCGGTAGCGGCTGTCGCCCTTGAGCGGGTTGAGCCAGACGGTGCCGTGGGCGACGCGGTGCAGCGAGCGCATGGCGTCGCCGAGGATCTCGGGCTCGTCTCGGTCCAGTCCGTCCGAGCAGATCACGACGACGGCGCCGCGCAGCGCACGGTGCCCGCCGTAGCGTTCGAGGACGGTGGCGAACGACGTGCCGAGCCGGGTGCCGCCGTCCCAGTCGCCGACGGCGGCGGCGACCCGGGCGAGCGCGACGTCCAGCGATGGCCTGCGGAGCTCGTCGGTGATCCGGGTCGGTTCGACGCCGACGGTGAACACCTCGACCGGATGCCCTGCGCGCAGCATGGCGTGGGCGAACCACAGCAACGCCGTCGCGTAGGGCGCCATCGACCCGGACACGTCGACCACCAGGGTCAGTGGACGCTCCTGCAGCGGGTTGTGCCGGCGGGGCAGCCGGACCGGCTCGCCGTCGGTGCGCAGCGCCGAGCGCAGCAGAGCCCGGGGGTCCAGGTGCCGCCCGCGGGGTGCCGGGACCCGGCGGCGGCTGCGGCGGCGGGGAAGTTCGGCGCCCAGACGCCGTACCAGTGCGGCGGCCCGTCGACGCTCGACGGCGTCCATCCGCGCGAAGGACTTCTCCTTCAGCACCCGCACGTCCGACGGCGTCAGCCGGGCCTGGTCGACCTCGTCCTCCCGGGCTTCCGACGGCCGGGCGCTCGGCGTGCTCGCCGAGCTCGAAGTGTCCCGGTCGACCTGCGGCGCGGTCGTCCGCGGTGCGGGCAGCGCGACGGTGTCGCCGTCGGTCTCGGCGGTGAAGAACGCGCGGAACGCCGCGTCGTAGGCCGCGAACTGCTCGCGGCCGCCCACCAGTGTGATCCGTCCGGCCCAGTACAGGTCGCGCAGCCGTACCGGTCCGACCTGGTGCAGGGCCGCGTACAACGTGGTCGTCTGTCCGGGCCCGACCGGAACACCGTGCCTGCGCAGCTCCGCGGCGAACCCGGTGCAGGTCGTCGCCGTCACGTCGAACGGCGCCTCGGCCGCGGCTGTCACGACGCGCGGGGTACCAGGTCGTCGACGATCTCGGCGACCCGCTGCTGGTCGTCGACGTCCTTGACCAGCGCGCTGAGCGTGGCCACCGCGTCGTCGGGGGACAGTGTCTCGGCGCCGAGCATGTGCAGCGCCCCGGCCCAGTCGATCGCCTCGCCGACCCCGGGCGGGCTGCCGAGCGAGAGCGCCCGGATCCGCTGCACGGCGTCGGCGACCTGCTTGGCCAGCGCCGCCGGGACGTGTGGGGCACGCATCCGCAGGATCTGGAACTCGCGTTCGGGGTCGGGGTGCCCGACCCAGTGGTACAGGCACCGGCGGCGCAGCGCGGAGTGCAGGTCCCGGGTGCGGTTCGAGGTCAGCACGACCAGCGGCGGCGAGGCCGCCGCGATCCGGCCGATCTCGGGGATCGTGACGGCGAAGTCGGACAGCAGCTCCAGCAGGAACGCCTCGAACTCGTCGTCGGCCCGGTCGATCTCGTCGATCAGCAGCACCGCGCGGTCGCCGGCCTCCAGGGCCGTGAGCAACGGCCGGGACAGCAGGTAGTCGCGCGTGAACACGTCGGCGGAGCCGGTCGACTCGTGCGCTCGGACGTCGATCAGCTGGCGCGCGTAGTGCCAGTCGTACAGCGCCTGGGAGGCGTCGATGCCCTCGTAGCACTGCAACCGGACCAGGTCGCGGCCGAGCAGGTCGGCCAGTGCCTTGGCGATCTCGGTCTTGCCCACGCCGTTGGCGCCCTCCAGCAGCAACGGGCGGTTCAGGCCCAGCGCGAGGTAGGCCGCCATCGAGAGCGCGTCGTCGGCGAGGTAGCCGACCGATCCGAGTCCCTCGGAGAGCTCGGCCGGTGAACGGAAGGGGTGGGGCACGTCGGGTTCCTCCGCGCGGATGGATGGAGCCGGCCCGGCCCGGCGGCATCGCGCCGTGGCGGCGCTGCCGGGCCGGGCCGGACCGGGGGCGACTACTCGTCGACGCGGGCGTTCTGCACGGTCTCGACGATGTCCGCCGGTTTGACGGGCAGCTGCTGGATGTGCATGCCGTACTCGGCCAGCGCATCGTCGATGGCCGAGGAGACCACGGACGGGGTGACCATCCGGCCGCCCTCGCCTCCGCCCTTGATCCCGAACTCGGTGTACGGCGACGGGGTCTCGACGTGCCCGATCCGGAACGGCGGCACCTCGTTCGCCGTGGGGATCAGGTAGTCCAGGAACGTCGAGGACTTGAACTGCCCCTCGGCGTCGTAGGCCAGCTCCTCGTACAGCGTGGAGCCGAGGCCCTGCGCCGCGCCGCCGGTCACGTGCCCGCCCAGGCTCTTGGGGTTCACCACGGTGCCGGCGTCGTGCACCGCCACGTAGTCGAGGAAGCTCGTCTGGCCGGTGTCCGGGTCGACCTCCATGACCGCGATGTGACAGGCGTGCCCCATGATCGGGTAGAAGACCCCGAGGTCGGAGCGGTCCGCCGCCGGCAGCGTGGTGTACGGGTGGTCGTAGGTGTGGCTCTCCTCGAGACCGCTCGCCATCCCGGGGGGCAGGCTGAGCGCGAAGAAGTACGCCGACCCGGCCAGCTCGGGGATTCCGAGCGACCGCTCCGGCGCCCCGACGACCTGCACCCGGCCGTCCACGAGCTCCAGATCGTCGGCCGAGACCTCGAGGCTGTGCGCCGCGATGTCGATCAGCTTCTTCTTGAGCTTGCGCGATGCACCGCGGACCGCACCGGCCACCATCACCGTGAAACGGCTGCCCCCGGGGCCGGTGCCGGGCAGCGCCCGGGAGGTGTCGGCGTAGGAGACGTTGACGGTGTCCGGCTCGACGCCGAACTCCTCGGCCAGCACCGTGGTCGCGACCGTCTCCGGGCTGTTGCCCCACATCGCCTGGCAGTGCAGCTGCAGCTGGAACGCACCGGCCGGATCGATCGTGATCGTGGCGCTCTCCGGGCTGGAGGTGATCGGGAAGGCCGGCTCGTCGGACCAGAACCAGAACTCGGTCGAGGAGAACACCGACCGTTCCTGGGTGGTCGCGAGCCCGATCCCGATGTAGCGGCCCTCCTCCTCCCGCAGACGGGCCTTCTCCTTCCGCCAGTGCTCGAGGTCGATCATCCCGAGTGCCTTGTCGAGCACGGCGGGATAGTTGCCGCTGTCGTAGAGGTTCCCGCCCGGGATCTTGTAGGGGAACTCCTCGGGAAGGATGAAGTTGCGGCGCCGGATGTCCTCCGGTGCGAGACCGAGCTTCTTCGCCGCCTGGTCGACGAGCCTCTCCAGCACCCAGTTGTGCACCTCGGAGCCGAACCCGCGGTAGGCCCCCTGCTGGCACTTGTTGGTCAGGGCGGCGCGCAGCGAGTAGCGGGCGTTGCGGAACCGGTACGGCCCGGTCAGCTGGGAGAGCGCGTTCCCGTGGGTCCCCGTCCCGAACTGCAGGTAGGCGCCGTAGTCGTCGAGGACGTCGATGTCCAGGCCGGTGATCATCCCGTCCGCGGTGAGGCCCATCCGTGCCTCGTAGTACCGGTCCGAGGCGTGGTGGTCGGAGTTCATCAGGTGGTCGAGGCGGTCCTCGATGTAGGACACGGGCCGTCCGGTGCGCAGGGCCAGGAACGCGGTCAGCGTCGGCACCTTGTGCGCGGTGAACTTGCTGCCGAAGCTGCCGCCCGCGGCGACCGGCTGCATCTTGAGCTTGTTCGACGGGATCCTCAACGCCCCGGCGACCAGGAACTGCAGGTAGCTGAAGTTCAGTGAGTTGCAGTAGACCTCGAGCACGCCGTTGTTCCCGGGGCGGGCGATCGCGCCGGAGGTCTCCATCGGCATTCCCGCCGAGCGGCCCCAGTGCAGGGTGTCGGAGACGACGAGGTCCGCCTCCTCCATCGCGGCGGCGATGTCGCCGAATTCGAACGTACGTTCGTATGCGAGATTGCTGCCGTGCTCGTCGTGAAGCGGTGCGGCGCCGGGCTCCAGCGCCGCCTTCGGGTCGGATACCAGCGGGAGGTCGGAGAACTCCACATCGAGTGCGTCGACGCCGTCCTCGGCGATGTAGCGGCTCTCCGCCACGACGACCGCGACCGCCTCGCCGACGTAGCGGACCTTGTCGACAGCGATCGGATACTGCGCGATGGTCGGCGGGCCGAAGTTCATGCACGGGTTCATGTGCGCCTTGCAGTCCTCGCCGGTAAGGACGGCGACGACCCCCGGGATCCGCTCGGCGCTGCTGGTGTCGATCGAGTCGATCCGGGCGTGCGGGACCGGACTGCGCAGGATCGCGGCGTGCAGGAGGCCCTGCATCTTCATGTCGGCGATGTAGCCGCCCCGCCCGACGAGCAGACGGGGGTCCTCGACCCGCTTGCGGTCGGCGCCGATGTACTTGTATCCGGCCGCGGGCTTGCCGGAGCTGCCCACGACGGGATCCTGTGTGGTGGTCACGCGCCGGCCTCCTTGCCGCCGAGCTTGCGGCTCGCGTTCTGGACCGCATTGACGATGTTCTGGTAGCCGGTGCAGCGGCACAGAATGCCGGAGATCTCGTGCCGGACCTCGTCGTCGGTGCGAGCCTTGCCGTCCTCGATGATCTCCTTGCAGCGCAGCACCATCGCCGGGGTGCAGAAGCCGCACTGCAGGCCCTGCTCCTCGGCGAACGCCTCCTGGATCGGGTGCAGTGCGTTCTGGTCGGCCGACAGTGACTCCACGGTCTCGATCTCGTGCCCGCGAGCCTGCACCGCCAGCATCAGGCAGGAGCGGACGGACTCGCCGTCCAGCAGGATCGTGCAGCAGCCGCAGACACCGTGCTCGCAGCCGAGGTGCACGCTCACCAGGTCCAGGTCGTCGCGCAGGAAGTCGGCGAGCGTGGTGCGGGTCTCGACGGTGCGGCTCACCTCGCGACCGTTGACGCGCAGCGTGATCGTCCGGTTCGCGGCGTCGGCCGCGGCTGCCCGGTGCTCGGTGGCGGTCACCGGTTCCCTCCGTTCCTGGCGTCCGCGGCCGCGGCCAGCACGGCACGCGACACGACGGTCGCCGCGAGATGCTTGCGATAGGCCGACGTCGCATGGATGTCGTCGCCGGTGGTCACCGCCGCCTCGACGCGCTCGGCGGCGGCATCGATCGTGGCCGGGTCGACCGGCCGGCCGAGCAGCTCCTGCTCCACGTCGGTCGCACGCAGCGGAACCGATGCCACCCCGGCGACACCGACGGCGAGCCGCGTGAACCGGCCGTCGCCGTCCACCTCGGCGATCACGCCGGCGGCGGCGAGTGCGAAGTCGCCGGCGCGGCGGGCGACCTCGACGAAGGCGGTACCTGCTCCGGCCGGGGTGACCGGGTAGCGGACCGCGACGACGAGTTCGTCATCGGCGCAGGCGTTGGTCATGAACCCGTCGAAGAACGACGACGCCGGGATCTCCCGGCGGCCGTTCTGGCCCTGCACCACGACGACGGCATCGGAGACGACAGCGGTGCAGGGCAGCTCGGCCGAGGCGTCGGCGTGCGCGAGGCTGCCGCCGACCGTTCCGCGGTGCCTGTTCTCGATGTGCCCGATGTGGGGCACGGCCCGGGCCAGCAGTGGCACGGCCTCGCGGATGAGCGGGTCGGTCTCGAGAGTCGACTGGCGTACGCAGGCGCCGATCTCGACGACGCCGCCGTTGCGGGTGATCTGTTGCAGGTCCGTGACGCCATTGATGTCGATCACGACGGCGGGCGCGGCGAGCCGCATGTTGAGCATCGGCATCAGGCTCTGGCCCCCGGCGAGGATCAGTGCGTCGGAACGGTGTCGTGCCTTGAGTGCGACCGCGTCCGCCAGCGTGTCGGGATCGCGGTACTGGAACCGTGGCGGCTTCATTGCCTGTCCGATCGTCGTTCGGTACACGACCAGCCGGTCGTGCGTGGTGGATGAGGGCGCGCCGGGGACCCGGCTGTCCGGACGGTAATACTGGCCACCACAGGTAGAACTGGTGTAACCCACAGCGCTGCCGTCATCGACTGTGGCGAAATCCAGTATCGTTCGCGGGCGTGTCGGAGCGGACGGACGAAAGTCGGGCGTCATCGGGTGAGGCCGCCCGCGGTGATGAACTACGGCGTTGGCTCGGCGGCGTCGGCCGGATCGCGAGCGCGGTGAACGCCAGCCTCTCCCTCCCGCATCTGCTGGATCTCATCGCCGAGACGGCCTGTCAGCTCACGGGTCACGAGGCGAGTGGCGTGCTGCTGGCCGACGACGACCGGCGGCAACTGGTGATCTGCGGCTCGCACGGACTGTCCGAGGAGTACGTGGCCGCCGTGAACGACCGCCACACCATCGCGCTGGGGTCCGGTCCGCTGGCGGACGGCCCGTCGACGCGCGCCTTCCTGGACCGCAGACCGGTGCCGATTCCCGACATCCTGGCCGACGTGTCGTTCGAGCCGTGGGCGAGCCTCGCGAGCGGGTACGGACACCGCGCGATCGCCGCCGTTCCGCTGCTGGTGGGCGGCGAGTCGGTCGGCACGCTCAACTGTTACCGGCGCGCGGTGCACGAGTACGGGCCGGACGAGCTGTCGCTGCTGGCCACGCTGGCCAACCAGGCGGCCAGCGCCCTGCAGAGCGCCCGGCTGATCACCTCGCTGACCGAGCAACGGCGCATGCTCGAGCAGGCCGAGGACATCCACCGCGAGTTCACCGCGGTCGCCCTGCGGGGCGGCGGAGTGCAGGGGGTCGCCGAAGCGCTGGCCCGGCTGCTCGGCCGGCCGGTCGTGGTCACGGACCGGAACGGCGCGGTCGTGGCCGACGCCCGCGCTGGGCGACGGGCACTGGACGGGCCCTTCCCTGCGCAGGCATCACCGTCGGCGCCCGGGATCACCCAGCACGACGATCCGGAGCGGGTGCTCGCGCCGGTGCTGCTCGGGGAAGAGGTGATCGCGCAGCTGTGGCTCCCCGGCAGGGTCGGCGGCCTCGGTGAACTGGAGCGCCGGGCGATCGAGCACGCGGCCGTCGTCTGCGCGCTGGAGTTCCTCCGCCGCCGGACCGCCGTGGACGTGGAGTGGCGACTCCGGGGCGAGCTGCTGACCGACCTACTGGCAGGCATCGACGCCGAGTCGATCGCGGCCCGGGCCGCGCCGCTGGGACACGACCTGAACTCCCCACACACCGTCCTCGTCGCCGCGCCGGACGCAGGCACCGACACCGTCCGGGTGCTCCTGGGCGTCGCGCAGTCCATAGCGGACCGCTGCGAGCCCCGGCCCCTCGTGACCTCGTCGGGAGGCCACATCGTCGTGCTGTGGCCCGGGACCACCGGCGGGCCGTCGGCGGCCGAGGCCGCCGAACTGATCCGGGTCTCGGCGCGTCGTGCGTTCGACGGCGGCACTGCGACGGTCGTCGTGGGGCACCGGCGTGAGCGGGCGGCGGAGCTGCTCCCGGCCGTCCGGACGGCGCGCGGGGCGCTGAACCTCGCGCTGCTCCGCGGTCAGGACCGGACGGTCTCCCTGCCGGAGCTGGGTGTCTACGGGCTGCTGCTCCAGCTCGACGACCCCGAGGAGCTGCGCCGCTTCGCGCAGCACGTGCTGGCACCGCTGCGCGAGCACGACGACCGCCGGGGTGCGCAGCTGGTGCAGACGATCCGGGCGTACCTCGACCGGGGCGCGAGCGTCGCGCGCACGGCCGAGGACCTCTACGTCCACCCCAACACGATCAGCCTGCGCCTCAAACGGATCGAGGAGCTGACCGGGATGGTGCTGGCGCGTTCGGAATCCCTGCTCCACTTCACGGTGGCCCTCATGGCCTCCGACGTCCTCGGTGACGACCGGGAGCCCGTCACCTGAGAGGGCGCTGCCCGCAGCCACTGGGGAAATCCCCAAGGGATCCGTTCCTCGCTGTGTTCTCACACAGCGAGGAACGGGGCGTGGCTTGTCAGGCTGGGTCGGTCGCACCACGTCAGGGAGGACTGGCCGTGAATCAGTACACCGGCTCGCGCGCCGTTGTGGTCGGGGGCTCGATCGGTGGCCTCACCAGTGCGCTGCTGCTGCGCCGACTCGGCTTCTCGGTCGACGTCTTCGAGCGGACACCCGAGCAGCTGGACCACCGCGGTGGCGGCATCGTGCTGCAGCCGATCACCATGAAGTGGTTCCACGAGCACAGCGCGCACCGCATCGAGGACCTCAGCACCCGTTCGAGCAAGCTGCGCTACATCGGTGCCCGCAACGAGATCGTGTTCGAGGAACCCGCCGAGTGGCGGTACACCTCGTGGGGCTCCGTCTACCGCGCGTTGCTGGCGGACTTCGGAACCGAGCACTACCACCTGGGCGAGTTCTGCGCCGGTTTCGACCAGGACGCCGACGGGGTCGACCTGCGCTTCGTCTCGGGCCGCCGGGAGCGCGCCGACCTGGTGGTGTTCGCCGACGGCATCACCTCCACCGGCCGCCGGCGGGTGTTCCCCGACCTGGAGCGCGAGTACTCCGGCTATGTCGGCTGGCGCGGCACCGTCCGCGAGGACCAGGTCAGCTCCGGGACCCGCGCGCTTCTCGACGACGCCCTGAACTACAACGTCGCTGACCACAGCCACATCGTGCTCTACACGATCCCCGGCATGGACGGCGAGCTCACCGAGGGTAGGCGGCTGATCAACTACGTCTGGTACCGCAACGTGGCGCCGGGCCGCGAGCTGCACGAGCTCACCACCGACACCCGCGGGTTCGAGTGCCCGGTCTCGATCCATCCGGGGACGGTCCAGCAGCGCTACGTCGACGAGCTGCGGGAGGCCGCCGTCCGCGATCTGGCCCCCGGACCGGCCGAGGTCGTCACCCGGACCGATGAGCCCTACATCCAGGTCGTGTTCGACACCCGGATCCCGGGCATGGTCGACGGGCGGGTCGCGATCATCGGGGACGCGGCGTTCGCCGCCCGCCCGCACGCGGCCGCGGGCTCGGCGAAGGCCGCCGCTGACGCGTGGACGCTCTACGAGCACCTCGGCGCGGCGACCGACGTCCGGGACGCCCTCGAGCAGTGGGAACCGGGCCGGCTCGAGCTCGGCAACCAGCTGATCGACCGAGTGGCCGCGATGGGCGCCCGCTCGCAGTTCACCAACACCTGGACCCCGGGCGACCCGGAGCTCCGCTTCGGGCTCTACGCCCCGGGCGTCTGAGAACGGACCACACATGATCCTGCAGAACAGCTTCGTCATCGACGTCCCCGTCGAGGATGCATGGAAGGCGTTGAACGACCCGGAGCTCGTCGCTCCCTGCTTCCCCGGCGCCGCTCTGACCGAGTTCACCGGGGACACCTTCGCGGGCGTCGTGAAGGTCAAGCTCGGTCCGATCTCGCTGACCTACAAGGGCGAGGGCGTCTACGTCGAGCGCGACGACGCCGCACGGCGGGTCCTCATCTCCGCGACCGGCCGCGACTCCCGTGGGAACGGAACGGCCAAGGCCCAGGTCACCGGCACGGTCTCGGAGGCAGGCCCCGGGCGCAGCGAGGTCCGGATGACGACGGACATGGCCGTCACCGGCAGGCCGGCCCAGTTCGGCCGCGGCGTGATCTCGGATGTCGCCGACAAGATGATCGGGCAGTTCGCGACGTGCCTCGCGACCACCCTCGCGCAGGACGACGCTCCCGCTGCACCCGGACCGGGCCCGGCGACCGCGCCGGCTGCTGGGATCTCCGCTCGTCCCGGACAGCCCGCTCCGTCGGCGACATCGCAGGAAGCGCTCGACGTCGGTGACCTGCTGTCGTCGATGACTCCGGCCTGGATCCGGAGATGGGGTCCGGCCGTCGGCGTCGCAGTCCTCCTCGCATTCGTGGTGGGCCTGGCCCGCCGCCGCAGCTGACACGACGGGTCGCGCGGCGCGGTACGCGTCGGGGAACCGGCACGGACCGCTGGACGGATCTCCTCCAGAACATCGCCGGATCAACGGGCCGGTGCCGGAAATGCTCCGTGTACGGGAGTGGATCGAGGGAGCCGATGGCGAGCGGGGCGACGAGGTCGAGCACGCACTCCGGACGATCGAGGGCTGCGTACTCCCTCATGGCAGGTGTCTTGTTGCTGATGATGCTGGGTGGGACCATCCCGGCTCCGCTGTACGAGCTGTACCGGCAACAGATCGGTTTCGGCGAGTTGACGATCACCATCGTGTTCGCCGCCTACGCCGGGGGGACGCTCCTCGCCCTGTTGTTCCTCGGCGGCATCAGTGACCACATCGGACGGAAGAAGGTCCTGGCCGGCACGGTCGTCGTGGCCGCTGCCAGTACGGTGGTGTTCCTCGTGGCATCCGCGGTGCCGCTCCTGATCGTGGCCCGGGTGCTGAGCGGTATCGCGGTCGGCCTCGCCACCGGAACCGCCACCGCCGCCATCGCCGAGCTCCATCCTCGCGGGGATCAGAATGCTGCCGCCGTCGTCGCGTCGGGCGCCAATCTGACCGGTCTGGGCCTGGGGCCGCTGCTGGCGGGTGCGCTCGCCCAGTACGTCCCGGGGCCCACGACGACCGTGTTCTGGGTCTATCTCGGCCTGCTGCTCCTGGCCGCCTGTGCGCTCGTGGTGGTACCGGAGACGGCCGTCGGGCGGGACGGGGTCGTCGTGCTCACACCGGACGTCGAGGTTCCCGCCGACCTGCGGTCGGTGATGGCCGGAGCCGCCCTCGGGATCTTCGCCGCGTTCACGCTCCTCGGTCTCTTCAGCAGCTTGACACCGACATTCCTGACAGACGGATTCGGGGTCCGGAATCTGGCCGTCGTCGGTGCGGTGTCGTTCCTGATCTTCGCTGCAGGTGCGATCGGCCAGGCGGTCTCTGCTCGGCTGCCCAGCAGGCGTTCGGCGGCGACGGGACTCGTGCTGCTGCTACTCGGCCTGGCCGCACTGGACTCCGCGCTCGTCATCACGGCGCTCTGGCTGTTCCTGCTGGCCACCGTCGCCAGCGGTGTCGCGATCGGCTTCATCTTCCGCGGCGGCCTGGCCGAGCTCAATCGACTCGTTCCCGCCGACCGCCGCGCAGCCGTGGTCTCCGCCTTCTTCCTCGCCGGCTACCTGGGCATGTCGGTCCCGGTCGTTGTCATCGGCATCGGCTCCGAGGTCACGAGTACGGTCACGAGCACGCTCCTCGTGTCCGCGCTGCTGGCGGTGGTCATCGTGGTGGCTCTCGGCGTGGTGCTGCGGACCTTCGGAGCGCGTACTCGGCCGGTGCGTCCCCGCGCACCGTCGGACGGTCGGGCGTTCCCCGCTGACGACAGCGGGACCGAACCCGAGCGTCCGGGCCGCTGACCCACTGACGCCCCGGAGCGGGGACACGGTCTCGCGGCCGGGATATCGTGCCGCACCGGCCGGTGGCCGTTGCGTCGCGACACCGGAGCCGTAGGCTCGGCCGGGTGCCGACCTCGGACGCCCGGTGAGCGGGCTCTTCGCACTGCTGGACGACGTGGCCGCCCTCGTCCGGCTGACCGCGTCGTCGCTGGACGACGTCGCGGGCGCCGCCGGGCGGGCCGGTGCGAAGGCCGCCGGGGTGGTCGTCGACGACGCCGCCGTGACGCCCCGCTACGTGCAGGGTCTGCGCCCGGAGCGGGAGCTGTCGATCATCTGGCGGATCGCCAAGGGATCGCTGCGGAACAAGCTCCTGATCATCCTGCCGGTGGCGCTGCTGCTGAGCCAGTTCGCGCCGTGGCTGCTCACCCCGATCCTGATGCTCGGCGGGCTCTACCTCTGCTACGAGGGCGCGGAGAAGATCTGGGAGAAGCTGGCCGGCCACGAACCCGATCCGGAGGCCAAGGACGAGGCCGCCGCGGCCGATCCGGAGGGCCACGAGCGGAGCGTCGTCTCCGGCGCGGTGCGCACCGACTTCATCCTCTCCGCCGAGATCATGGTGATCGCGCTGAACGAGGTCGCCGCCGAGGGGTTCGTGTCCCGCGCCGTGATCCTCGCGGTGGTCGCGGTCGCGATCACCGTGCTGGTCTACGGCGTCGTCGCGCTGATCGTGAAGATGGACGACGCCGGCCTCGCGCTGGCCGCGCGGGACACCGGAGCGGTCAGCGCGCTGGGCCGCGGGCTGGTCCGGGCGATGCCGATCGTGCTGTCGGTGCTGTCGGTGGTCGGCATCGCGGCGATGCTGTGGGTCGGCGGGCACATCCTGCTGGTCGGCGCGGACGAGCTGGGCCTGCACGCGCCCTACGCGCTGGTGCACCACGTCGAGCTGCTGGTGCACGACGCGACCGGGGCGCTCGGCGGGTTCCTCGGCTGGCTCACCAACACGGTCGGCTCGGCGATCGTCGGTGCCGTGGTGGGCGCGCTCGTGGTGGCCGTGGCGCACCTGGTGCCGCGGCGGAGGGCGGCCGCCCCCGGCGACGACAGCCAGGACGGTCAGGACCCGGCGGACGCCAGCAGGTAGCGCCGCCAGCCGCCGTGCTCGGTGATGTCGGCGCCGTCCGCCCCGGCGTCGGCGGCGCAGCCGAACCCGACCACCCAGCGGCCGTCGGACAGCTCGACCTTCCCCAGCGACATCGGTGACGGCAGCCCGGCCAGGAACCGGCCGAGCCCGGCGGCCGGGAGGTCCCACAGCTCGCCCGCGATCGGCGCGCCCCGCCCCGGCCCGCAGCGGACCAGGCCGGGTTTCGCGGGCACCGAGGCGAGCGCGACCAGCCGGTAGGCGTCGGAGGTGGTGACCTCGCCGCGGAACCGGGCGCCGAGCACCCGCAGCTGCGGGTTGAGCGGCTCGCCGCGCAGGTGCGCGCCGACCACCAGCACGGTGCAGACGTCCGCGGTCAGCAGCGGCCCCGGCGCGCCGCCGGTGATCAGCGCCGCGACGTCCAGCGCGACGTGGTCGTGCATGCTCTGGGACAACACCGTCACCCCGAACGGCCCGCCGTCGGCGCAGCCGGCGGGCACCGCGACGGCCGGCATGTCGAGCAGGTTGGCGAAGTTGGTGTAGGTCCCGAGCCGCCGGTTGACCCCGACCGGGTCGGCGCCGACCTCGGCCAGGGTGGGGTGCTCGGTGGTGGTGGGCAGCAGCAGCGCCGCGCTGCCGTCGAGCAGGTGACGGGCGTACCTGCGGGCGCGGGCGACCCGGTCCAGGTCGGCCGCGAAGTCGTGCGCCCGCGGCTCGGCGGCGGCCCGCACGATCCCGGCGACCACCGGATCGGCCCCGGCCGGGCGGCCGTCGAGGAAGCCGCCCACCGCGGTGTATCGCTCGGCGACCAGCGCGCCGTCGTAGAGCAGGGTCGCGGCGTCGAGCAGCACCGACACGTCGGCCTCGACGGTGTCCGCGCCGCGGGCGCGCAGCCCGGCGACGGCCCTGGCGAACGCCCGCCGGTAGCCGGCGGTGAGCGCGGCCAGGTCGGCCGCCCGCGGGACGACGACGCGGGGCCGGTCCGGCGCGGCGAGCGGCAGGTCGGCGGGCCAGACCCGGCTGCGCGGGTCCGCCGGGTCGAACCCGCTGAGCACCGCCATCGCCCGCCGGGCGGTGCGCAGGTCGGCGGCGAGCACGGAGACGCAGTCGTAGTCGGCGCAGGCGGGCACCACCCCGGTGGAGGGCACCACGCCGGGCGTCGCCTTCACCCCGACGATGCCCTGGAAGGCGGCCGGGACCCGGCCGGACCCGGCGGTGTCGGTACCGAGCGCCAGATCGGCCAGCCCGAGCCCGACCGCGACCGCCGACCCGGACGACGAGCCGCCGGAGATCCGGTCCGGGTCCCAGGAGCAGCGGACCGCGCCGTACGGGCTGCGGGTGCCGACCAGGCCGGTCGCGAACTGGTCCAGGTTCGTCTTGCCGACGATCACCGCACCGGCCGCGCGCAGCCGGGCGACCGCCGTCGCGTCGGTGTGCGGGAGGTAGGCGTACTCCGGGCAGGCCGCCGTGGTGCGCACCCCGGCGACGTCGATGTTGTCCTTCACCGCGGTCAGCAGCCCGGCCAGCGGCAGCTGCTCGCCGGCGGCCAGCCTGCGCTGCACGGCCGCGGCGTCGGCGAGCACGTCGCGCTCCGGCCGCAGCGTGATCCACACCTCCGGCCGGTCCGCCGCGGCGATCCGCCGGTAGGCCTCGCGGACCCGCTCGACCGGCGGGAGCCCCCGCTCGATCCCGGCGGCGACGTGGCTGTCGGTCATGCTGCCCTTTCCCCGATCACGGCCAGCGAGTGGCCGCTGTCCACTTGGTCGCCCGGCGCGACGTGCACCGACAGGACGGTGCCGCTGACCGGGGCCGGGACGTCCATCTCCAGCTTCATCGCCTCCAGGGTGAGCAGCGGCTCGCCCTCGGTGACCCGGTCGCCCGCGGTGACGTGCATCCGCCACACCCCGGCCGCCATCGGCGCCTCGACCACTCGCGCGCCGGGCGGGACGTCGATCCCGGCGGTGGTCCGCGGCGCGGCCGGCGGTGCGGCTGCGGGGGCGCCGGTGGCGACCCGGCCGAGCTCGCCGGAGGCCCGCCAGGCGTCCCGCTCGGCGGCGAAGGCCGCGCCCCGGCGCCGCTCGAACGCCGCGATGGAGCCGGCGTTGCGGGCCAGGAACGCGCGGTGCGCGGCGAGGGTGAACTCGCCGTGCCCGATCTCCGGCTGGAACCGGCCGGCCGCGAACGCGGTCCGCTGCTCGGCGAGCTCGTCCGGGGTGACCGGGTACCAGCGGATCCGGTCGAAGAACCGGAGCAGCCACGGCACGCCGTCCTCGAACGGCGGCCGCTGCCGGTAGCCGGACCAGATCGGCACGGTCCGGCCGACGAGCTGGTAGCCGCCCGGCGACTCCATGCCGTAGACGCACAGGTAGGAGCCGCCGAGCCCGACGGTGTCGGCGGCGGTCCAGGTCCGGGCCGGGTTGTACTTGGTGGTGACCAGCCGGTGCCGCGGGTCGACCGGGACGGCCAGCGGCGCGCCGAGGTAGACGTCGCCCAGGCCGAGCACCAGGTACTCGGCGTCGAACATGATCCGCTCGACGTCGTCCGACCGGTCCAGGCCGTTGATCCGGCGGACGAAATCGATGTTCGACGGTAGCCACGGCGCGTCCGGCCGGACGCCGGCCGAGTACCGCTCGATCGCGGTCCGGACGACCGGGTCGTCGAACGACAGCGGCAGCCGGATGGTGCGGCTCGGCACGGCGAGCTCGTCGGTGGCGGGCAGCCCGTCCTCGATCGCGGCGAGCAGCCCGGCGAGCCGGCGCACCGACAGCACGTCCGGATCGACGTGCACGTGCAGCGACCGGACGCCGGGGGTGAGATCGACCAGCCCGGCCGGGGCGTGCTCGCGCAGCGCGGCGGCCAGCGCGTGCACCCGCAGCCGCAGCCCGAGATCGAGCACCTGCTCGCCGTACTCGACGAGCAGGTTGTCGTCGCCGCCGCGCCGGTAGGCCACCGCCGGGGCGTCCGGGCCGGCCGGCCGGCGGGCGAGCACGCCGTCGTCGCCGTCCGGGCCGGTGCGCAGCCCGGCCGGCAGCCGGGCCTGGGACCGGACGCCGTCGTCGGCGCGGATCCGGCCGGCCGCGGCCGTGCCGACCGGCACGAACCGGACGGTGTCGCCGGGCCGGATCTGGCCGAGCTTCCAGCGGTGCCCGCTGACCACGGTGAGCGGGCACGCGAACCCGCCCAGGCTGGGGCCGTCCGGGCCGAGCAGGATCGGGGTGTCCCCGGAGACGTTGAGCGCGCCGACGCTGTAGGCGTTGTCGTGCAGGTTCGACGGGTGCAGCCCGGCGTCGCCGCCGTCGGGCCGGGCCCAGCGCGGGCGCGGCCCGGACAGCCGGATGCCACTCCGGTTGGCGTGGCTCTGCACGGTCCACGCGGTGTCGTAGAACTGCCGCATGTCCTCCGGGGTGAAGTAGTCCGGCGCCGGCTGCGGGCCCTCGGTGACCGCGAGCTCCCACTCGTGGCCGATCTCCGGCCGGGTCCCGGCCGGAGCGGGCTCGCCCGCCGGGCAGCTGCCGGGTGCCAGCACGTCGCCGGTGGCGAGCGCGCGGCCGGTGTACCCGCCGAACCCGCCGAGGGTGAAGGTGGACGCGCTGCCCTGGAACGACGGCACGTCCAGCCCGCCGGCGAGCGCGACGTAGGTGCGCAGGCCGGCGCCGGTCGGGGCGCCGACGTCGAGCAGGCCCCCGGCGGGCACGTCCACCCCGGTCCACATCGGGACCGGATCGCCGTCGACGGTGACCGGGGCGCCGGCGCCGGTGACGCACACCCGGCCGGGCCGGGTGAACCGCAGCGCCGGCCCGGTCAGCGTCGCCTCCAGCGCCGGCGTGCCGTCGGGATTGCCGAGGCACCGGTTGGCCAGCCGGAACGACAGGTCGTCCATCGGCCCGGACGGCGGGATCCCGACCTCCCACAGCCCGGTGCGGCCGGGCAGGTCCTGCACGGTGGTCATGGTGCCGCCGCGGAGCACGTCGATCCGGGCGGCCGATCCACCGGGACCCGCGCCCAGCGTCGCGGTGGTGTGCCGGGCCCGGCGCACCGCCGGTTCCCGCACGGCGGCCCGCAGCTGGTCGAGGTTGGTGCACACGCCGTCGACCGCGGTCGCGTCCAGGGCGGCACCGAGCGCGTCGAGCGCTGCCGCCCGGGTCGGCCGGTGCGCGACGACCTTGGCCAGCATCGGGTCGTAGTGGTGGCCGACCACGGTGCCGGTCTCCACCCAGCCGTCCACCCGCACGCCCGGCCCGAACGCGACCCGGGTGAGCAGCCCGGAAGACGGCCGGTGATCCCGCGCCGGGTCCTCCGCGCAGATCCGCGCCTCCACGGCCACCCCGGTCACCGGCGGCCCGGTGTCCGGGACGCCGTCGAGCAGGTCGTGCTCGCCGCGGGCCAGCCGCAGCATCCAGCCGACCAGGTCGATCCCGGTGACCAGCTCGGTGACCGGGTGCTCCACCTGGAGCCGGGTGTTCACCTCCAGGAACGAGGCGGTGCACCGGTCGGCGTCGTAGACGAACTCGACGGTCCCGGCCGAGCGGTAGGCGACCGACCGGGCCAGCGCCCTGGCCGTCGCCGTGACCGTCGCGGCCACCGCGGGCGGCAGATCGGGTGCCGGTGCCTCCTCGACCACCTTCTGGTGCCGGCGCTGCAGCGTGCAGTCCCGGGTGCCCAGGCTGACCACCCGGCCCGCGCCGTCGCCGAACAGCTGGACCTCGACGTGCCGGGCCCGGGTCACGTAGCGCTCGCAGAACACCCCGGACGAGCCGAACTGGGCGGCCGCGGTGCGGGTCACCGAGGCGAACGCGGCGGGCACCTCGTCCGGCCGGTGGCAGACCCGCATGCCGATCCCGCCGCCGCCGCCGACCGCCTTCAGCACCACCGGGTACCCGATCCCGGCGGCCGCCGCGACCGCCTCGGCCGCGGAGCCGAGCAGCCCGGACCCGGGCTGGACCGGCACCCCGGCGGCGCGGGCCGCGGTGCGGGCCGCGTGCTTGTCCCCGAAGGCCCGCAGCTGCCCGGGGGTGGGGCCGACGAACCGCAGCCCGGCCCGCTCGCAGGACTCGGCGAACCCGGCGTTCTCGGCGAGGAACCCGTACCCGGGATGCACGGCGCCGGCGCCGGTGGCGGTGGCCGCGCCGAGCACGGCGTCGGCCCGCAGGTAGGACTCCGCGGGCGGCGCCGGGCCGAGCCGCACCGCGTGATCGGCCTCCAGCACGTGCAGCGCGTCGGAGTCGGCGTCGGAGTACACGGCGACCGTGCGCAGGCCGAGCGCGCGGGCGGAGCGGATGATCCGGCGGGCGATCTCGCCGCGGTTGGCGACCAGCAGGGTGTCGAACACGGGACTCCAGGTCAGGATCGAGGTCAGGGCCGTGGCGGCAGGCCCGACTCCCGGGCGTTCATCGCGACCAGCGCCCGGGTGGCCCGCTCGACGACGATCTCCAGCGAGGCGCCGATGTGCTCGTGCAGCAGCCGGTGCGCGGTCTCCAGCCTGCCGTCCAGCACCCGCTCGACGATCTCGATGTGCTCGTCGATGGAGGTCTCGATGCGGCCGGGGATGATGAAGTCGTACATCCGGACCCGGCGGATCCGGCTGTTCACGTCGGTCAGCACGGCGACCAGCTCCGCGTTGCCGGACGCCGACAGCAGCGCCGCGTGGTACCGCTCGTCGGCGAGCACGAACTCCGGCGCCGGCTGGGGCGGGGCGGCCCGCAGGTCGTGCCAGTACGCCAGCTCGGTCTCCAGCGCCCCGGTGTCGTGGCGGACGCCCGGGTTCTCGATGCACCGGGCGATGCCGCGCAGCTCGACCGCGATCCGCACCTCGTAGAGGTCGCGGACCCGGGACACGCTGGGCACGACCACCGAGTAGCCGTACTCCTCCCGGTTCAGCAGGCCGTCGGCGAGCAGCCTGGTCACCGCGTCCCGGACCGGGGTCCGGGACATCCCGTACCGCTTCGCCAGCTTCGGCTCGGTGAGCCGCTCGCCGGCCGGGAAATCGCCGTTCAGGACGGCGTCGCGGATGGCGACGTAGACCTGCTCGCGCAACGGCGGCGGCTGCTCACCGCCCGGGATCACCGCGGCCGACGACATGACCGTGCTCTGCTCGTCCACGGGTCCATGGTTCCGGGTCGGGCCGCCACAGTGCTGGATGCCGGCCTGCTGGTTCCCGCCCCGCGGCCCTCCACCGTCAGATCGCCATCGCCGACCGCACATCGACGGCCGCTGCGCCGCCGCCCGCGCCGGACGCCCGCACCCGGCCCGAGGCCAGCACGTAGTAGCCGCCCGCGACGTCCAGCGCGAAGCCGACGTGCTGTTCGACCAGCAGCACCGACAGCCCGCCGCGCCGGGTGAGATCGACGATGGTGCGCTCGATCTCGGTGACCACCGAGGGCTGGATGCCCTCGGTGGGCTCGTCGAGGATCAGCAGCCGCGGCTCGGTGATCAGCGCGCGGGCGATCGCGAGCTGCTGGCGCTGCCCGCCGGACAGCAGGCCCGCGGCCCGGCCGAGCAGCTCGCGCAGCGCCGGGAACAGGTCCAGCGACTCGTCGATCAGCGCCCGGCCGCGGCGCCGGCCGTCCGCGACGACCTGCAGGTTCTCCCAGGTGGTCAGCTGCCCGAACGACTGCTGGCCCTGCGGCACGTAGGCGAGCCCGCGGGCCACCCGCCGGTTCGGCGGCAGCCCGGTCACATCCTCGCCGTCGAGCAGCACCCGCCCGGCGGTGACCGGCAGCAGGCCGGCCGCCGCCCGCAGCAGGGTGGTCTTGCCCGCGCCGTTGTGCCCGAGCACCGAGGTGACCCCGTCGGCGGGCACCTCGACGGTCACCCCGTGCACGACCGTCGTCCGGCCGTAGGCGACGTCGACGCCGTCCACCAGCAGCATCGGCCCGCTCATCCGGCCACCTCCGCACCCAGCACGATCGCGGCCTCCTCGGCGGTGTGGTGCCCCGGCCCGAGGTAGACCTCCTGCACCTTCGGGTCGGCCTGCACCTGCGCGACCGTGCCCTCGGAGAGCACCCGGCCGGCGTGCAGCACGGTCACCGACCGGGCGAAGGACCGCATGAAGTCCATGTCGTGCTCGACGACGACGACCGTGTGGTCGCCGCTGATCCGCTGCAGCAGCCGGCCGGTCTCGTCCTTCTCCTCCGCGCTCATGCCGGCGACCGGTTCGTCGAGCATCAGCAGCCGGGCGTCCTGCACGAGCAGCATCCCGATCTCCAGCCACTGCTTCTGGCCGTGCGCCAGGGTCCCCGCGGGGGCGTCGGCCAGCGCGGTCAGCCCGACCGTCTCCAGCGCCTCGGTCACCACCGCCGGGATGGCGCGCCTGCGGCGCAGCAGCGTCCACGGGGAGCGGCCGGCGCCGGCCGCGATGTCCAGGTTCTGCAGCACGGTGAGCTGCTCGAACACGGTCGCCGTCTGGAAGGTGCGGCCGATCCCGAGCCGGGCGACCGCGTGCACCTTGCGCCCGAGCAGGTCGGCCCCGGCGAACCGGGCGGTGCCGGTGGCGGGCACCAGGCCGGAGACGGCGTCGATCAGGGTGGTCTTGCCGGCGCCGTTCGGCCCGATCAGGAACCGCAGGTCGCCCGCCCCGACGGTCAGGGCGACGTGGTCGACCGCGACGAAGCCGTCGAAGGTCACGGTGAGGTCGGTCAGTTCGAGGTCGTCGGTCATCGCTGGGCCCCTCCGGCCGGTTCGGGTACGGATCGGTCCGCCGGTCCGTCGTCCGCGGGCGGTCCGGCGCGGCGGCGCCGGCGCAGCGTCACCAGCGAGGCGATGCCGCCCGGCAGGAACGCGACGACGAGCATGAACATCAGGCCCTGGACGTAGGTCCAGCCGGACGGGAACTGCTCGGACAGCGAGGACGCCGCCCAGGCCACCGCGATCGCGCCGAGCGCGGGCCCGGCGAGGGTGGTGCGGCCGCCGATCGCGACGCCGATGAGCAGCCCGATCGACGGGACGACGCCGACGTCGTTCGGCGAGATGATCCCGACGATCGGGACGAACAGCGCCCCGCCGATGCCGGCCATCAGGGCGGCGACGGCGAACGCAACGGTCTTCACCGTCGCCGGGTCGTAGCCGAGGAAGCGGACCCGCTCCTCGGAGTCGCGGCAGGCGACCAGCAGCTCGCCGTACCGGCTGACCATCAGCTGGCGGGCGACCAGCAGCATCGCGAGCAGCACGCCGGCCGCGACGAAGTAGAGCATCAGTCGGTTCGCCGGGTCCCGCAGCGAGAACCCGAAGAAGCCGCGGAAGTTGTTCAGCCCGGTCGAGCCGCCGGTGGTGGCCGGGTTGCCGACGAGCAGGATCGCGAACGCGGCGGCCAGCGCCTGGGACAGGATCGCGAAGTAGGCGCCGCGCACCCGGCGCCGGAACGTCGCCAGGCCGAGCACGGTCGCCAGCAGCGCGGGCAGCACCAGGATCGCGACGACGGTGACGGCGCCGGAGCGGAACGGCTCCCACCACCACGGGACGCCGTTCGAGGAGATCAGCGTCATGAAGTCGGGGGCCTCGCCGGGCCCCGCGTCGGCGAGCTTGAGGTGCATCGCCATCAGGTAGGCGCCGATGCCGAAGAACACCCCCTGGCCCAGGGTGAGCATGCCGCCGCGGCCCCAGGCCAGGCCGATGCCGACGGCGACCATGGCGTAGCAGAGGTACTTGCCGAGCAGGTTCAGCCGGAAGTCGGACAGCACCAGCGGGGCGACGGCGAACAGGACGACCGCCGCGGCCAGGAACCCGAGCCCGACCGCGTAGCGGCTCCGCAGCAGTGTGGTCACACCAGACTCCTCGTCCGCAGCGCGAAGATCCCCTGTGGGCGGAACTGCAGGAAGGCGACGACGAGCGCGAGCACCAGCACCTTCGCGATCGACGCCGAGGTCGTGTACTCGATCCAGGACTGGGCGACGCCGAGCGAGAAGGCGGCGATGATGGCGCCCTTGAGCTGGCCGAGCCCGCCGACGATGACGACCAGGAAGGCGTCGACGATGTAGCTGCTGCCCAGGTTCGGCGAGATCGACCCCATCAGGGTGAGCGCGACACCGGCGACCCCGGCCAGGCCGGAGCCGATGAAGAAGGTCAGCATGTCGGTGCGGCGGGTGGAGATGCCGGAGGACTCGGCGAGCTGCCGGTTCTGCACGGTCGCCCGGATCCGGCGGCCGAGCGAGGTGTAGCGCAGCAGCAGCACCACCGCGGTGACCGACAGGACCGCGAGCACCAGGATGAACAGCCGGGACCGCGGGAAGGAGAAGCCGAGGATCTGCACCGGCCCGGCCAGCCAGGCGGGCGCCGCGACGTCCACCCCGGCGGTGCCGAAGATGTCCCGGGCGAGCTGCTGCAGGACCAGCGCCACGCCCCAGGTCACCAGCAGGGTGTCCAGCGGCCGGTGGTACATGCGGCGCAGCAGGATCAGTTCCAGCACCACGCCGAGCAGGCCGCCGATGACGAACGCCAGCGGCAGCGACGCCAGCAGCGAGAGCCCGGCCGCGCCGAGCGCCTGCTGGACGACGAACGCGGTGTAGGCACCGGCCATGATGAACTCACCGTGCGCCATGTTGATGACGCCCATCTGACCGAACGTCAGGGCCAGACCCAGTGCCGCGAGCAGCAGGATCGAGCCGACGGACAGGCCGTTGAAGACCTGCGTGACGAGGGTTTCCATGCGTCCTCCGGAGGACCGGCGGCGATGGCCCGGCGCGCCGTCGCGGCGCGCCGGGCCACCCGCCCGGGATGGTCGGGCGGTGCGGATCAGCCGGCGAGCCCGCTCGCCCAGGGGTAGGACTCCAGGTACGGGTCCGGCTCGATCGGCTCACCGGAGGACCACTCGGTGTAGATCAGGCCGTCCGGCCCGATCTTGCCGATCAGCGCGGTCTTGGCGATGTGGTGGTTGTCGCCGTTGACGGTGACGGTGCCCTCGGGGGCGTCGAAGGTGACGCCGTCGGCGGCCGCCTGCACGTCCGGCACGGCGAACGAGTCGGCCTTCTCGACCATCGCCTTCCAGAGGTACAGCGAGGTGTAGGCGGCCTCCATCGGGTCGGAGGTGACCTTGTCGTCGCCGTAGCGCGCCTTGAAGGCGGCGACGAACTCGGCGTTCTCCGGGCTGTCGATGGTCTGGTAGTAGTTCCAGGCCACCGGCTGGCCGACGATGTTGTCGACGCCGATGCCGCCGACCTCCTCCTCGGCGATCGACACGCTCAGCACCGGCATCGTGTCCGGGGTCAGGCCGAGGCTCTTGTACTCCTTGAAGAACGCCACGTTGGAGTCGCCGTTGAGGGTGTTGAACACGGCGTCGGCGCCCGCGTCGCGGACCTTGGAGACGATCGTGGAGAAGTCGGTGTGCCCGAGCGGGGCGTACTCCTCGCCCAGGATCTCGATGCCGTTCGCCTCGGCGTACGCCTTGATGATCTTGTTGGCGGTCTGCGGGAAGACGTAGTCGCTGCCGACCAGGAACAGGCTGGTCGCGCCCTGCTCCTTGAGGTAGTCCAGGGCCGGGACGATCTGCTGGTTGGTGGTCGCGCCCGAGTAGAAGATGTTCTCCGAGGACTCCAGGCCCTCGTACTGCACCGGGTAGAACAGCAGCGCGTCGTTCGACTCGAAGACCGGCAGCATCGCCTTGCGGGAGGACGAGGTCCAGCCGCCGAACACCGCGGCCACGCAGTCGGCCCGGATCAGCTTCTCGGCCTTCTCGGCGAAGATCGTGGGCTCGGAGGCGCCGTCCTCGGCGACGACCTCCAGCTGCTTGCCCAGCACGCCGCCGGTCTCGTTGATCTCCTCGGCGGCCATCGCGAGGCTGTTGTAGACGGTGTTCTCGCTGATCGCCATCGTGCCCGAGCGCGAGTTCAGGAAGCCGATCTTGACGCTGTCCCCGCTGGTGTCGACGCAGGACGCCGCGGCGGCACCGGCGTCCGCCTCGTCGTCGACCCGGGCACCGCAGGCGGCGATCCCCAACCCCATCGACAGCAGGGCGACCCCCGCCAGGGCGCGGCGCAGCCGCTTCGCACTTCTCATCACAACGCCTCCGTGAAGCGCACCGGAGGACGTCCCCGGGGCTCGGCCGGGCCGGGTCCGTTGCCCGGTACCCGGCCTGAACTGCTGGATACATCCGTGGATCCGGCGGTGAGTACCGTAGGAACGCCGTATTGCGGCGACAGCACGATCGCCGTTGCCGGGCCGTTTCCGGAGACCCCCGCGACACCCGCTCCGGCGTCATCCGCCCGAAACACGATCGAGTGACACGGGCACTCCCCGGCCGCCGCATGTACCATCTGGTACACAGTCTGTACCAATCGGTACGCCCCGCGGAGGACGCCATGGGAGCCCGGTCGAGCGAGACGTACCATCCGGTACGTGACAGGTGCCGGACCGGCCAGGGACCGGCTGCTGCAGACGGTCGTCGAGCAGCTCGCCGGGCAGGGGATCGCGGACCGCAGCCTGCGCGCGCTCGCCACCGCGACCGGCACCAGCCACCGGATGCTGATCTACCACTTCGGCTCCCGGGAGGGGCTGCTCACCGAGGTCGTCGCGACCGTGGAGGCGGGCCAGCAGGCGGCCCTGGCCGCGCTCACCGCCGATCCGGGGGCCGGCCCGCGGGAGGTAGTCGACCGGTTCTGGGTGACCGTCTCGGCCGGGGCCCGGCGCTACGGCCCGCTGTTCTTCGAGCTGTCCGCGCAGGCCATGCAGGGCCGGGCGCATGCCGCCCGGCTCCGGGAGACCCTCGTCGCACCCTGGATCGCGCCGCTCGGCGCGCTGCTCGAACGGGGCGGCCTGGCACCGGCGGCGGCCCGCACCCGGGCCCGGCTCGTGATCGGTGCCGCCCGCGGCCTGCTGCACGACGCGCTGGTCACCGGCGAGTTCATCGAGGCGGACGCGGCGATGGCCGATCTCACCGCGCTGGCGCTGCCACCCTGACCCCTCCCACCCCGGAGACGACGCGATGAGCCTCGACCGCCTGACCATGCCGACCGGCGAGACGCTGACCTTCCTGCGCACCGGATCGGGCACCGGCGGCGCCGCCTTCGAGGTCGAGGCCGTCCTCCCGCCCGGGCTGGCCGGGCCGCCCGCACACCGGCACCGGTTCGAGACCGAGACGTTCACCGCGGTCGACGGCGAGCTGCGGGTCCGGATCGGCCGGGACAGCCGCGTCATCGGCCCCGGCGAGTCGGTGACCGTGCCACCCGGCGTGGTGCACGCGTTCGCGAACCCGACCTCCGAACCGGTCCGGATCCGCACCGTGGAGACCCCGGCCGGTCCGCTGGAGCAGCAGTTCCGGGCCCTCGCCGACGCAGGCCGGCTGCCGCCGCTGCGCCGGCTGGCCCGGATCAACGTCGAGCACGACCTGAGCTTCGTGCTGCACGGCGTGCCGGAGGCGCTGCAGCGTCCACTGTGGCGGCTGCTCGCCGCGCTCCCGGCGCCGCGCCGCTGACCGGCTGCCGGCACAGCGCCGCCGACCGTGCTCCCGGCGGCGCCGCGGGACGGACCACACCGCGGGCGCCGCGCCGCTCGCCTCAGCCGCGCCGGGCGCCGGCCGGCCACAGCACCGTCGTCGGCACCCCGAGCTCACGGGCCCGCCCGACGGCCTCGGCGGTGCCACCCGACAGCCGCCCGTCCCAGACCGCGACCAGCTCCTCGCACCGGTCCAGCACGAGCAGGCTGCCCGCCAGGTAGGCGGCCGCGCCGGAGGCCGGACGACCGGTCGTCAGCACCGACCGTGCGCTCGCCAGGTAGGCGTCGCAGCGTTCCCGGTCGACCGGGTCCGGGATCCGCGCCAGGTAGTCGGCGGCCGGCAGCACCACCTCGAGCGCGCCGCCGAGCTCCAGGACCACGTCGGCGAAGACCTGGTCGGCGCCGCGGGCGATGCAGCTGACCCCGACCAGCCCGGTCCGCAGTGGACGGAGGTGGTCGCGCAGCGCGCGCCGGACCGGCTCCAGCGCGTCGGGGGTGAGGTTGCTGTGCCCGGTGACGCCGACGACCGTCATGGCTCGTTTCCTTCCACAGGCTCCATCCGGACCACCGGACCATCCGGCCCGTCATGGCGCCTTCGGATGCCGGTCGTCGACGCTACCGTGACCGGCCATGCGACCTGAGGAGCAGGTGAACGCGCCGAGCACCGGCGAGCGCATTCGGGCTGCGCGTGAGGCTCGGGGGATGTCACGTCCCGTACTGGCGGGCCTCGTCGGCCGGAGCAGCGACTGGCTCAAGAAGATCGAGACCGGTATCCGCCCGCTGAACTCCCTCGAGCTGCTGGTCCACCCCGGGAGCGCCTCATGGCAACGGCCGAGATCACCGGGTCGCGGTGATGCCGTTCGTGCGTGCGAACTGGACGACCTGTGTGAACGAGACAGTCGACCACCTCGTCCCGGAGGTCTCCCTCACCGTCGTCGAGAACGTTGTCGGGGCCCTGTGTGGCAGGCCGATCGTCCCCGCACCGCTCGTCTGCGCACCACGGGAGCGATGTGCCCGGTGCGAGCGGCACGTCGAGAGTCTCCCGGTCTGCACTGCCCGGCCAACCGGAGCAAAGCTACCGAGGTGGTTACGACGGACCTGAGCCCCGTCACGGCCCGCATCGCAAGGAGCTGGACACCTTAGCCCGTTCGCGGTAGCGCGGAGGACCGATCGCCCGGCATCCGGACGAAGCTCACTTTCCGCTACGCGATCGGCTCGCCCGTCCGTACGATGCCTGCGTGCTGCACCTCGGATCGGGAGCCGGTGACCTGTTGGTCGGCCGTGCCTGGCTCGATCTCGGGTACGTGGCGAGCGCGACCTGTCGGCCCTGACGCCTGCCCCGCCCCGGCCGACACCGCCCGCACCATCCCGAACAGGACCCTTTCCGTGCAGACCGCCACCTCCTGGGCACCCCCTGCGTCCGTGCAGCTCCGCGCGGTCGACCGGACCTTCGGTACCGGCGCCGACCGCCGGGTCGTGCTCGAACACGTCGATCTCGACGTCGCCGCCGGTGAGGTGGTCGCCCTGCTGGGCGCGTCCGGCTGCGGCAAGTCGACGCTGCTGCGCCTGGTGTCCGGGCTCGACCGGCCGACCGGCGGCGCCGTGCTGGTCGACGGCGACGAGGTCGACGGCGTCGAACGCCGGGCCGCCGTGGTGTTCCAGGAGCCGCGGCTGCTGCCCTGGCGCAGCCTCGCCGACAACGTCGCCTTCGGCGTGCCGGACGGGACGTCGCGGGCCGACCGGGACGCCGCCGTCGACCGGGCACTGGACGCCGTCGGGCTCGCCGAGTTCGCCCGCTACCGGCCGCGCGCCGTCTCCGGCGGCATGGCGCAGCGCACCGCGCTCGCCCGCGCACTCGTCCGCGCACCGGGCGTGCTGCTGCTCGACGAGCCGTTCGCCGCACTCGACGCGCTGACCCGGATCCGGATGCAGGACCTGGTCGACGACCTGCAGCAGCGCTCCGGCGCGACCGTCCTGCTGGTCACCCACGACGTCGACGAGGCGCTGCAGCTGGCCGACCGGATCGTCGTGCTCGGCCGGCCCGACGACGACGGCGACGGCCACTCCGGAGCCGGGATCGTGCACGTGCTCGCCCCGCCCGGCCCGCGCCCCCGCGACCGGGCCGATCCGGGCCTCACCGCGCTGCGCGCCGACCTGCTCGACCGGCTCGGCGTCCCCGTCCACCACACCCGCGCCCCCCGATGAAGCGGAGCATCCCCGTGCGTCGACTCACCCGCCCCGTCGTCCTGCTCGTCGCCTCGTTGCTCGTTCTCGCCGGCTGCGCCGCCGGCGAGAACTCCGACGGCACCGTCGCCGCCGACGACACCCGCGACACCCGGGTCAGCCTGGACTACGCCTACTACAACCCCGAGAGCCTGGTGATCAAGAAGCAGGGCTGGCTGGAGGAGGAGCTCGGCCAGGACTCGGTCGAGTGGGTGCTGTCGCAGGGCAGCAACAAGGCGAACGAGAACCTGCGGGCCGGCGTCGTCGACATCGGATCGACGGCCGGCACCCCGGCGCTGCTCGCCAGGGCGAACGGCTCGCCGATCAAGTCGATCGACGTCTACAGCAGGCCGGAGTGGTCCGCGATCGTCGTGCCGCAGGGCTCGCCGATCACCGACCCGGCAGGGCTGCGCGGCACGAAGATCGCCGTCACCCAGGGCACCGACCCGTACTTCTTCCTGGTACAGACGCTCGCCGGGGCCGGGCTCGACCGGGCCGACGTGGAGATCGTGAACCTGCAGCACTCAGACGGCCGGACCGCGCTGGAGCGCGGCGACGTGGACGCCTGGGCCGGGCTCGACCCGTTCATGGCCCAGTCCGAACTGGACGCCGGATCGACGCTGATCTACCGCAACCTCGACTTCAACTCCTACGGGCTGCTCAACGCCAACGAGTCGTTCCTGGAGCGCGACCCGGAGACCGCCGCCGTCGTCGTCCGGGCCTACGAGCGGGCCAGGGCGTGGATCGTGGAGAACCCCGAGGAGGCCGTCGCCACCCTGGCCGAGGCCGCCAGCATCAGCCCCGAGGTGGCCCGCAAGCAGCTGCTGGAGCGCACCCAGATCGACATCGACCCGGTGCCCGGCGACGCGCAGCGCGAGGTGCTGGAGCGGCTGGTCCCGATCCTGGTCTCGGAGGGCCTGGTCCGCTCCGAGGACGATGCCCGCACCGCCCTGGACACCCTGTTCGAGCCGCGGTTCGCGCAGGAGGCGGCCGGCACCCGGTCCGACGGGACGGCCGGGTCGTGACCGTCACCGAGACCCCCGGGGCGCAGCGCACGGAACCGGCCGCCCGGCCGTCCGGGCGGGTGCGCGGCGCCCGGCGCCGCCGGCTCCTGGCCGGTCTCGGTGCGGGACTCGTGCTGCCGGTCCTGCTGGTGATCGGCTGGCACCTGCTGGCCGCGTCGGGCCGGTTCTCCCCGGCCCAGCTGCCCGCCCCGCTCGACGTGGTCGCCGCGCTCGGCGAGCTCGCCGGGCGCGGCGAGCTGTGGCAGCACATCGCGATCAGCGTGCAGCGGGTGGTGCTCGGGTTCGCCGCGGGCGCCGGCGCCGGCCTGGTGCTCGGCGGGATCGTCGGGCTCTCGGCGCGGGCCCGGTCGTTCCTGGCACCCACCATCCAGGCCGTGCGGGCGGTGCCGTCGCTGGCCTGGGTCCCGTTGCTGCTGCTGTGGCTGGGGATCGGCGAGACACCCAAGATCACCCTGGTCGCGATCGGCGCGTTCTTCCCCGTCTACACCACGATCGCGGCCGCGCTGGAGCACGTCGACAGCAGGCTGGTCGAGGTCGGCCGGGCCTACGGACGCTCGGGCCTGCGGCTGTTCCTGCAGGTCCAGCTGCCCGCGATCGCGCCGCCCGCGCTGTCCGGGCTGCGCCTCGGCCTCGCCCAGGGCTGGCTGTTCCTGGTCGCGGCGGAGCTGATCGCGTCGTCGATCGGGCTGGGCTTCCTGCTGATCGACAGTCAGAACACCGGGCGCACCGACATCCTGCTGCTGGCGATCGTGCTGCTCGCGCTGCTCGGGAAGCTCACCGACGCCGTGCTGGGGGTGGCGGAGCGGGCGCTGCTGCGGCGCTGGACGTGAGCCGGCCGCGTCACCCCTGCGGCGGCCGCCCCGCGTCCGGCCCCCAGCTCGCCAGCGCCGCGGTCTCCACGACGGTCATCACCTCGTAGAGCACGATCGACACCAGCACCGCGAGCGCCACGATCGTCCAGACGCCGCCGTAGTTGCCGGAGCCGTTGTACCCGGACAGCACCCCGCCCATCCCGACGAACCCGGACAGCCACTCGGCCAGCATCGCGCCGACGATCGCGCCCGGCACCGAGATCCGGGCGGACGCGAGCAGCTGCGGCAGCGCCGAGGGCAGGCGCGCCTTGACCATCACCGTCCACGCCGATCCGCCGTTGACCCGGATCAGGTCGACCGTCTGCGCGGGCACCGAGTTCAGCCCGAGCACCACGTTCACCAGCACCGGGAACAGCACCACGATCGCGGCGATCACCGCGATCCCGAGCGGGCCCTGCCCGAAGATCAGCAGCAGCAGCGGCGCCATCGCGACCAGCGGCACCGACCGCAGCAGCATCGCGATCGGCATGAACGCCAGCTCGAACGGCCGGAACAGCACGAACAACACGGCGGTGACGGTGGCCAGCCCCATCCCGGCGACGAAGCCGAGCGCGGCGTTGCCCAGCGTCACCCACAGCGCCCCGAAGCTCTGCGCGCGGGCGTCGGCCGCGGACAGCGACGCCGGCCGCACCCCGCGCGCCGGGTCCTCGGCGAACAGGTACTGCAGCACCTCCCAGGGCGGCTTGCCGACGAACGAGGGCACGTCGAACACCCACAGCAGCACGGTCCACAGGATCACCAGCGCGACCAGCGCGACGGCGACGGTGAGCGCGGCCCTGGCGGCCCGGCGGGCCACCGCGGCGGCCACCGATCCGAGCCCGGCGCCGGTCGTGGTCCCGGCGGCGAGGACGGCCGTCACCGGGCACCTGCCATGACGTCGGTGCCCGAGGACCACGGTGTCACGACCCGCGCGACCAGCCCGACGAGCAGGTAGGCGACCCCGGAGAACAGGCCGCTGACCAGGGCGAGGTACCAGAGCAGCGGCGCGTCGGCCTGGGTCTGGGCGGCGATCAGCGCGCGCCCCAGGGTCTGCTCGCCGCCGCTGCCCAGGTACTCGGCGAGGATCGCGCCGAGGAACGCCGACGGCGCGGCGATCTTCAGCGCGGCGAACAGGCTGGGCAGCGCGGAGATCAGCTGCACCTTGCGCAGCACCGTCCAGGACGAGCCGCCGTAGGCGCGCACCAGGTCCAGCCCGGCCCGCGGGGCGGCGCGCAGCCCGACCAGGCAGCCGACCACCGTGGTGAAGAAGCAGAGCAGTGCGGCGAGCACCACCGACGCCCCGGACGGCGCGTCCCGGCCGGCCACGATGACGATCACCGGGCCGATCGCGACCGGCGGGATGCAGTAGGTGACGATCGCGATCTGGTGGGCCAGCGGCTCGAACCGCGGCACCAGGATCACGACGACGGCGAGCAGCACCGCCAGCCCGTTGCCGAGCAGGTAGCCCTGGGTCGCCGCGGTCACCGTGGACACCGAGTTGCGCAGCGTCGAGGCCCACCGCTGCGGCGAGAGCATCTCGGCCAGCACGGCGCCCGGGGTCGGGATGGTGCCGCTCCCGGTGAACAGGGTGACCGACGCGAGCCACCACACGCCGAGGATGACCAGCACCCCGATCGCGCCGCCGACGCGGGCGTTCACTCCGCCGCACCTCCGCCGAACAGGATCTCCGAGAGCCGGTCGACGTAGCCGTGGAACTCCGGCGTGCGGGTCAGCTGCGGCGCCCGGGGGCGCGGCAGGTCGATCTCGACGACCTCGACGATCCGGCCGGGCCGGGCGCTCATCACGGCGACGACGTCGGACAGGAACACCGCCTCCGAGATGCCGTGGGTGACCATCAGGGTGGTCGCCGGGCGCTCGGTCCAGATCCGCAGCAGCTCCACGTTCAATCGCTGGCGGGTCATGTCGTCCAGCGCCCCGAACGGCTCGTCGAGCAGCATCACGGTGGGCTGCACGACCAGGCAGCGGGCGATCGCGACCCGCTGCCGCATCCCGCCGGAGAGCTGCGCCGGCTTCGCCTTCTCGAACCCGGTGAGCCCGACCAGCTCCACCAGGCCGTCGATCAGGCCCTTCTCCGGGGTGATCCCGGCGACCTCCAGCGGCAGCGCGATGTTCGCCGTGACGCTGCGCCACGGCAGCAGCGCCGCCTCCTGGAAGGCGATGCCGAGCTCGTGGTCACGCTGGATCTCCCGGGTGGACCTGCCGTTGATCAACGCCTCCCCGGACGACGGCGTGTCCAGCCCGGCCAGGATCCGCAGGATCGTCGACTTGCCGCAGCCGGACGGCCCGAGCAGCGACAGGAACGAGTTCTGCGCGGTGCCCAGGTCCACCTCGGACAGCGCCTGCACCGACTGCCGCCCCATGCTGAACGTCCTGGTCAGGCCCCGGATGTTGATCCCGGTCGCGGCGGCCGGATGGGCCGCCGGGTCGGTCGTGGCGATCCGGCCGGCTGCCGTCTCGGTCATGCCGTGACCAGGTCCGGGTTCTCGGCGTAGACCTCGTCGAGGAGCGACAGGTCGAACAGCTCCTCGGCGGTGATCGAGATGCCCATGTCGCCGATCGCGCCGATCGTCCGCTCCAGCGCCTCCGGGGTGGAGGTGAACAGCCCGTTGGCCCGGGTGTCGTCGGTGACGATCAGGTCGTTCTGCGCGATCGCCTGCTCGGTCTGCCCGGGAATGTCCAGGCCGAGATCGGCGCCGTACACCTCGACGGCCAGCCGGGCGGACTCCCCGGGCTCCGCGACGGCGTCGGTCCAGCCGCGGATCTCGGCCTTCAGGAACGCCTTGAGCATGTCCCGGCGCTCGTCGATGGTCTCCTGCAGCACGGTGAACACCTCAGACGTCAGCGGCAGGCCGTTGTCGGCGAACGACAGCGTGACCGGCGTGTGCCCGTCGGCGGCGACCAGGAACGGCTCGTTGGTCAGGAACGCCATGAAGCCGTCGACGGTGCCCTCCACCAGCGGGGCCGGCTCGTACTGGACGACGACCTGCTCGATCGTCGACGGGTCGATGTCGTTGGCGGCGAGCAGCCCGGCGAAGATCTGCTGGTTGGTGCCGGCCTGGATGCCGATGCGCTTGCCCGCGAGATCGGCCAGGGTGCGGATCGGGGTGCCGTCCTCCAGCGACAGGATGCAGAACGGGTTGCGCTGGAAGGTGCTGCCGATGACCTTCAGCGGGGCGCCCTGCTCGGTGATGAACCGGGCGGTGGCGTCCGGGGCGGTGATGCCGATGTCGACGTTGCCGGCCAGCACGAGCGCGTCGGCGCTGTCCACCGGGCCGCTGACCAGCTCGACGTTCGAGAAGCCCGCCTCGGTGTAGTAGCCGCGGGAGTCGGCCATGTACTCGCCGCCGAACTCGATGTTCTTGATCCAGGACAGCTGGATCGCGATGTCCCCGAACTCGCCGGCCGCGGCCTCGGCCGGCTCGGACCCACCGGAGCCACAGGCGCCGAGAACCAGGCCGGCCGCGCCGAGACCGGCGCCGATCCCGGCGAGGCGGAGGACGTCCCGGCGGGACGGGGTGTAGGGGCGTGCGGAACGCATGGACGGTGCTCCTGACGACGGCGACGACGGATCGTCGGCCGACCGCAGGCGTGGTCGACTCCCCCACCCCGTCCGGTCCCCCGACACCGACGATCCGCCGAATCTAGGAATTCGCGTGCGATTGCCGGTTGCCGCGCGGTAACAGCCAGATCAACCAGTCGGTGGCCGCCGGCCGCCCGCGCTCACCCGGCGAGCGCCGCGAACCGGTCCCACGTCTGCGGCGAGCGCAGCGCCCGCAGCGACGCCGCCACCGCGGTCCGGGACCGGGCGTCCGTCCCGTCCGGGTCCAGCACCGGCCCGGTGAGCAGCAGCGCCGCGGTCGCGACGGTGCCGTCATCGTGCCGCTGGTAGAGGCCGGCGGCGAGCACCCCGGGCAGGCTGCCTTCGGTCACCCCGACCGCGCCTGCGCCGTCCGGGAGCTTCCCGGTGGGCACCCGCTCCAGGTGGCCGCGGGCGACCCGCCCGGCGCCGGGCACCCCGAGGTCGCCGCTCGCGCAGGCCCGGTGCGCGGCGGCCAGCCCGCGTGCGGTGCCGCCGGGTGAGCCGGCCCAGTAGCCGGGATCGGCGAGCGCCCGGGTCGTCTCCGCGCCGGCCGCGGCCATCCGGTCGGCGACCTCGGCGCGGCGCTGCGGTGACGCCGCGTACTCCTGCCCGGCGGCCAGCGCGTCGGCCCGCCGGGTCGCCGGGTCGACCGGCGCCGACCAGGAGCGCAGGGTCTCGCCCGCGAAGCACGGCAGGTCCGGGCCCGGCAGGCCGGCGGCCGCGACGGCCTCGGTCAGCGGGTCGTCGCCGAAGGTCTCGCGGAGCAGGTCGGCGGCGGCGACGTCACCGTGCAGCAGCATCGCGTCGGCGACGTCGGTCCAGGTCACGGTGCTCTCCGCGGTCGCGCCGAGCGTCACCAGCGCCCGCTGGTGGGCACCGCCGTCGGTGCCGGGCACGTACCAGCGCGCCCACTCGGCGACCGGGACCGGCGCGTCGGCGGGGAAGCCCGCGGCGACCGCCCGCGCGTACGCGGCGAGGTGCACCACGGTCGACGCCGAGGCGAGCGGCGATAGCTCGTCGGCGCGGTGTTCGAGGACGCCGCCACGGCCGTCGTCGAGGTGCAGCGACCAGCCCTGCGGGGCGGCCGTCAGCCGCTCGAAGAAGCTGCCGAACGGGTCGTCCGGGTCCGGCGGGGCGGGCGGCGCGCCGGTGATCCGGTCGACTGCGGACGCCGAGCAGGCGGTCGCTCCGAACAGGACGGCGGCGGCACCGAGCAGGGTGCGGCGGCTCAGCGACATCGTGTCTCCCCCGGTGCCGGACGTGCCGGGCGAACCTAGCAGCGCGGCGGCACCCCGGACGGGTGGAAACCCGGCTAGCGTCCGGCCCCGTGACCGCCGATCTCGCCGAGCTGTACCGCGACCTGCACCGCCATCCGGAGCTCTCGTTCGCCGAGACCCGGACCGCCGCGATCGCGGCGGGCCGGTTGCGCGCGGCCGGGTACGAGGTCACCGAGCAGGTCGGCCGGACCGGGGTGGTCGGCGTGCTGCGCAACGGCGACGGCCCGGTGGCGCTGCTGCGCGCCGACATGGACGCGCTGCCGGTCGCCGAGGACACCGGTCTCGACTACGCCAGCACCGCCCGCGGGACCACACCGGACGGCGAGGACACCGCCGTCGCGCACGCCTGCGGTCATGACATGCACGTCACCTGCCTGCTCGGGGCGGCGGCCGAGCTGGCGTCCACACCGGACACCTGGTCGGGCACCCTGCTGGTGGTGTTCCAGCCGGCCGAGGAGATCGGCGGCGGCGCACGGGCGATGCTCGACGACGACCTGTACGCCCGGTTCGGCACCCCGGACGTGGTGCTCGGCCAGCACGTCGCGCCGCTGCCCGCCGGGCTGCTCGCCGTCACCCCCGGCCCGGCGTTCGCCGGCAGCGACACCGTCCGGGCGACGCTGCACGGCTCCGGCGGGCACGGGTCCCGTCCGGAGACCACGGTGGACCCGGTGCTGCTGGCCGCGTCGACCGTGCACCGGCTGCACACGGTGGTGTCCCGGGAGGTGGCGGCCACCGACACCGCGGTGCTCACGGTCGGGCTGCTGCGGGCCGGGACGAAGGAGAACGTCATCCCCGACTCGGCAGAGCTGGGGCTGACGGTGCGCTCCTACACCGACGCCGTCCGCGACCGGCTGCTCGGCTCGATCGAGCGGATCGTGCGCGGCGAGGCCGCGACCGCGGGCGCCCCGCGGGATCCGGAGATCCGGGTCGTCGAGACGTTCCCGCCGGTGGTCAACGACCCGGCCGCGGTCGAGCGCACCCGGGCCGCGCTGGCGACGGTCACGCCGCTGCCGGTCGTCGATCCGGGGCCGGTCACCGGCAGCGAGGACGTCGGCCAGTTCGCCGTCGCGGCCGGGGCGCCGTGCGTCTACTGGCTGCTCGGCGGAGCCGATCCGGCGGCGTTCGAGGGCGCCGCGACCGTCGACGCGATCCGGGCCCGGGTCGCCGGGCTGCCGTCGAACCACTCGCCGCGCTACGCCCCGGTGATCGAGCCGACGCTGTCGACCGGGGTCGCCGCGCTGGTCGCCGCGGCCCGGGAGTGGCTGCCGGTGCCCTGACCCGGATCAGTCCCGGGCGCCGGTGGCGACCAGGGTGCCGAGCAGCGCCAGGTTCTGTGCGGTCGGCGAGCCGGGTTCGGCGTGGTACACGACGAGCTGCTGCCCGGGTGCGGAGCGCACGTCGAAGCTCTCCATCCGCAGCTCCAGCTCGCCGACCTGCGGATGCACCAGGATCTTCGGCTCGGCGGTCTTCCCGCGGACGTCGTGCCGGGCCCACAGCCGGGCGAACTCGGGGCTGCGGGACAGCACCTCGTCGAGCACCTCGCGGATCCGCGGATCGTCCGGCGCGGCGCCGTGCAGCAGCCGGAACCCGGCGGTGACGGCGTGTGCGGCGCGCTCCCAGTCGTGCTGGAACGTTCGCGCCGCCGGATCGCAGAACACGCTGACCAGCAGGTTGGAGCCGACGGTGAACAGGGCGTCGCCGAGCGCGTTCGCGGCGAGCACGTCGTAGGCCCGGCCGAGGACGATCGCGGGCTGGGTGTCCCAGCCGTCCATCAGCATCCGCAGCTGCGGGTCCACCCGCTCCCGGGTGCCGGGGCGGCGCGGGCGGGGCGTGGCGCCCGCCAGGTGCAGCAGGTGGGTGCGGGCGTCGTCGCCGAGCCGCAGGACGTCCGCGAGCGCGTCCAGGACCTGCACCGACGGGGTCCGCTCCCGCCCCTGCTCCAGCCGGACGTAGTAGTCGGCGCTCACCCCGGCGAGCAGCGCGACCTCCTCGCGGCGCAGCCCGGGGACCCGGCGCCTGCTGCCGCCGGGCAGACCGGCCTCGGTGGGGGTGACCTGGGCGCGGCGGGCGCGGAGGTACTCGCCGAGTGGCGTCATGGCACCGATCATCCCCCGGGACGGCGGCGGGTGGGTGGGTGTGGCGCTCCCCCGATCGGCGCGGCCTGCCGCCCGGGCCGCGGCGGGGGTCGGCTGGTCCCATGACGAACGAGAACCCCGTCGCCATCGTGACCGGAGCCAGCAGCGGGATCGGCCGGGCGGTCGCCACCCGGCTCGCCGCCGACGGCACGACGGTCGTCGCCGCGGCCCGCCGCGCCGACCGCCTCGCCGAGCTCGCCGCATCCGCCCCGGCCGGCCGGATCGAGCCCTGCGAGCTGGACGTCACCGACCACGCCGGAGTCCGCGCCGCCGTGGACGACGTTGTCGCCCGGCACGACCGGGTCGACCTGCTCGTCGCCAACGCCGGGGTGATGCCGCTGTCCCGGCTCGACGCCGGCCTGGTCGAGGAGTGGGACCGGATGATCGACGTGAACGTCCGCGGTCTGCTGTACGGGATCGACGCCGTCCTGCCGCACTTCACCCGCGCCGGGAGCGGCCACGTGGTCACCGTCGCCTCGGTCGGCGCGTACGCGGTCAGCCCGACCGCCGCCGTCTACTGCGGCACCAAGTTCGCCGCCTGGGCGATCACCGAGGGACTGCGGCAGGAGTCCCCGCCCGGGATCCGGGTCACCACCGTCTCCCCCGGCGTCGTCACCTCCGAGCTCGCGGAGGGCATCTCCGATCCGCTCGCGCAGGCGGCGATGACCACCTACCGGGCGCACGCCATCGGGCCGGAGGCGATCGCGGACGCCGTCGCCTACGCGGTGTCGCAGCCCGCGGAGGTCGACGTCAACGAGATCGTCGTGCGGCCGGTCCGGCAGCGGTAGGGCGGCCGGTTCACCCGTCCCGCCTGCGGCCTGCTGCGATGGGCGGGTGACGCTCTCCCGCCGTTCGCTGCTCGCCGCCGGCCTGGGTACCGCCCTGGCCGGCGGCATCGTCAGCTGTACCGCAGCCCCTCCGGCACCCGCGCCGACCGGGCCGGTGCCCGGGCTCCCCGACCTCGAGCGCGAGTTCGGCAGGCGGATCGGGGTGCACGCACTGGACATCGGTACCGGCGCCGCCGTCGGGCACCGGGACGGCGAACGGTTCCTGATGTGCTCGGTGGTGAAGGCGCTGACCGCCGCGTTCGTGCTGCACCGCTCGGTGCAGGAGCCGGGGCTGCTCGCCCGTCCGGTCCGCTGGGACCGGGCCGACCTGCTGGAGTACGCGCCGGTGACCGAGCGGCACCTGGCGACCGGGCTGACCGTGGAGCAGCTGTGCGACGCGGCCGTCACCGTCTCCGACAACACCGCGCAGAACCTGCTGCTGCGCCAGGTCGGCCCGCCCGCCGAGCTGACCGGCTGGCTGCGCGGGCTCGGCGACGACGTGACCCGCGCGGACCGTACCGAGACCGCGCTGAACGAGCGCGACGGCGATCTCGACACCAGCACCCCGGCCGCGCTCGCCGCGACCCTGCGGGTGCTGACCACCGGCGACGCGCTGCCGGGCGCGCAGCGCGACCGGCTGCTCGGCTGGCTGCGCGCCAACACCACCGGTGACCGGCAGATCCGGGCCGGCGTGCCGGCCGGCTGGCAGGTCGGGGACAAGACCGGCAGCGGGCCGCTCGGCGAGCGCAACGACTCGGGCGTGCTGTTCCCACCGCAGGGCGCACCGGTGGTGCTCACCGTGTTCACCGTGCCCGACGACCCGGACGAGGATCCGGACCGCGGCGAGGCGGCGGTCGCCGCGGCCACCCGCACGACGCTGGCGGCGCTGCGCGGCTGAGCCTGGCGGGTCACATGGCGGACAGCACGGCGCGCAGCAGCACGACCTGGCCGACCGGGCTGGGGTGCAGGCCGTCGTCCTCCCAGAACTCCGGGCGGACCGGGACGGTGCTCAGGTCGATCGCGTCCGGATCGACCTCGCGGACCGTGGAGACCAGCTCGGGGAAGTCGGCGGCGTCCCACCACTCCCCGGTGAGCTCGCGGGTCAGCCCGACCCGGGCCGGATCGACCGGCGGCGGGATCAGGAACCGGACGCGGGCGCCGGACTCGGTCTCCAGCAGCAGGCGCAGGGCGCGCAGGTTCCGCACCGTCTCCGGCGCCGACACCATCCGGACGCCGGTGGTGCCGCCCTCCCGCCGGACGTCGTTGCTGCCCAGCAGCACCAGCACCCGGGTCGGCATCCGGGAGACCAGCACCGGGCCGAGCGCGAGCGCCTCGGAGCTGGTGCGCCCGGACAGGGCCAGCACCTCCACCGACGCATCCCGCTGCACCCGCGGCACCAGCTCGGCGAGCAGCCGGGCCCAGCTCAGCCGGTCCGCCGAGATCGAGTCGCCGACGACGACGACCCGCTCGCCGGGGCGCAGCGCCATCCGGTGCAGTCCGGCCGCGACCGGCCGTTCGGTGAGCAGAGCGGCGGCGTCGGCGCGCACCCGCGCCGCGAGCCCGTCGCGCACCCCGGCCACGTCGGCCGGGTTCAGGCCGGCGGTGCCGGCGAGCAGCCGGTCGATCGCCTCCTCCTGCACCCCGAACGCGGCGAAGGCCGGCCACGCGGTCAGGTCGGCGTAGCGGATCAACCGGTACATCAGCTCGTCGTCCACGATCCCCTCCCGGTCCGAGCATGCCGCCCCACCCGCCCGGCGCTGATCGCCGGGGTGCTGCGGCGCGCCGCGCACCGTCGGCGCCCGTCACCCGGACAGCTGCACCTATCAGTGGCACACGTCACAGTGAAGTACTGTTTCGATCCGTCCGTTCCCAGGTGGAACGGGGATCTGAGGATCACCGCACCGCCGGTCAGGGCAGCCTCCGTTGCCTGGCAGGCAGCCGGGGACCGGTCCACCCTCACCGTCATGACGACCGCTCAGGAGATGCCCCGGGTTCAGCAGTGCTCCGCCTCGACCTGTTCGTACAACTCCGACGACAGCTGCCACGCGGGCGCGATCACCATCTCCGGTGACCACGCGCACTGCGGCACCTTCGTGGAGATCTCGTTCCGCGGCGGCTCCGGGGGCAACGGCCTCGTCGGGGCCTGCCACCGCGCGGACTGCCGGTTCAACGAGAAGCTCGAGTGCACCGCGTCGTCGGTGAACATCGGCGCGGGCGCCGACGCCGCGGACTGCCTCACCTACGAGGCGAGGTAGGCCAGCTCCTCGGGCTCGATCCCGCCCCGGTCGTCGACCCGCAGCGCGCCGTCGGCGACGGCGAGCGCGGCGACCGGATCGACGTCGTCGACCAGGACGGCCGTCCCGTCGGCGGCGACCCCGCGCAGCGCGGCCAGCACCCGGCCGCGGTCGCGGGAGCCGAGCCCGTCGGTGAGCCGGTCGACCAGGACCACCGCGGCGATCCCGCCCCGCACCGACGCGACGGTCGCCAGGCGATCCGCGACCGGATCCGCCTCGCGGGCCCGGACGCGCAGCACGGCGGCGCGCCGGCCGACCGGATCGCGGCCGGTGGTGTCGTCGAGCCGGTTCATCGTGCGACGGCGGTGCACGGACGGACCGAGCAGCACGGTGACGCTGCCGGTCGGCAGGCGCAGCGACATGAGCCCTCCCTCACCGGTACCCAGGCCAGGCTAACCGTTCGTCACGGCGAGGTGAAGGGTCGCCACCTCAGGCCGGCTGGGCCTCGCGGGAGGACGGCGCGGGGCGCGGCCCCGGCATGGTGGTGACCGACGCGCGGGAGACCCGGTCGGCCTGCTCCGCGTTCGCCCGCGCGGCGGCCCGCCGGACGTTGCCGGGGACCGACCGCGGCCGCTCGGGCAGCAGCAGCGGCGGAACCGCACCGCCGGTGCGCCGGACGGCGCGGCTCTTCCGCAGGTAGGCCCAGCCGCCGCGGGCGAGCCGCGAGCCGCGCTGCACCGCACCGGCCTCGGGCATCGCGTCGCCCGCGCCGGCCTCGCGGGCCGAGATGTGCCGCAGCCGGACCAGCGCGGCGGGCAGCCGGCGCAGCGCGACGGCGCGGCCCTGCGGGGA
>NZ_JBEYYF010000023.1:0-105514 GCF_040645415.1 Pseudonocardia sp. NPDC046786 | reverse complement strand
CCTATCAGGGTGGCGGTCCGGCGGTCCGGGTCCCGCAGCGCTGTCGTCGCCTCGACCCGGACACCGGCCGCTACCGGCGGCTGTCGGTGGCGCAGGCGCAGGCGCAGAAACAGGTCAACGTCGCGCACGCCCGTCAACGCGGCCCGGGAGAACGCGCGAATGCCCAGCTCAAGTCGTGGCAGGTGCTCCGCAAGATCCGCAGTTGCCCCGGTCACGCAACCGCCCTGGTCCAGGCGGTGACGGTGCTGATCCAGACCGACTGAGATCAAGTTGGAAAGAGTTCACTGCCCGTCCCCGCGGGCTGAACCCTCACCCCAGTCGACACGAACGGAGCGGAGCACCCGGCACAGCCGCAGGCCGGACGATCCCGCACGCCCGATCCGGAGAACCCGAGACGATCATGAACGAGAGATCAACTACCGACCGCCATGAATGACCGGGGCTAGAATCCGCCGCTGCTCCAGGCAGCCGCCGAGCCAGTCCACACCGTCGGCGATCGTGCGGGGAAGAGTGGATGATCCGTCGCGGACGGGAAGGAGCACCGGAACCTCCATGTTGCCGGTTGACGAGCGACGAAGCGTGGGACGGACGCCGAAGGGCCCGCCGGAAGATTCATGTCGTCCGAACCAACCAGATAGTAGTCACTGCGCAACGGTCTGACTACTGCTCTACGGAGGAATCCTCTGTTCAGCGGTATTGTTCAGCGCCGTAGGCGGACGAGGGCCCCAGTGAGCAGGGGGAGGGTGCCGAACACCACGCCAGGAACGAGGATCCCGGTCAGGAGGAGTGTGCGCACGACCACCGGCCAACTCCCTACAGCCGGCATGACCAGATGATTCATCAGCAGCGCGATCGGGAACAGTGCGACCCAGATCAGCACCGTCGTGCGCAGCTTCGATGGCGGCCGCGGGGTCCACTGGGCGAGTTCGTCCACGGCGAACGTGCGCGGCGGCTCGTCCGTCAGGTCCGCGACCTCGGCGAGCAGGGCGTGCCGCACCGGGCTGCGCTCCCAGGCCAGCAGGTCCTCGGCGCAGGCGAACGTGACCCCGACCCGCACCGTGACCCGGCCGCCGGACTGCTCCCGCTCGACGTAGGTCGCGAGGTGCCCCGGCACCGCGGCGGCCGCGCTCCCGAGCCGGTCCGCCCAGTCCGCGAGCCGGTCGCCCGGGCCCAGCACGGTCCGGGCGACCAGCACGCTCGCGGGGAGCGGCGCTGTACTCACTTGGCCACCGGGGGCGCCAGACCGGGCGGCAACCCCTCCATCTTGTCCTGCACGACGTCCACGATGGACGGCCCCGGGTACGCCAGGGCCTCCTCGAAGGCCGCCGCGAGGTCCTCGTCCCGAGTGACCCGAATACCGAGCGCCCCGGTGATCCGGGCGTACTCGGCGAAGTCCGGGTTCTCCAGGAAGACGCCGTGGTAGCGGCCGCCGTGCGCGGTACGCTGCCGGTCTCGGGTGTTGCCGTAGGCGTAGTTGTTGACGATCACGTTGACCACCGGGATCGCCTCGCGCACGCACGTCTCGAGGTCCTGGCCGACCATCCAGAAGCTGCCGTCCCCAGTCAGGGCGACGATCCGCTCCTCGGGCCGGGCGATCGCCATGCCCATCGCGGCCGGGAAGCCCCAGGCCATCGCGCCGCCCGCGGAGCCGTAGTAGCTGCGCGGCCGGTCGACGGCGACGTGCCGGGCCATCCACGGCCCGAAGGTGTGCACGTCCTGCACCACGACCACGCCCTCGCGCTCGACGAGCCGCTGGATGGCGGTGGTCAGCGCCACCGAGGTGACCGCCCCGGTGGGGATGCCCGCGGGCACGGCGCAGGCCTCGTCGTACTCCTTGCGCAGCGCGGTGCGCCGGGCCCGACGGCGGCCGTCCACCTCCGGGTCCACCTCCGCCAGGCTTGCGGCTAGGGCGGCGGCCGCTGCACCGGCGTCCGACACGATCCCGACACGCGGCGGGTACACCCGGCCGAGCTCCTCGGCGTCGATGTCGACGTGCACCAGGGCGGCGGCGTCCGGGACCAGCGTCCAGCGCTTGGTAGTGAACTCGGAGAACCGGCAGCCGAGCGCCAGGATGACGTCCGCCTCCCGGACGAGCCGGTCCGACACCTCATGCGCGCCGTAGCCGAGGGTGCCGAGGAAGGCCGGATCGGGGTTTGGCAGGGTGCCCTTGCGCAGCCAGGTGGTGACGAGCGGGGCGCCCGCCGCCTCGGCGAGCCGCAGCAGGACCGCCGGATCGCCCGCGCCGCCGCCCGCGATGATCGCGGGCCGCTCGGCCGCGGCGAGCAGCGCGGCGGCCTCCGCGATCCCCGCGGGTGCGGGGGCCGGGGCGTGCACCCGGGTGCGGGGGCCGGGGACCGCCGCCGTCCCCGCCTGGAGGACGTCCAGCGGCAGGGACACGACGACGGGGCCGGGCCTGCCGGTCACCGCGGTACGGACCGCGCGCTGTAGCAGCTCCGAGATTCGCTCCACGTCGTGGATCTCCACGACCCACTTGCAGAAGGGCTTGAACGCCGCAACGACGTCCATCTCCTCGAACGAGCGCCGCTCGGTGATCGAGCCGGGGACCTGCCCGATCAGGGCCACCATCGGGACGGACTCGTCGTGGGCGTTCTGCACGGCGATGGAGAGGTTCGCCGCGCCAGGCCCGCGGGAGGCCAGGCAGACTCCGGGGGCGCCGCCCGCGCGGGAGAAGCCGTCCGCCATGAAGCCGGCGACCTGCTCGTGCCGGGTGGACAGGTAGCGCAGGTCCGGGTGCTCGGCGAGAGCGTCGATCAGGTCCATCACGGTGGTACCGGGGAGTCCGAAGACGTGCGTGACGCCCTCGGCGACCAGGCAGTCCGCGACGAGGTCCGAGCCGGTGCGGGTCTCAGACAAGGATGTTCACCGCCTTGAGCTCGGTGTAGGACAGCAGCTCCTCGATGCTCTCCTCGCGCCCGATCCCGGAGGACTTGGTGCCGCCGAAGGGCATCCCCCAGAAGTGCCGGGAGGAGCCGTTGATCCAGACGTAGCCCGCGTCCAGCCGGTCTGCGAGGGTGACCGCGGTCGAGACGTCCCGGGTCCATATGCTGCCGGTCAGCCCGAACTCGACTCCGTTCGCGACCCGCACGGCCTCGTCGATCTCGTCGAAGGTCAGCACCGACATCACCGGGCCGAACACCTCCTCCTGCTCGATCCGCATGCCGGCGCGCACGTCCGTGAGGATGGTGGGCTCCAGGAAGTATCCTTTGTCCAGGCCCTCCGGGCGGTTCCCGCCGTAGGCGACGGTGGCGCCCTCGTCCGTCGCGATGCCCACGTAGGAGCGCGCCTTGTCGTACTGGGCGCGGGAGGCGAGCGGGCCCATTCGGGTCGCCGGGTTCGAAGGCAGCCCGATCGGGATGGCCGAGACCTGCGCGAGCACCTTGGCGAGCACCTCGTCGGCGACCGACGAGTGCAGCAGCACCCGGGAGGTGGAGCCGCAGGACTGGCCCTGCGACCAGGCGAAGTTCATCCCGTTGACGATCCCGATGGCGGCGGCGTCGAGGTCCGCGTCCGGGCAGACGATCAGCGCGTTCTTGCCGCCGAGCTCCAGGCTGATCTCCTTGACGCCCACCTCCGCGGCGTCCCGCTGGATGATCCGGCCCACCCGGTCCGAACCGATGAAGCCGATCCGGCGCACCAGCGGGTGCTTGACCAGCGCGCTGGAGGCCGCGGGCCCGCTGCCGGTGACGACCTGGAACAGGCCGGGCGGCAGGATCCCCTCGGCCAGCTCACCGAGCCGCAGCGCGGAGAGCGGGGTGATGTCCGAGGGCTTGAGGACGACGGCGTTCCCGGCCATCAGCGGCGCCGCGACCTTGGAGGTGGCGAAGAAGATCGGGTGGTTGAACGGCACGATCCGGGCGACCACGCCGAAGGGGGAGCGCCGCGTGTAGTGCAGGTTCTCCTGGCTGGCGGGGATGGTCGAGCCGCCGAGGTGGGAGGCGAAGTCCGCGAACAGGCCGAGGACCTCGGCACCCCACGCCACGTCATTGTGCATCGCGGTGACGGGGTTGCCGGAGTCCAGCGCGTCCAGCATCGCGAGCTCGTCGGTGTGTGCGAGCAGCACCTCGGCCAGGGAGCGCAGCCGCCTGCCGCGCTCCCGCACGTCCACCTGGCGCCACTGCGCGGCGGCGTCCGAGGCGGTGCGCACCGCCTCGTCGACGTCCGAGGGGGAGGCATCCGGCGCGCGGGTCAGGGTCAGCTCGGTGGCGGGGTCCTCGACCTCGTAGGTGCGGCCCTGCTCGGCGGGGCGGATCGCGCCGCCGATCGGTAGGGCCCACTCGCGCTCGGCGACGGTCGCCGCGCCAATCGTCGTCGACATCCACAGTCTCCACTTAAAGGAATACTACTCTGTCATACAGAAACTAGACCGGCACAGGGCGCAGGTCAATGTGTCCGAACCTTGACACAATCGACGTGTATGGCAGAGGGTTTTTCCGTCAGACAGAAACTGGCCAGCACCACCACCACGCCGCGACACCGACGCCGGTGAGCTCGCGGACCGAGTCGAGGGAGACCGGTGTCCATCCATGTCATCGCCATCGTGGCGCTCGTCCTGATCTTCGTGGTCGGCACGTCGCGCCCGATCAACCTCGGCGCGCTCGCGCTGATAGCCACGTTCCTGATCGGCACCCTCGTCGCGGGGGAGTCGGTCGGGGAGCTGCTCGACGGGTTCCCACCCGAGCTGTTCGTGCTGCTCGTAGGGGTCACGTACCTGTTCGGGCTCGCCGCCACGAACGGGACCATCGAGTGGCTCATCGACCGGGCCACCGGCCTGCTGGGCGACCGGCCGGCGGTCGTGCCCTGGATGATCTTCGTGTTCTCCGCCGTCCCGACCACGGCAGGCGCGCTTGGCCCGGCCGGTGTCGCCATGCTCGCCCCGCTCTGCCTGCGGCTCGGCGCGCGCTACAACATCGACCGCCGGATGACCGCACTGATGGTCATGCACGGCTCCTGTGCGGGCAACTTCTCGCCGCTCAACGGCCTCGCCGTGATCGTCCGGCAGGCCCTGAGCGCGAACGGGCTCGAGGTCTCCGCCTCGGTGCTGTTCTTTGGCAGCTTCGCCTACAACCTGGGCCTCGCGGTCGCCATCTACCTGATGTTCGGCGGGATCAAGCTGATCCGCGGTGAGCGGGACGCCGACGGCGGTGCCGTCACCGGTGGCGCGGCCGGTGCCGTCACCGACGCCCCCACTGGCGGCTCGGGTGGTTCGGGTGGTTCGGTCGCGGCGGGTGCCGAGGGCGGCACCACCATGGTCCGCAGTCGGGTCGCGGTCGAGGCGCCCCCGCGCGTCCCGCTGCGGTTCGACCAGGTCATCACGCTCTTGGTGATCGTCGCGGTGGCCGTCGGCGCCCTGGTGTTCAATCTGGAGATCGGCTTCCTGGCGCTGGCCGCGGCGGCGCTGCTGCACGCGGTGTTCCCGGCCCGGTTCGCCGAGGCGGACAAGAAGATCGTGTGGAGCGTCGTGCTCCTGATCTGTGGTGTGGTGACGTTCGTCGGGGCGATGCAGCGCTACGGTACCGTGGACATCGTCGGGGTCGGGATCGCCGGGCTCGGCGCGCCGCTGCTCACCGCGTTCCTGCTGTGCCTGGTGGCCGCGTTCACCTCGGCCTTCGCCTCCAGCGCGGGCCTGCTCGGGGTGCTGATCCCGCTGGCCGTGCCGTTCGTCGTGCAGGGCCAGATCGGGGCCGCGGCGATGATCATTGCGCTGTGCATCTCGGCTACGGTCGTCGACTCCACGCCCTTCTCCTCGGTCGGCGCGCTGACCCTGGCGAACGCCCCGGAGGAGGAGCGGCGCAGGCTGTTCCGCACGATGCTGGCCTGGGGGATCGGGATGGCCGCGACGGCTCCAATCATCACCTGGGTGATCTTCATTCTGCCGAGCGCGCTCTGAGCGACCGGTCGGCGGCGGTCACCACCATCAGGAGTGCAGCGACGCCGGCACTCACCGCCCCGAGGACGGTGAGGCCCGCATCGCTCGCCCCGTCGGTGTAGGCGAGAGCGAGGATCGCGGTGGCGAGCATCGCGCCGACGTACTGTGCCGTACGGGAGAGTCCCGTGGCAGCGCGGGCGGGGACTGCCGGTACACCGCGAGCTGGTTGGCCACCGAGTTGAGCCCCTGCGGGACTCCCATCACCGGGCGGACCTGGATCGGCAGCTGGACCAGGTGCGCAGGCGCGACTATGCGGTCAGCTCGGAGGAGAGCGAGGAGGGGGTGTCGTCGGTCGCCGTGGCCTTCGCGCCGACCCGCGCGCCCGCCCGGCTGGCCTTCAACGTCTCGCTGCCGACCTCCCGGCTGACCAAGACGGACCAGGCCCGGATCGGCACCGCCCTGGTCGAGACCGTTCGCGAGGCGGGAGCCGTGCTGCACAGCTGACGGAGCCCGGCCACGACGCCCCCGTCCGGATCGTCCCGGGCGGGGGCGTCGTGCTGTGCGGCGCCGTCTTGACAGACAGTGCGCGGTCATCGATTCTGTTTTTAGGATAACTGCTCTGTTGGTCAGAGAACGAAGAAGGAGTCGCCGATGACCGACCTCGATCTCGTGCTGGGAGAGGTGCGCCGAGGGATGATCCCCGCGCACATCTACAACGACGAGGAGATCTTCCGCCTGGAGAAGGAGCGGCTGTTCAGCCGGGCATGGCTCTTCGTGGGGCACGAGTCGGAGATCCCGCAGACGGGCGACTACGTGGTCCGCCGGGTGCTCGAGGACTCCTTCATCCTGTCCCGCGGCGAGGACGGCGAGATCCGCGCCCTGTTCAACATGTGCCTGCACCGCGGCATGCAGGTCTGCCGCGCGGAGATGGGCAACGCGAGCCACTTCCGTTGCCCGTACCACGGCTGGTCCTACCGCAACGACGGCCGGATCGTCGGGCTGCCCTTCCACAAGGACGCCTACGGGGGCGAGGCGGGCTTCAAGCGCAAGGACCAGACCCTGCTGCCCGCGCCCTCGCTGGACACCTACAACGGCCTGATCTTCATCTCGATGGACCCGGACGCGATCCCGCTGCGGGAGTACCTCGGGGACTTCACGTTCTTCCTGGACTACTACACGCGCCAGTCCGGCAGCGGCATCGAGCTGCGTGGGCCGCAGCGCTGGCGGGTCAAGGCGAACTGGAAGATCGGCGCCGAGAACTTCGCCGGGGACATGTACCACACCCCGCAGACCCACACCTCGGTCGTCGAGATCGGGCTGTTCCGCGAGCCCAAGGCGGAGAAGCGCAAGGACGGCAACACCTATTGGGCGGGCAACGGCGGCGGCACCACCTACAAGCTGCCCCCAGGCACGCTGGAGGAGAAGCTGCGCTACGTCGGCTACCCGGACGTCATGATCGAGAAGATGAAGCAGCAGTGGTCGGAGGACCAGCTCGACGTCATCGGCCGGGACGGGTTCATGATCTCGGCGGCGTCGATCTTCCCGAACATGAGCTTCGTGCACAACTGGCCCCGGGTCGAGGACTCCGAGGACGTGCTGCCCTTCATCTCCATCCGCACCTGGCAGCCGGTGGGGCCGGACGAGACCGAGGTCCTGTCCTGGTTCGCGGTCGACGCCGAGGCGCCCGAGGAGTTCAAGGCGCTGTCCTACAAGGCCTACCTGATGTGCTTCGGCTCGACCGGCATGTTCGAGCAGGACGACGTCGAGAACTGGGTCTCGCTGACCAACACCGCCGCCGGGACGATGGCCCGGCGGTTGCTCCTCAACAGCCGGATGGGGCTGCTGGAGGACGGCACCGAGGTCGTCGCGCCGCTGAGCCGCGATCAGTACGCGGGCCCGGGCGAGGCGCACGTCGGGTACGGCGAGTACAACCAGCGCCACCTGCTCGACCGCTGGGCCGACCTGCTGGAGAAGCCGGTCGAGAAGGTCTCGCAGGTCGAGGTCTCGGGCATCCCCGGGGGTGCCCAGTGAGCCTCGATGCGGCCACCGCCCCCAAGTCCGACGAGGAGCGGGTCGGCTCCAAGCCGACCGGCAACGGCGGCCCGTACTCCGAGCAGTCCCGGCTCGGCGGGCACGCCCCGCGCACCCAGCGCACCGGCTCGTCCCTGCCCTTCGACGATCCGCGCCACCTCGCCGCCCACCACTGGATGGTAGAGGAGGCCTACATCCTCGACGCGCAGAACTACGAGGACTGGCTGGACATCCTCACCGAGGACATCCACTACATCATGCCGGTGCGGGTCACCACGGCCCTGACCGCGGGCTTCGACTCCGCCCCGCACATGGCGCACTTCGACGAGAACAAGTACTCGCTGTCCCGGCGCGTCGCCCGGTTCCTCACCGAGCACGCCTGGACCGAGGACCCGCCCTCGCGACTGCGCCACCACGTGACCAACGTGCGGACCTTCGCCACCGCGAACCCGGACGAGCTGATCGTGGACACCGCGATCCTGCTTTACCGCAGCCGGGGTGACGTCCGCGAGGCGTCGGTGATCTCCGCGGGTCGCGAGGACCTGCTGCGCAAGGTCGGGGACGGCTGGCAGCTCGCCCGCCGCACGATCCTGGTGGACGACTCGGTGCTGCGGACGCAGAACCTGGCGGTCTTCCTGTGAGTCGCCTCCAGTGGGAGGGCGAGGACACCGACGCCGCCGCGGCCCGCCGCGCGGCCGAGGACCTCGCCGCCCTGAAGGCGCACCAGACGGGCGAGTCGATCAGCGTCGGGAACGAGTTCGCCGAGATCCGGGTGTCCCGCGTGGAGACCCGCAACGGCGCCCGGCTGCTGATCGAGGCGCCCAAGTCCGGGCAGTGGGTGGCCCTGTGCCCGCTCGAGGTCGAGTCGCTGACCTGGCAGAATGCCGACACCTTCTCGGCGATGATCGGTCATCCCTTCGGCCCCGTGTTCGAGTCGTTCGAGGAGGAGAGCTCGTGAGTGACTGGCTCGAGGGCAAGCGCGTCCTCGTCGTGGGAGCCGGGTCGGGGATCGGCCGGGCGGTGGTGGACGCCTTCCGCGCGGAGGGTGCCCAGGTCGCCGTCCTGGAGCGGGACGAGGCCAAGTGCGGGAAGCTGGCCGCGGAGATCCCGGGCCTGCCGATCGTGGTCGGGGACGCGACCACCCGCGAGGCGAACGAGGAGGCCGTGGCCCTGGCCGTCGACACCTTCGGCGGGCTGGACGTCCTGGTCAACTGCGTCGGCGTGTTCGACTTCTACCGTGGCATCGGCGAGCTGGACGCGGACCGGATCGACGCGGCGTTCGACGAGATCTTCCGGGTCAACGTCAAGACCCACCTGCACTCGGTCAAGGCGGCCCTGCCCTCGCTCAAGGAGAGCCGGGGCACGATCCTGCTCACCGAATCCACCTCCGCGTACTACCCCGGCCGCGGCGGCGTGCTGTACGTGTCGACCAAGTTCGCGGTCCGCGGGCTGGTCACCGCGATGGCGCACGAGCTGGCCCCGGAGATCCGAGTCAACGGCGTCGCGCCGGGTGGGACGCTGAGCACCGACCTGCGGGGGATCGGCAGCCTGGGGCTGGACGAGCGCAGGCTCAACGACACCCCCGGCCGGGCCGAGGAGCTGGCGGCGCGGGTGCCGCTGCAGGTGGCGCTGTCCGGCGAGGACCACGCGTGGAGCTACGTCTTCCTCGCGTCGGACCGCGCCCGCGGCATCACCGGCGGCGTCGTGCACCCCGACGGCGGCATCGGCGCCAAGGCCTGAGACCTTTCGAGAAGGAGTGACGACATGGCTGTCGTGAAGGCCCATCTGGAGGCCTGCCAGGGCTACGCGAACTGCGTGGTCGGGGCCGAGGACGTCTTCGACATCGACGACGACGGGATCGTGGTGCTGCTCAAGACCACGATCGCGGACGGCGACCGGACCCGGGTGGAGGAGGCGGCCCGCAGCTGCCCGGTGTCCGCGCTGGCCATCGAGGACGACTGATGGCCCGCACCGTCATCGTGGGCGCGTCCGTCGGTGGGGTGCGGACGGCGCAGGCGCTGCGGGCGGCGGGCTACGGCGGCGAGATCGTCCTGGTAGGAGACGAGGCCGAGCTGCCGTACGACAAGCCGCCGCTCTCCAAGGGCCTGCTGTCCGGCAAGACCAGCGCCGAGAGCGTCTGCCTGCTCACCCGGGAGGCCGCGGACGAGGCGAAGATCGAGCTCGTGCTCGGCAGCCCGGCCGTCGGGGTCGCCGAGGGGGCCGTCAGGCTCGCGGACGGGACCGAGCTGCCGTACGACGACCTGGTCGTCGCCACCGGCGCCCGGGCCCGGCCCTCGCCGTGGGGCACCCCGCCCGGGGTGCACGTCGTCCGGACCCTCGCGGACGCCACGGCCCTGGCCGAGGCGTTACGCGTGGGCGGCCCGATCGTCGTGGTCGGTGCCGGGTTCGTCGGCGTCGAGGTGGCCGCGACTGCGGTCGGCATGGGGCTCACCGACATCACCGTCGTCGATCCCGTCCCGGTGCCGCTGTCCCGGGTGCTCAGCCAGGAGGTCGCCGCGCTGTTCGGGGACCTGCACACCGGGCACGGCGTGAAGACCCGCTTCGGGGTCGGCCTCGCAGACATCCGCGAGGGCGAGGTCGAGCTCGCGGACGGAACCGTGCTGCCCTCAGCGGTGACCGTCGTCGGCATCGGCGCGATGCCCAACGACGAGTGGCTCGCAGGCAGCGTCCCCGTCGACGACGGGGTGCTGTGCGACGAGCACTGCCGTTCGGTCGAGGACCCGCACGTCTGGGCGGTCGGGGACGTCGCGCGCTGGTGGCATCCCGGCTACGAGCGCACCGTCCGACTTGAGCATTGGACCAACGCCGTCGAGCAAGCGGTCGTGGTGGCGCACAACATCACCCACCCCGAGGAGCTGCGCCCCCACCTGCCCGTCGAGTACGTCTGGAGCGACCAGTACGATTGGAAGATCCGGCTCGTCGGGCGGACCGGCGGGGACACCCACGTCCGGCTCGAGGGCGCGGACCCGGAGAAGTTCGCGGTGCTCTACGCCGAGGACGGGGTGTTCGTCGGTGCCCTCACGGTCAACTGGGCCAAGGCCCTGATCACCTGCAGGCGCGCTCTCACGACGGGGGCCACGGACTTCGCCGAGGTCCAGGCCAAGGTCGAGGCCGCCCGGCCGGTGGCCGCGCGATGACCGACCTCAAGGAGCAGCGCGAGCTGATCGCCGAGGCCTGTCGGGTCATCGCGGGCCGCGGCCTGGCGGACGGCATCCTCGGGCACATCTCGCTGCGGATCGACGAGAACCTGCTGCTCGTGCGCTGTCGCGGGCCGCGGGAGCGCGGGCTCGGCTACACCGTGCCGGAGGACATCCGGCTGGTGGACCTGGATGGGAACGAGGGCGCCCCGGGCGAGCTGGCGGGCTGGGCCCCGCCGAACGAGCTGCCCCTGCACACCGAGGTCCTGCGCCGTCGTCCGGACGTGGAGGCGGTGCTGCACGCCCATCCGCCGGAGGTCGTCGCGGCGGATCTGGCCGGGATCGAGATCCGGCCGATCGTCGGCGCGTTCGACATCCCCGGCACCCGGCTCGCCGCCGGGGGAGTGCCGGTGCACCCGCGCGGCGTGCTGATTCGGACCCTGGCCCAGGCCGAGGAGATGGTCGAGTCGATGGGGGACCGCCCCGTCGTCGTGCTGCGCGGGCACGGGCTGACCAGCGCGGCCGTCACGGTCGAGCAGGCGGTCCTGCAGGCCGTCTCGGTGGACGGGCTGGCCCGGCTGTCGCTGCAGGTCAAGGCCGCGGGCGGAACGCTCGTCGACCTGCCGGAGGCGGACATGGCCGAGCTGCCGGACCTCGGTTCCGGGTTCAACACCGGCACGGCATGGCGACACGAGCTGGCGCGGCTGGGCGGGGTCGTCGATTCAGGACCGTGTTGACTCACAGCTCGACGAGGAGTGCTCTTTGATGGCGAATGATCCACGAGACCTGGTGGCCACGGCATCACGCGTACTTGCCGCCCAAGGGCACGACGACCTGATCTGGGGCCACGCCTCGGTTCGGGACGAGGCGGGATGCTGGATCAAGGCAGCTGAATGGGGCCTAGGGGAGGTCACGCAGGACCGTGTCCAGCTCGTCGACCCCGACGGGGCCGTGCTCTCCGGAGAAGGCGCTCGGCACAGCGAGTACTCCATCCACACCGAGGTCCTCGCAGCCCGCCCGGACGTGGGCGCCGTGGTACACACGCACCCGCTGCACGCCGTCGCGCTCGCCGCGACCGCCCAGGAGCTGCTGCCGGTCAGCCACGCCGCGAACCTCTTCGTGCCGCCGGCCGTGCCTCGCTTCACCAGGACCGCGGACCTGATCCTCACCCGCGATCTGGGCCGCGAGGTCGCCGAGACCCTCGGGAACGCCGACGCGCTGTTCCTCGTCAACCATGGCATCGTCGTGGTGGGCCCGGACCTGCAGACGGCCACGGTGCGAGCGGTGGTGCTGGAACAGGCCTGCCGCCAGCAGCTGTTCACCCGGGGTTTCGGAGGGTGGCCGACCTGGTCGGACCCGGTGGAGTCGGCCGCCAAACGCGAGCACATCTACTCCGAGCGGGCCATGGGCGCAGCCTGGGACTACCTCGTGCGGCAGCTGCGGTGAACCTTCCGATCACTCTGGCCTGCTGGGACTACGACCGCACGCGCGCGCTCGCCGATGGGCGGGTGCGGCCGGAGGGTTTGTCGCTGACCTACCTCGAGCTTCCGATCGAGGAGACCTTCTTCCGGATGCTGCGGCACCGCGAGTTCGACGCTGCGGAGATGTCGCTGTCGTCCTACGCGACGCACCTCAGTAGCGCCCGGGAACCGGACCTCGTCGCGATCCCGGTCTTCCCCTCCCGTGCGTTCCGCCACCACGGAATCTACGTGCGGACCGACAGCTCCGTCCACGAGCCTGCCGAGCTGGCAGGCGGCGTGGTCGGCGTACCCGAGTACCAGCTCACCGCCAACGTCTGGATCCGTGGGATTCTCGCCGACCGGCACGGCCTGCCGGTCGACGCCGTGCGCTACCGCACCGGCGGGATGCACACCCCGGGTCGCATCGAGAAGCAGGCGCTCGACCTTCCTGCGGGAATCGACGTGGCGCCGATCCCGGCCGGCAAGACGCTCGTCGGCATGCTTGTCCGCGGTGACCTCGACGCCTTGTACGCACCGCGGACCCCGGCCCCGATGCTTGCGGGGGGCGACACCCTGCGGCGGCTGTTCACCGATCCCCGTGCCGAGGAGGAACGCTTCGCCGCCGAGACCGGGATCTTCCCGATCATGCACACCGTGGTGCTGCGGCGAGATGTCTACGCCGCCCACCGGTGGGCCGCGCGGTCGCTGTTCGACGCCTTCGCGGAGGCGAAGGAGCGGGCCGAGGCGCGAGTGGCGGAGGTCGCGGCGAACCCGTACCTGCTCCCCTGGGCGGCAGACGAGCTGGACCGCACGCGAGCTCTGCTCGGCCGCGACTTCTGGCCCTACGGGGTGGACGCCAACCGCGCCGTGCTGGAGGTGTTCCTGCGCTACGCGCACGAGCAGGGACTGACTGCACGGCGCCTTGCGCCGGAGGAGCTCTTCGCCCCGGAGACGCTCGAGACCTACGTGATCTAGGACGGCCGACGATGCAGTTCCACCTCGAGGGCTACCGACCCGGCGACCCGGCGCTGCATCCCGCCGATCCCGTCGCCGCCGCCCGCCCGCCCGGGCTCCCCGAGACGGCGGATGTCGTGATCGTCGGGGCAGGGCCGGCCGGCCTGGTGCTCGCCGCACAGCTCGCGCCTTTCCGGAGATCCACGTCGTCGTCGTCGATCGGCGGGACCGGCCCCTGGAGGTCGGTCAGGCCGACGGAGTGGCGTGCCGGACAGTCGAGATGTTCCAGGCGTTCGGCCTGGCCGACCCGCTCATCGCCGAGGGATACCAGGTCAACGAGGTGACATTTTGGCGGCCGGATCAGGCCGATCCCAGCGCGATCGTCCGGACCGGACGGGTGGAGGACGTCGAGGAGGGCATCTCCGAGATGCCTCACATGATCGTCAACCAGGCCCGGATGATGGACTACCTGCGTGAGCACGTGCGTCGCTCTCCGAGCAGGGCCGAGCCGTTCCACGGCCTGTCCGCCGTCGACGTGCGTGTCGACGGCGGGAGGGAGCACCCCGTGACGGTCACCCTGCAACACGTGGTGGAGGGTGAGCCGACGGGCGAGACCTCCGCGATCCGCGCGCGATACGCAGTCGGGTGCGACGGCGCACGAAGCGCAGTACGCCGCGCCCTCGGACTACGCCTCCACGGCGATCTCGCCCACCAGCGTTGGGGTGTGATGGACGTCCTGGTGGACACCACCTTCCCCGACATCCGACTCAAGTCCGCGATCACGTCGTCCCACGGAAGTCTGTTGGTGATCCCGCGCGAGGGCGGCCACCTCGTGCGGCTCTACGTCGAGTTGGAGTCGGACTCCGCCGACGTCACGCCGGACAGACTCGAAGCGGCGGTGAACGACATCCTGCATCCCTACACGCTGGAGGTTCGGCACGTCGGGTGGTGGTCGGTCTACCAAGTGGCACAGCGGCTGTGCGATCGCTTCGCAGACTCCACCGACGAGCCGCGGGTGTTCATAGCGGGGGACGCCTGCCACACCCACTCGGCGAAGGCGGGACAAGGCATGAACGTCTCGATGGCGGATGCGTTCAACCTCGGCTGGAAGCTGGGCACCGTGCTGCGCGGCTCTGCACCCTCCGCGATCCTGCGTACCTATTCGAGCGAGCGCCAGGAGGTCGCGCGGCAGCTGATCGAGTTCGACCGCGAGTTCGCCGCGCTGTTCGCCTCCCGCGACGCCGAGCCGGAGACCTTCCAGCGCTACTTCCGCGAGCAGGGGCGGTTCACCGCCGGGGTCGCTGTGCGGTACCCGCCGTCGGCACTGACAGCCGGTGCGGGACACCAGCACCTGGCCGAGGGCTTTCCCCAAGGTAGGCGCTTCCATTCGGCTCCCGTCGTGAGGCTCGCCGACGCCAAGCCCATGCAGCTCGGCCATGCCGCCCAGGCCGATGGAGCTTGGCGGCTGTACGTCTTCGCGGATCGTACGCACCCAGCCGAGCCGCACGGATCGTTGGCGGTGGTCTCTGAGCGGATCGAGCTGCTCGTCGCGCGATACACACCGCCGGGCGCCGAGCCAGACTCGGTGCTGGACGTTCGGGCGGTTCTGCAACAGTCTTGCAGAGAGGTCTCACCGCCGGAACTCCCCCCGGTGCTGCGGCCTCGCAAGGGGCCCTTCCTCCTCGTGGACCACGAGAAGGTGTTCTGCGCGGATCCTCTGGACGACGTCTTCGACACGCGGGTAATCGATCGGGACGGCTGCGTGGTCGTCGTTCGGCCGGACCAGTATGTCGCCGCAGTGTTGCCGCTCGACGCCCACGAGTCGCTCCGTGGGTTCCTCGACGGAGCGCTTGTGGTGCGGGAGGAGCCACTCGGTGGCAGCGAGATCATCACCCGTGCGCGCCCGCATACTTAAGCCTCGATCCGCAGACCTGCTTGGGTTGGTGATCTTGGTCGGTCGATGATCATGGCTGTGGCGAGGAGGCGTGCGGGAGTCGCTAGTCTTGTCCAGCTCTTCCACGTTGTGTGCTCTCGGGCCGGGTATCGGCGGGGTCGGGTCAAGCTGTGGCTGGCGGGCTGCCCGGGTTCAGGTGGCCGATGGTGTGGTCCCAGAGTCGTTGCCATGCCGGTGCCCTGGGCCATCGGCGGGGTAGGTGCAGCACTGGTGCGCGGGCAGGTTGAACCGTCCCGGGGTCGCGAGAGGCTGGGGTTTAGGCCACCTCCGTTGGGCGATGGTCCTAGCGTACAAACTGTCATAATGTGCATTATCGGCTCAACGGGTGCTGCGACGGGGAGAGGGCCGGATGCGGCGGCCGGCGGTCCGGCCACGCACCGGCCGTCCCGCCGGCGCCCGACCGGCGGCCGGATCAGCCCCGGCCCGCGGCGTCCTGCAGCTCGTCGATCCGGCGGGACGCCTCGGCCTTGCTGAGCCGGTCCAGGTCGTCCGGCGCATCCCGCCCGGCCTGCTGCAGCAGCGTCTCCAGGTACGACCGCTGAGGCCCGGTCATCGGCTCGTCACCCGTGGTCCAGTCCGCCGGGTCCTTCTCCGGCGTGCCGGGATCGACGGCGTCGTGTGCATGCTCGTTCGTCATGCATCGAACGTATCTTCGATCGCCGGTCCCCGCACGCCGGGCCCGCACGCGGGAACTGTCATAATCCTGCGCCGAGCGCCTCAGCCCGCGGTCGGCGGCTGGTCGACCAGCTGCGCGAGGTAGAGCTGCTCGCCGAGCCGGTCCATCAGCTCCAGGTTGGTCTCGATGTAGTCGATGTGGTGCTCCTCGTCGGCGAGGATCTTCTCGAACAGGTTCGCCGTCGTCATGTCGCCCTTGCTGCGGCACAGCGCGATGCCCGGGCGCAGCCGCTCCACGACGGCCAGCTCGATCGCCAGGTCCGCCTGCAGCTGCTCGCGCACGCTCTGCCCGATGGTCAGGGTGCCGAGCCGCTGGTAGTTCGGGAGGCCCTCCAGGAACAGGATCCGGTCGGTGATCTCCTCCGCGTGCCGCATCTCGTCGATCGACTCGGCGCGTGTGTAGGCCGCCATCTTGGTCAGGCCCCAGTTCTGCTGCATCTTGGCGTGCAGGAAGTACTGGTTGATCGCCGTGAGCTCGCTGGTCAGCTGCTCGTTGAGCAGGCCGATGATCTCGTCGTCGCCGCGCATGTCCCATCCCCTCGTCCAGTGCTGGTCGGACGGCGAATGTAGGGCAGCGCACAGTGGGCCCTGTCGATCAGGACCGGCTCATCGTCGTGCAGGCTCACCTGTGCTGTGGTGAGGCCCGGATCACGCAGAGGCGGGCAGCCGGTCGATGTCGTCGCCCGCGGACGTCGAGATCAGCAGGGTGCGGAGCCGGTCGTGACAGCTCCCGCAGCCGGTGCCCGCACCGCAGGCGTCGCCGATCGTGTCCACGCAGCGGGCGCCCTCCCGGACGCAGCCACGCACCTCCGCCTCGGTGACGGCAGCGCAGATGCACGCGAACACAGCAACCCCTTCCTTGTGGATAGGCAACCCTATGCTGACATTCGATCATCCTCGCCCACAAGGCCCGCGCGGCGCCGCATCGCTACGCTGCCCGGGTGCCGCTGGAGGAGTACCGCCGCAGGCGCGATCCGCGGCGCACCCCGGAGCCGGTCCCGGAGACCGACCCGGACCCGGCCACCCCGGACGGCGGGCGGTTCGTCGTCCAGGAGCACCACGCCACCGCGCTGCACTGGGACCTGCGGCTGGAACGCGGCGGCGTGCTCGTCTCCTGGGCGGTGCCCAAGGGACTGCCGGAGGACGCCGGGACCGTGCGGATGGCCGTCCGCACCGAGGACCACCCGCTGGAGTACCTGGACTTCCAGGGCGAGATCCCGCGTGGCGAGTACGGCGGCGGCCGGATGTCGGTGTGGGACTCCGGGAGCTACGAGACCGAGAAGTGGACCGACCGCGAGGTCGCCGTCGTCCTGCACGGCGAGCGTGCCACCGGCCGGTTCGTGCTGCTGCACCGGCCGGACGAGCGGCAGGATCGCTGGCTGCTGCGCCGCACCCGCGAGCAGCCACCCGGCGCCCGCACGTCCGGTGCACCGCTCCCCCGCGATCCGGCGCTCGCCGTGCCGAGCCGGGCGGCGCGGCTGCCGTCCGGTGACGACTGGTGGGTGCGGCCGGTGTTCGGCGGCCGGCGCGTGCTGGTGCGCAGCGACGGCGGACGGCTGACGCTGCACCCGGTCGGCGACGACGGCGTCCCCGGCGACCCGATCGACCCGCCGGGACGGCTGCGCGAGCTCGGCCCGGCGCTCGGCGCCGGTGGGCACCTGCTCGACGCCGAGCTGACCGGGCGCGGTGAGCTGTGGGTGGCCGACGTGCTGCACACCGGCGGCCGCGACGTCCGTGCGCTGCCCCTCGGCGACCGTCGCGCGCTGCTGGACGCGCTGCCGCTGGAGGGGCCGCACCGGCGCCCGGCTCCGCTGTACCCGAACGCGGGTGCGCAGCTGCTCGACGCGGTGCGGGCGCAGGGACTGCCCGGGGTGATCGCCGTCCGGGCGGGTTCGGCCTACCCGGCGGCCGGCGCGCCGTCGGACGACTGGCGGGAGGTTCCGGTGGGCGGATCGCGGACCCGCGGCGCGCGGCACGCGGACGGGTACGGCCGCGCCGCCCTGTCCAACCCGGACAAGGTGCTCTACCCGGCCACCGGCACCACGAAGGCCGACGTGCTCGGCCACTACCTGGCCGTCGCGGAGGCGATGCTGCCGCACCTCGACGGCCGCCCGGCGACCCTCAAGCGCTGGCCGGACGGGGTCGGGGCGTCGTCGTTCTTCGAGAAGAACGTGTCCCGGCACGCGCCGTCCTGGCTGCGCACCGCGCGGGTCGGGACGCCCGGCGGCCGATCGGAGTCGGCCGACTTCGCGGTGATCGCCGACGCCGAGGGGCTGGCCTGGGCGGCGAACCTGGCGGCGCTGGAGCTGCACGTGCCGCAGTGGCGGCTCGGCCCCCGCGACGCCCGGCACCCGCCGGACCGGGTGGTGTTCGATCTCGACCCGGGCGAGGGGACGACGGTGGTCGACTGCTGCCGGGTCGCGCTGCGGCTGCGCGCGCTGCTCGCCGAGCACGGCCTGCCGGTGCACCCGTCGACGTCCGGCGGCAAGGGGATGCAGCTCTACCTGCCGGTCCGGGTCACCCGGCCGGAGCGCACCTCGGAGTTCGCCAGGGAGGTCGCCGAACGGCTCGCGGCCGAGCATCCGCGGGACACGGTCGCGGTGATGGCCCGCGCCCGGCGCCGGGGGAAGGTGTTCGTCGACTGGAGCCAGAACAACACCGCGAAAACGACGATCGCCTCCTACTCCTTGCGCGGCCGCGAGCTGCCCACCGTCGCCACCCCGCTCACCTGGGACGAGGTGGAGGCCTGCCGCGACCCCGGCGAACTGGTGTTCACCCTCGACGACCTGCCCGGCCGGCTGGACACGCACGGGGACCTGATGCGTCCCCTGATCGACACCGACGGTTTCCGGCTCCCCCGTGGTGGCGCCGTCGCCGAGCTGCCAGGCTGATCCCGTGACCGGCCCGGACGACCGACACCCCTACCTCGCGGGCCCGTACCCGCGCGGCTATGCGCACCGCGGCTGGCACCTCGGTGAGCTGGCCGGCTGCGAGAACACCCTCGCGGCGTTCGTCGCCGCCGCCGACCACGGCGTGGGCTACGTCGAGCTGGACGTGCACGCCAGCGCCGACGGCGTCCCGTTCGTGCACCACGACCCGACGCTGGACCGCACCACCGACGCGGCCGGCCGGATCGACGCCCGGCCGGCCGCCGAGCTCGACAGCGTCCTCGTCCGTGGCGCGAGCCGCACCGAGCCGCTGCCCCGGCTGGCCGCCGTGCTCGCCGCGCTGCCCGGCACCCGGATCACGATCGAGCTGAAGTCCGACGCCGTGGTCGGCCCGACCCTCGCCGCGCTGGACGCGGCCGGCGCCTGGGACCGAGTGTGCCTGGGCTCGTTCTCCGACCGGCGGCTGGCCGCCGCCCGGACCGCGGCCGGGCCGCGGCTGTGCACCTCGATGGGGCAGGCCGCGGTGACCGGGCTACGGGCGCGCGCCTACCGGGTGCCCGCGCGGGCGCTGCCGCCGCTGACCGGGACGCTCGCCCAGGTCCCGCCGTGGTTCGGGCCGATCCCGGTGGCGGCCGACCGGCGGTTCGTCGCGGCCGCCCACGCGTCCGGCCGGGAGGTGCACGTGTGGACGGTGGACGAGCAGGCCGAGATGGAGCGGCTGCTGGACCTGGGTGTGGACGGGCTGCTGTCCGACCGGCCGGACCGGCTGCTGGAGGTGCTGGGCAGGCGGGCCCCGCGGTGAGCGGATCTCGGTGGTCGTACAGGGGCCGGTGCCCGGCCGCGCGGATAGTCTCCCCCGGTGACCGCAGCAACACTGTCCGGAGCGCAGCCCCGTCGATCCCGGGTGTGGGCGTGGGGCTTCTGGGACTGGGGCTCGTCGGGCTTCCAGCACATCGCCCTGACCTTCGTGTTCTCCGTGTACCTGACCGACGCGGTCGGAGCCGACCTGCCGGGCAGGATCAGCGCGAACAGCTGGCTGGCCTGGTCCACCGCGGCCGCCGGAGTGCTGATCGCGCTGATGGCGCCGGTGATCGGCCAGAGCGCGGACCGCAAGGGCCGCAGGCTGCGGGCGACCGGGGTGTGGACCGCACTCGTCGTGCTCAGCATGATCGGGATGTTCTGGGTCCGCGACGACTGGACCTACCTGTGGCTGGGGCTGGTGCTGCTCGGCCTGGCCTCGATCTTCGTCGAGCTGGCGGCGGTGTCGTACTACGCGCTGATGGCGCAGGTGTCGACGCCGGCGACGGTCGGCCGGGTGTCCGGCTTCGGCTGGGCGCTGGGCTACCTCGGCGGCATCGTCCTGCTGCTCGGCGTCTACGTCGGCTTCCTGTCCGGCGACGGCGGGTTGTTCGGGGTGTCCACGGCGGACGGGTTCGACGTCCGGATCTCGGTGCTGGTCGCCGCGATCTGGTTCGCCGTGTTCGCCGCGCCGATGTTCTTCCTGCTCCCGGAGACGGCACCGGCCGCACCCGGTGCGCCGAAGCTCGGCGTCGCGGGCTCCTACCGGCGGCTGCTCGCCGACCTGCGGGACCTGTACCGGGCCAGCCCGCACACGGTGTACTTCCTCGGGGCCAGCGCGCTCTACCGGGACGGCCTGAACGCCATCTTCGCCTTCGGCGGGGTGCTCGCGGTGACCGTGTACGGCCTGGACCCCGGCCAGGTGCTGCTGTTCGGGGTGGCGATCAACATCGTGGCCGCGACCGGGGCGCTCGTCGGCGGCCGTCTCGACGACCGGTACGGCCCGAAGGCGGTGGTGGCCGGGTCGCTGGCCGGCCTGGTCGCGGTCGGGATCGTGCTGCTGCTGGTGTCCGGCCCGACCATGTTCTGGATCTTCGGTCTGGTGCTGGGGGTGTTCGTCGGCCCGGCGCAGGCCTCGTCGCGCTCGTACCTGCTGCGGGTCTGCCCGGCGGGCCGGGAGGGCCAGCTGTTCGGGCTCTACGCCACGACCGGCCGCGCGGTGTCGTTCCTGGCGCCCGCGCTGATCGGTCTGTTCACCTACCTGTTCGGCTCGGACCGGGCGGGAACGATCGGGATCGTGCTGGTCCTGGCGCTGGGACTGCTCGCGCTGCTCCCGGTGCGCGCCCCGGAGCGTGCACCTGTCGCATCCGGTGCATGAACTCTCGCCGAACGCCAGTGAGTAGCGTCACACATGGCTGACACGTCACATCAGCGTGTGTAACGGGCCCTGATAGGGAACACTGGCCAATCGGGCGCAGGAATGGTTACCCCCGGGTAAGAACCGGGTGGTGATCGCTGCCCCGCCGCCGGAATAGCGTAGCCCCACGAACGTTACACCCGGTGGCGGCGACGTAACCGTCGAGGTGCCGCCGCCTCGACAGACGCAAGGAGGGTGACGACGCATGGCCGACCGCGTTCTGCGTGGCAGCCGGCTCGGGGCTGTCAGCTACGAGACCGACCGCAATCACGACCTGGCGCCGCGGCAGATGGTCCGTTATGTGTCCGAGTCCGGCTACGAGTTCGAGGTGCCGTTCGCGAACGACGCCGAGGCTCCGGCTACCTGGGAGTCGCCTCAGGGCGGCGTCGGTCGCCGGGTCGACGGGACCCAGCCGGATCAGAAGAAGCAGAAGCCCCCGCGTACCCACTGGGACATGCTGCTCGAGCGCCGGTCCATCGCAGAGCTCGAGGAGCTGCTCAACGAGCGCCTCGAGGTGCTGCGTGAGCGGCGCGCCGAGATCGCCTGACTCGGACACACGCGCACGGACACACGCGCTGCACGGAGCCCGGATCCACACAGGGGTCCGGGCTCCGTCGCGTGCGGGGGCCGGAAACGGCGGCGGGCATGATGGTGATCGATGAACGACATCACCTCGATCGACCGCCCCGCCCCGCCCGGGACCGCACGCCCCGTCACCGATCTGGCCGACGACCACGTCCGCAGGCTCGCCGAGCTCGACCCGATCCTCGCCGGCGACCTCGGCTGGCCGCAGGGACAGGAGCGGCTGCCCGATCTCTCCCCCGACGGGACCGCCGCCGTCGTCGCCGTCTGCCGGGCGACCCTGGACTGGCTCGCCGCGCTCCCCGCGCCCGACGACCCCGACGAGCGGCGGTGCGCCCGGCTCCTGACCGAGCGACTGGGCGCCCGGATCGCGCACGCCGAGTCCGGTGAGCCGCTGCGCGACGTGCAGGAGCTGTTCGGGCCGCTCGCCACGATCCGCACCGCGTTCACCCTGATGCCGGTGTCCGACGAGTCCTGCTGGGCGACCGTCGCCGCCCGGATGGGCCGGGTCCCCGAGGCGCTCGACGGGTACCGCGCGAGCCTCGCCGAGGGATCGCGTCGCGGCCTGTTCGCCGCATCCCGCCAGGTCGTCCGGGTCACCGAACAGCTCGACGCCTGGATCGCCGACGCCGGCGGCCGCGGCTGGTTCGCCGGCTTCGCCGGGCAGGCCGAGGTCGGTGCGGGCGTCCGGGCCGATCTGGACCGGAACGCCGCCGCCGCGGCCGCCGCGCTGCACGGGCTGCGCGACTGGCTGCGCGCCGAGTACCTGCCCGCCGCCGACGGCACCCCGGACGGCGTCGGCGCCGACCGCTACCGGATCGCGTCGCGTTTCTGGAACGGCGCCGACATCGACCCGGCCGAGGTCTACGACTGGGGCTGGTCGGAGTTCCGCAGGCTGCACGCCGAGATGGCGGTCGAGGCCCGACGGGTGCTGCCCGGCGCCGGGATCCGGGAGGCGATGGCGTTCCTGGACGACGACGGCGGCTCGACCGGCGTCGTCGAGGGCGGGGAGAACGCCCGCCGGTACCTGCAGCAGATCATGGACGACACCATCGCCGAGCTCGACGGCAGGCACTTCGACCTGTCCGGCAGGCTCCGCGACGTCGAGTCCCGGCTCGCGCCCACCGGCAGCGCCGCCGCCCCGTACTACACGCCGCCGTCGCTGGACTTCTCCCGGCCGGGCCGCACCTGGCTGCCCGCCTCGCCGGACGACCGCTACCCGCTGTGGGACCTGATCAGCACCTGGTACCACGAGGGCGTCCCCGGTCACCACCTGCAGCTGGCGTCGTGGGCGCTGCGCTCCTCGGAGCTGTCGACGTTCCAGACCTCGCTGGTCGGGGCGGTCAGCGCGGACGTCGAGGGCTGGGCGCTGTACGCCGAGCGGCTGATGGACGAGCTCGGTCACCACACCGATCCCGGGTCGCGGCTGGGCTACCTGAACGCACAGATGATGCGGGCGGTGCGGGTGGTCATCGACCTGGGGATGCACCTGTCGCTGCCGATCCCCGCCGACTCCCCGGTCGGCGCCGGGCTGCGCTGGACCCCGGAGCTGGGCCGCGAGTTCTTCGGCAGGCACGTCGGCGGCGGGGACGCGCTCGCCGACTCCGAGCTGCTGCGCTACCTGGGCGGGCCGGGGCAGGCCATCGGGTACAAGCTCGGCGAGCGCGCCTGGCTGACCGGCCGGGAGCAGGCTCGCACCGCGCACCTGGCCCGCGGCGAGCGGTTCGACCTGGCCGCCTGGCACGCCGCCGCGCTGGCCCAGGGAACGCTGGGCCTCGACGATCTGGTGCCGGAGCTGGCGGTGCTCCCCGCAGCGCGGTCCGGTGTGGCGGACGGCACCGCGCCCTGACGCTTGAACGGCGCGCCGGACCGGCGGACACTCGGCCCGTGACGGCGCGCCAGCGGCGTCACGACGTGTGGAAGTCACGGTCCGGTCGGTCTCCCCCGCCGCGACGACCGACCGCAGCGGAGACCGACATGTCCGACCGAGTGCTCGTCACCGGCGCGACCGGCAACACCGGCACCCATCTCGTCGGTGTCCTCACCGCCCGCGGCGACGCCGTGCTGGCCGGGTCGCGGTCCGGCTGATCCTGCCCACCGCCGTCGGGCGGCCGGTCCGGTACCGGCCGGTGACACCCGACGAGTTCGTCGGGCTGCTCACCCGGGCAGGCCTCCCCGACGACTACGCGCGGCACCTCGCGGGCCTGTTCGCGCCGGCCGCTGCGGGACGTCCAGACCGAGCCGGTAGGACAGGCCCCAGCAGGTGACCCGCCACAGCGCCTCGGCGACGATCGCGCCGCTCATCTTCGACGATCCGCGCTCCCGCTCGGCGAAGGTGATCGGCACCTCGCGGACCCGGAACCCGGCCCGCACCGCGCGCCAGGCCATGTCGACCTGGAAGCAGTAGCCCTGCGAGGCGACCGACTCCAGGTGCAGCTGTTCGAGCACCGAGCGCCGGAACACCCGGTAGCCGCCGGTGATGTCGCGGATCGGGACGCCCAGCGCGAGCCGGGAGTACAGGTTGCCGCCGCGCGAGAGCGCCTCGCGGTGCCACGGCCAGTTCACCACCCGGCCGCCGGGGACGTAGCGGGAGCCGAGCACGACGTCGGCGTCCTCCAGCGCGGCGAGCAGCGCCGGGAGGTCCTCGGGGGCGTGCGAGCCGTCGGCGTCCATCTCGACGACGACCTGGTGCTCCCCGGTCAGCGCGTGCCGGAAGCCGTCCAGGTAGGCGGCGCCGAGGCCGTCCTTGCCGGCCCGGTGCAGCACCGTGATCCGGTCGTCGGCGGCGGCCAGCTCGTCGGCGAGCTCACCGGTGCCGTCCGGGCTGGCGTCGTCGACCACCAGCACGTCCACGTCCGGCAGGCAGGCGTGCAACCGGGCGACCGCCGGACCCAGGTTCTCCCGCTCGTCGTAGGTCGGCACCACGACCAGGACCGGGCCCGGTGGTTCAGCCATTCTCGCCCTGTCCTTCCCTGCCCGTGCCCGCCGCACCGGACGACCCTACTGCCTCACTGCGTGCCGACCCGGGCCGTGACACACCGGGTGCACGGCCCGCGGTGGACGTGCCGGTGACGGTGCGCACCCGCCGGGCGCCGGAGTGCAGTTGTGCGGACAGCGTAGTCCTCACCCCGGAACGGGTGCGATCGACCGGCACGGTGGAGGGCGCGGATCCTCAGCGGGTGCCGGTGAGCAGGTGCGCGTTGCCCAGCGCGTCCAGGACACCCGGCCCGGGTGCGACGCCGTCCCGCTCGCCGCGCAGGAACCACTCGTAGCCGTACGCGGCGGCGAACGTCGCGTCCGGGACGGCGGCCGGGTCGATCTGGCTGGCGTGCGCGAGCATCGCGTCCCGCTTGACGGCGAGATCGGCGGCGCTCCCGGTGACCGCGACCGCGATCTCCGCGGTGACCCGGCCGAAGCCGACGCCTGCGGCGCGGGCCGCGCCGTGGATCAGGTGCCGGTCGTGGGCCGAGAGGGCGAGGTGCTCCCGGTCGACCGTCATCCGGTAGCCGGTGGCGCCGGTCAGCGAGCAGGCGATCGCCCCGGCGGCGTGCGCCGCGCGGTGGTCCGGGTGGCCGTAGATGCCGGAGTCGTCGTCGTGCACGACGGTCCCGGCGCCCTCGGCGTCCACCAGCTCGGCGACGGTGCGGCCGAGGACGACCGGATCGGCGCCGGCGAGCGCCCGCGGGTGCCCGGTGCCGGGGCCGCCGGGGAGCCCGGAGTCGCGGTGCCCGAGCAGCACCAGGCGGGACACACCGAGCAGCGCGGCCGCGTCCTCCAGCTCGCGGCGGCGCCGGTCGGTGACCGCCTCGCCGGGACCGAGCGGCAGCCGGGAGCCGCCGAGATCGCCGCCGGTGGCCATCACCAGCACGACGCGCGCGCCGGCGTCGGCGAGCCGGCGCAGGGTCAGCCCGGTGAAGATCGACTCGTCGTCGGGGTGGGCGTGCAGGGCGAGAACGGTCTCGCCGGACAGATCGGGGTTGTGCACCGTGTGATCGCTTCGCGTGCGGGGCCCGGACGGGCCGTCGGGAACGGGACCGGAACGGGTCGGTGCCCGGCCCGCCGGAGCGGGGATCGGATCGACGGACGCAGCGCCGTCAGCCGAGGGGGCACGGACCCGGACGACAGCAACACGCGGCGCGGTGCGCGGCGGCGGTCGTCGGGTCGATCACGCGGGACATCATGGCAGCACCGCCGGCCCGGGGCCACACCGGCCCCGCGGGACGGCCGTCACGGTGCAGCGGTGTCTGTCTCAGCCCGCACCCAGCGCCAGCAGCCGCACCTGTAGCTCCACGGTGAAGCGTTGCACGGGATCGTCCAGGCTGATCCCGCTGCGCGCCTCGATCCGCTGCAGCCGGTAGCGCAGCGTGTTGCGGTGCACCCGCAGCCTGCGGGCGGCCTCGGAGACGTCGCGGCCGGCGTCGAACCAGGCCAGCAGCGAGGCCAGCACCTCGGCCCTGCGGTCCGGGTCGTGCTCGAGGGAGGCGTCGAGCGCGCCGTCGAACAGCCCGGGGCGGTCGCGGGCGATCTCCCCCAGCTCGGCGAGCACCGCCCACGGGCGCAGGTCGCTCAGGCTCGCGATCGACGGCCGTCCGCGGCCGGCGAGCACCGACGCGGCCCGGCAGAGCGGCCCGGCCAGCCCGGCGATGTCGTCGTCGCCGTCGTGGCCGGGATCGATCCGGTCGCTGACGCAGGCGACGAACCGGACGCCGTGCAGGGCCGAGAGCCGGTTCCGCACGGTCTCGGCGTCGCGCTGGGCGGCGTCGCGGCCGCGCCGGCCGGGGAGCAGCACGACGGTCGCGCCGTCGGTCCGGGTGAGTGCCGCGCCGGGGAACACCATCCGCACGCACGCCCCGGCCGACGGCGCCGGTCCGGGGTCCGGGCCGTCGCCCGCCGGGCGCAACGCGACCAGGGTCCAGCCGCCGGGCCCGCCGAGCGCGTCCACCGATCCGGTGCCGGTGAGCGCGCCGCGCAGCAGCTCGTCGGCGAGGTCGCCGGGGCCGGGCGTCGCGGGGACCGGTGCGCCGGCCATCCGGGCGGCGACCACGGACGCGGCCTCGGTCAGCACGTCCGGCGCGGTGTCGCACAGCGGCCCGCCGCCCTCGGCGGCGATCACGTAGCCGGCGACCGCGTCCCGGACGACGATCGGTGCCATCGTCCGCGGCACCGCGCCGGGGAACAGCACCTGCTGCGCCGCGCGGGTGCGCAGCAGCAGCTGCGCCGCACCGGATCCGGTGAACCACTCGCGGGCCGCCGCCGGCGCCCGGCGGTCCAGCACCGACCGTTCGCGCAGCGGGTCCACCGGATGCCCGAGCCCGGCGTGGGCGAGGGTCCGCAGCTCGGCGTCGACGATCTCGACCGGGCCGCCCACGGCGGCCGCCGTGGCCTCGGCCAGCGGGGACAGGTCGGGGGCGGGGGCCGCGGGCCGCTGCCCGAGCCGGGCCGCCGGGACCAGGGAGCGGGCGAGCACGCACAGGTCGTCCCAGCAGACCCGGTCCGCGGCGACCAGCACGGTCACCCCGGCCCGGCGGGCCCGGTCGCGGACCGCGGCGACGTCCTCGACGCCCTTGAGGACCACCGCGCAGGCCCCGCCGCGCGCGGCCTCGGCGACGGCCTGCCCGGCGAGCGCGGTGCCCGCCGACGGCGCCGCGACCAGCAGCAGGTCGTCCCGGCCGCACGGCCGCCCGGCCAGCGGGTCCCACAGGGTGACCCCGCCGAGCGGGCCGTCGATGCCGTGCGGTGCGGCGAGCACGTCGAGCACGCCGCGGCCGGGCCCGAGCAGCAGGTCGGCGAGCCGCGGGGGTGCGGGGCCGTCGTCCACCGCGGGCACCAGGCGCACGACCGGACGGCGGTCCTTCCGTGCGGGTGCCGCCTCCACCGGTCGCCGGTCCGTCAGGTTCACCTGCGTCACCACCTCTCCGGGCACGTCGTCGTCGTGCGATCCGGGAGTGAGGTTAGGAACGGTGCGGCCCGCCGTCTGTGGGCGAACTGCACGGTCTGCCCGGTGGGGTGTGCAGACTGCACCGCGGACCGGGCACCGGGGCCGTGGGCGGGAACACGTGCTGCCGCGACACACGGGCGTGACAGGAGTGTAGCCCGGCCGACACGACCGGGCGTGCGTCCTGCACCACACCGGCGTGGTCAGTCGGCCTCGTCCCAGGCGACGCCCAGTGCCCGGGTCGCCAGGTGCACCATGATCCGGTCGTCCGGGTCGTCGAGATCGACCGGGAGCAGATCACGGATCCGCTCCAGCCGCTGCATCACGGTGTTGCGGTGCACCCCGAGCGCGGCCGCGGTGTCGGTCGCCGACGACTCCCGGTCCAGGTAGCCGCGCAGGGTCCGGACGAGCTCGCCGTGCGGGTCCGCCTCGATCAGCGGGGTCAGCACCTCGGCCGCCACCGAGCGCAGCGCCGGGGAGCTGTACCAGCCGACCAGCATCCGTTTCATGCTGACCCCGTCGACGTGCTCGACGGTCGCCGGCCCGTCCTCGGTGCCGGCCAGCAGGCAGCCCCGGCGGGCCTCCTCCAGCGAGGCACGCAGGCCGGCGAGACCGTCGCGGGTGCCGCCGATCCCGGCGCACAGCCGCAGCCCCGGCCGGTCGGCCTCGACCGACAGCAGCGCCTCCCGCACGGCGTCGCGGACCGCGGCCGCGGCCGGGCCGGGACCGTCCGCCGCGGTGCCCGACGAGTCGGTGGTCACCCACAGCACCCACCCGTCCGGACGCTCGACGAGCCCCATCGGCATGCCGTGCGCGGCGAGCCGCTCGTCCAGGTCCGCCACCGGCTCGCCGGGCCGCAGCACGGCGCTGCCGGGCCGCACCGCGACCTGGACGGCGGTGTGCCGGCCGGCCAGCCGCCAGCCGAGCGCGGTCGCCCGCTCGACCGCCCGCGACGACGGGGCGTCGCCCGGGTCGAGCAGCTCCCCCAGCAGCAGCGAGCGGCGCCGCCCGGCCCGCTCCAGCGACGCGGTGGTGCGCGCGACGTAGGCGGTGTAGGACAGCGCCGCGATCGCCATCGACTGCCGGATCGGTTCCAGCAGGGCGCCGGTGACCGTCTGCAGCCGGGCCGCCAGCCAGAAGTTCGCCGGGGCGTCCGGGTCGAGCTGGACGGGCTGCACGAGCACCGCGTCGCCGTCGCCGACCTCGAAGGTGCCGGCCGCCGGGCGGGCCGCGGTCAGGTGCGACCGGACCTCGGGCCGGTCCATCAGGTCCCGCACCGCGGGGTCGCCCGCGACGAAGCGGGACTCGGCGTCGACCAGCGCGACCGGCCCGCCGAGGGTCTGGGCGAGGGTCCGGGTGAGCCGGCCGGCGTCGGACGAGGGCACCTGGAAGCGCTGCGCGGTGGTCCCGAGGATCCGCAGGCCGGCGATCTCCGGGGCGCGCACATAGGGATCGAAGGCGGCGGCGACCGCGGCCGGCGCGATCTCGTCCAGCACGACGAGCGGGACGGCGAGCCGATCGGCCAGCCTGCGGGTGGCGAGCGGGACGGCGGCGCCGGGGCGCTGCGCGATGATCCCGGCCAGCCCGGCGCCGTGCGCGAGCCGCAGGGCCAGGTCCGCGCCGGGCAGGTCGAGCGTCAGCTGCTCCGGCCCGAACACCACCACGCTGCCGGGGGCGAGGTCCTCCACGGCGTGCACCGAGCCGCCGGGCACGACCATCCGCACCGCGCGGTCCAGCCCGGCCGCGCCGCCGAGCACCTCGTGCCCGCGCAGCAGGCCGGTCGCGAGCAGCCTGCCGAGGGTCACCGTCGATCCGCTCACCAGGTCTCCCCCGTCCCGGCCGGGTCCACCAGCGGACCGGTCGCCGTCACCCGCAGCCGCACGCACGGCATCGGCACGTAGGTCATCGCCATCTCGCGCACGGCGCCGATCCGGACCCGGCGCGGATCGGCACCCGCCCGGACCGCGCCGTCCCGGGCGGCGCGCCGGGCCAGCCGCACCCCCTCGGCCAGCGAGCCGTCGGCGAACCGGAACAGCCGGTCCACGGTGGCCGACGCCTCCGCGGTGGCGGCCCCGTACGCGGCGGCCCATTCCGCGTCGGCCGGACGCCGGGCCTCCGACGGGAGCGGGACCGGCCCGGGGGTGCCGGCCACCGCGACCGGTGCGTCGCCGAGCGCGGCGCCGACCCGGACGATCCCGGCCCGGACCCGCTCCAGCAGCACCGCCGGGCCGGCGTCGCCGTCCGGCCGCAGGTGCACGACCCGGTCGGTGCGCACCGCCAGCCGGATGCCGCGGACCTCGCGGAACGTGCCGGTGTCGGGCACCAGGCCGTCGTCCAGGCCACCGATCCGCAGGCCGTCGGGGCGGGAGTCCAGCACGACCAGGGTCGGCGACCCGGTCAGCCGGGCCGTCCCGGCGCGGGCGGTGGCGTGCCGTGCGCCGACCATCAGCACCGGATGCGCGGCGGCCACGTCCGGGCCCAGGACGTGCCCGCCGCCGTCCATCAGGAACAGCTCGGCGTCCGGTCCGGCGGCGGCCGCCAGCGCGCCGGTCAGCGCACCCGCCCGGCGGGCCAGCGCCGCGTCGAGTACCGCGGTGTTCTCCCGTTCCAGCAGGCCGACACCGCCGTAGCCGTGCGCGGTGACCACCGGGACGTCCGGGCCGAGCACCGCACCGAGCACTGCCGCCGCCCGCTGCTCGTGCCCGGGATCGAGGTGCCCTGAAACGGCGGCGACCGCGACGGCGGCGACCGGGCCTGCGGCGACCGGGCCGGCGCAGCGGCGGGCGAACGCGCCGATCGCGCCGATGTCCAGCGGCGCGATCTCCGACCCGTCGTGCAGGTATCCGCCGCCGACCACGGCGACCGGCCCGCACACCGCGCCGGCGAGGTCGGTCGGCCAGCCGGTCAGCGGCGGCACACCGGTCGTCGCCGGGGCGCCGATCCGCAGCACCCCGACCCGGTCCAGCACGCCGGGATCGCCGAGCAGGTCGGCCGGGCCGGGGCAGCTCACGACCACCCGCAGCGGCCCGCCGCCGGGCGGGCGCAGCCCGGCCAGCAGCTCGCGGACGGTGCCGGCCGGGTCGTCCGGGTCGCCCGGCCGGGCGCACCGGGCGACGATCCGGCCGTCCGCGCCGACCAGGACCGCGGTGGCCGGGCCCGGGCCCAGGTCGATCCCGATCCGCGGCAGCCGGCCGGCGCTCACGACGGTCCGACCCGCACCGGATCGACGTCGAGGCCGAACGCGCGCGGCCCGGCCAGTGCGTAGCCGCCGGGCCGGTGCCAGCGCTCGTCGACCGGCAGTGCGACCACGTGCACCTGCTGCCCGACGACGACGTCGACGGTCTGCAGCACCGCGCCGGTGTCCCGGTCGATCAGGTCGATCACGTCCGGCACGGTCACCGCGACGACGCCGTCGGCGGAGGCGACCAGGTTCTCGTTCTGGAAGTCGACCCGCATCATCCGCGCGCCGCGCCGGTCGGCGGGCGGGTCCGACTCGATGCTCACCACGCCGCGCGGGAAGCCGTCGGTGGTGCGGTGTACCAGCTCCCGGACGACGCCGGAGAACAGCAGCCGCCCGCCGGTCTCGGCCAGCAGCGCCGCCGGGTCGCCGACGACCGGCGCGGAGCGCAGCGCGCGGCCGATCCGGACGCACTCGGTGAGCCCGCCGCGCGGTGCGAGCCGGGCGCACTCGGCGGCGGTCAGCCGGTAGGCGCTGATCAGGGCGACCAGCCCCATGTGCGGCATGGCGCTGCGCAGCAGCCGGGAGACGGTGCCCGCGTCGTCGGCGGAGAGCACCGCGGAGGTGCCGCGCGAGTCGACCACCACCACCGGCGACGCGCTCAGCCCGGCCAGGGTGAGCAGGGTCGCCTCGATCATCGGCAGGCAGCGGCGCATCACGTCGGCGTCGACGCAGGGCAGGCCGAGCTGGGCGGCGGTGACCACCGGTGCGATCGCGTTGACCGCGCCGAGCTGCACCGGCAGCACGGCCGAGCAGCTGCCCTCGGCGACCGTCTCGAACAGCGTCCGCAACCGGGCGCTCTCCTGCTCGCCGTGGAACATCTCGACCAGCACCGAGGGGGTGCCTGCGGACAGCACCGGCAGCACCAGCGAGTCGGGGGGCAGGTCGGCGGCGTCGACCAGCCGGACCGGGCCGTGCCGGCGCAGCGCGGCGCGCAGCATCTGCCGGGGCAGGTAGGGGTCTCCCCCGCCGCCGCTGCCCAGCACGACCGCGCCGCCGACGACGTCGTCGACGTCCTCCTCGGTGATCCAGCCCTCGGTGCGCCAGTGCCCGGTGCTGGTGTTGCCGGTGGTCCGCCGCATCGCCGCGCTCCACCCTCCTCACCCCGGGCCGGGCGCCCCGAACCCCGCGTACACCGCGGCGAACGTGCCTGCGGCCGCCGACAGCTCGTCGACCGGCACGTACTCGTCGGCGGTGTGCGCCACGGTCATCGAACCAGGACCGTAGACCACCGCGGGGATGCCGAGGTCGTTGCGCAGGAACCGGGCGTCGGTGCCCAGGTTCAGCCCGCGCACCGGTGCGCCCCCGGCGGCGGCCCGCACCCGGTGCACGAACGGATGGTCCGGGTCGAGCTCGGAGCCCTCGACGAACGCCAGCGTCTCGACGGTGTGGTCGATCCCGGGGCCGGCCCGCTCCAGCACCGCGGCGAGCCCGGCGAGCACCTGCTGCTCGGTCCAGCCGGGCAGCACCCGCCGGTCCAGCCGCAGGGTCGCGGTGTCGGCGACGATGTTGGGCATCGAGCCGCCCGAGATGGTGCCGACGTTGCAGGTCGGGTCGCCCAGCAGCGGATGCGGGTCGGTGCCGAAGTCGGCCAGGTGCAGCGCCTGCACCAGCCGGGCCGCGTCGGCGATCGCAGAGTGCCCGGCGGCCGGGTCGCCGCCGTGCGCGGCCCGGCCGCGGACCCGGATCTCGGCGAGCAGCGCGCCGCGTTCGGCGACGCCGACACCCAGCTCGCTCGGCTCCGGCACGATCGCCGCGTCGGCCGCGATCCGGCCGGCCGCCAGCAGCGCCGCGGTCCCCCACCGGCCGCCGGTCTCCTCGTCGGCGACCAGGTGGAACTGCAGGTCGCAGGGCAGTTCGACGCCGGCGTCCTGGCAGGCACGGACGCCCTCGATCGCGGTGGCGATGCCGCCCTTCATGTCGCAGGCGCCGCGGCCGTAGACCCGGCCGTCGCGGACCACCCCGCCGAACGGCGGGACCGACCAGTCCTCGGCACGCAGCGCGACGACGTCGACGTGCCCGTTCACCAGCAGCGTCGGCCGGCTGCCGTCCCCGGCGCCGAGCGTGCCCAGCACCGAGATCCGCCCGGGGGCGGGCTCGAACACCTCGGTGCGGGCGCCGAGGCCGTGCAGCACGTCGCGCAGCAGCCCGGCGATCGCGGACTCGTCGCCCGGCGGGTTCCGGGTGTCGCACTGCACCATCGCCACCGTCAGGTCGGTGCAGCGGGCGGTGTCGACCGCGGCCCGGGCCCGGTCCGCGGTGGCGGGCACCGCCGTCACCGGTGCCCGCCGGGGATCTCGTCCAGGAAGGCGGTCCCGTCCAGGAAGCCGAGCGGGGCGATCCCCTCGAGGAACCCGCGCAGCTGCGGGCGGGCCCGGAACAGGTCGGTGAACAGCGCGCGGGCGCCGTCGGTGTCGCCGCTGCGCGCCATCAGCAGCGCCCGCCAGAAGTCGGCCTCCCGGTTGTCCGGGCCGAGCAGCTCGGCGGCCCGGGCCAGCCCGTCCAGCCGGTCGGCCAGCTCGCCGGCCGGGACACCGGTGAACGGGCCCAGGGTCAGCCCGCGCTCGAAGATGACGCCGCCGATCAGGTCGAACGCCCGCTGCCGGGGCAGCAGCCTGCCGAGCTCGCCGACCGGGTCGGGATGGTCGTCGACCCGCAGATCGACCAGGGTCTGCTCCCAGGGCCGGTCGGTGCGGGTGCCGGTGACGACCTTCAGCACCGCCGACTGCGATCCGCGCACGTCGCCACCGGCCGCCTCGGCCGCGACCAGCGCGGCCAGCAGCCGGTCGGCCAGCTCGCCGGACGCGCCGCGGTAGGCGTCCAGCATGGCCGGCCAGACCTGCGCCGAGCCGAGCATGTTGCCCTGCACGGCGACCCCGTCGCCGGTCGCGCCGCCGGCCGCCGGGGCGCACCGGTCGCCGGTGTGCGACACCGCCCGGCCCGCGGCGTCGACCACGCCGAGCTGGCGGTAGCCGGCGTCCGGGTCGGCGGCGACGAGCGCGGCGACCGCGTCGGCGGCCGGCGCGCCGGACCGGATCAGGTCCAGCGCGCCGGGGCCGTGCGCGACCTCGACGAACGCCTGGGTGGCGGCCGCGCCGACGCCGGGTTCGGTCCAGCCGACGAGCCGCCCGACACCGAAGAAGTGCGACTGGGCGGCGACGCCCAGCGCCCCGGTGTGCGGGCAGCGGGCCACGATCGAGTACGTCACCGGGTGGCCTCCACGTGCTCGGTGATCAGGGCGGCGACCCGCTCGGGCACCTCCAGCATCGGCAGGTGCCCGACGCCGTCGAGGAACACCGGTTCGGTGCCGGTGGCGGCGGCGATCTCGGCGGTCATCGCCGGTGGGCAGGTCGGGTCCTCGGTGCCGGTGGCGGCCAGCACCGGGACGCCGACCCGACCGGTCAGGTGCCGGATGTCGGCCCGGAACGCGCCGTGCAGGATCGCCGCGACGACGGCCTCGTCGCGGGTGCCCGCGGCCGCGGCCAGCCCGTCGACGACCCGCGGCTCGGTGCGGAACGCGCCGCCGACGATGCCGGGCAGCAGCCCGGCGAAGTAGCCGGCGGTGCCCTGCGCGGTCAGCTCGGCCACCATCGCCTCGATCGCCTCGTCCGGTGCGCCGACCCCGAGGGTGGAGCCGAAGGTGGCGACGCCGAACACCCGCTCCGGGTGCAGCGCGGCGGCGGCCAGCGCGATCGACCCGCCCAGCGAGCCGCCGGCCAGGTGCACCGTCCGCAGGCCGAGCGCGTCGAGCACGGCGACGACGTCGGGCAGCCAGCCGTCCTCGATCGAGAACGGCCCGGCGGTGGTGGACGTGCCGTGCCCGCGCAGGTCCAGCGCCACCGTGGGCCGGTCGAGCGCGGCGGTGACGTGCTCCCACACCGAGCCCGCGGTGTTGATCGGGTGCACCAGGACGAGCGTGCCGTCGGCGGCGGGCTCACCGGTGACCCGCACCGTGAGCGGCCCGGCGGGGCCGTCCACGGTGTGGACCGACGTCGGGACGCCGCTCATTCGGTGCCGTACTTCAGCTGCCCCTCGGGGGCGAACTCGCTGATGTGCATGTGCCAGATCCGCCAGTCGGCGTTTCCGGCGCCGTCGTCGCGGCGCAGGAACTCGGTGTTGCGGAACCGGGTCGCGCCGCTCGTCTCCAGCTTGCCGGTCGGGGTGGGCAGCACCAGCTCGGCCTCGCCCTCGGAGGTGAGCAGCGCGACGTCCCCGAACACCTGGATCTCCGGCTCGGTGACGTCGGCGATCCGGGTGATGGTGACGCCGACCGAGGTGAGGTTGCGCCACAGCTTCGCCTTGTCGGCGGCGCCGCGGTAGACGAAGCCGTTGAGGTTGAACTGCAGGTAGCCGTCGCCGACCGGGAAGTACGGCAGCATCTTCTCGACGTCGAGTCCGACGTTGGCGGCGAACCAGCCGTCGTGCACGGCGCGGACGGCGGCGACGTCCTGGTCATGGGTGCTCATGGAGATCTCTCCTGCTGGGTCGGGTGTCGGGGATCAGGAACTGAAGTCGGAGACGAGACCGGCGACGGTCGCGAGGGTCTCGTCGGCGTTGTCGGCCACCACCGGCACGACGACGACCTTGTCGGCGCCGGCGTCGAGCAGGGCCTGGATGCCGGCGCGGGCCTCGTCCGGGCCACCGGTGACGCTGAACGCGTCGATCCACTCCTCGGGCATCTCGGCGGCCACGGTCGCGGCGCCGCCGCGGCCGATCATGTCGGCGATCGCGTCGTTGGCGCCGATCGAGGCGAACAGCGGGCACGGGCCGGTGGCGCCGATGTAGAAGGCCAGCACGGGGCGGATCTGGTCGCGCACCTCGGCGGCCCGGGCCGGATCGCCGGTCAGGTTCATCGCGACCAGCACGACCTGTTCGGGCCGGGTGCTGCGGCCGGCCGCGTCGGCGGCGGCATCCAGCTTCTCCCGGGTGGCCCGGACGTACTCCGGGGTGGCGAGCACGCTGACGACGATGCCGTCGGCCAGCTCGCCGGTCAGGGCGATGCCCTTGTCCCCCAGCACGCCGGTGTAGAGCGGCGGGACCTGCGCCGGCGGGTGCGTGAGGGCGACCTCGTTGAAGGTGAACACCCGGCCCGTGTCGTCGACCTTCTCCCCGGCCAGCAGCGCCGACACCCCGGTGAGGGTCTCGCGCAGCGCCGACATCGGGGACTTCACGGTCAGCCCCATCTGTGCCGTCCAGGCCGGTACGCCGTGCCCGACGCCGGGCTTGAACCGGCCCGGATAGGCGCGGGCCAGGGTCGCCGTCTCCATGGCGAGCAGTGCGGGATGGCGCACCATCGAGGAGACGACGGCGATCCCGACCGGGATCCGCTCGGTGGCGCCGAGCGCGATCGCCGAGGCGGCGATGCCGCCGAGGAAGAAGTAGTCCTCCGGGATCCAGAGCTCCCCGAAGCCGCGCTGCTCGACCTCGTGGGCCAGCCGGGCGATGTCCTCGGGCGGTGTGGTGCTGCCGAGCAGCAGGCCGATCCTGTTGGTCATGATCATCAACTCCTGGGTCAGCCCAGCGCCCGCAGCCGCGGTGCCAGGTCCTTGTCGAACAGCTGCAGGAACCGCTGCTGGTCGTGTCCGGGCGCGTGCAGCACCAGGTGCCGGAAGCCGGCGTCGACGTAGGGGCGGACCCGCTCGGCGATCTCGTCCGGGTCGGACGCGACGATCCAGCGGGACGCGACCTGCTCGATCGGAAGCTCGTCGGCGATCCGCTCCATCTCCAGCGGATCGGAGATGCCGTGCTTCTGCTCCGGGCGCAGCGACAGCGGCGCCCAGAACCGGGTGTTCTCCCCGGCGGCGTCCGGGTCCGGGTCGTAGGACACCTTGATCTCGATCATCCGGTCGATGTCGCAGCGGCGGCGGCCGGCCGCCTCCGCGCCCGCGTCGACGGCCGGTTGCAGCTTCTCGGTGTAGAGGTCCATCCCCTTGCCGCTGGTGCAGATGAACCCGTCGGCGGCCCGCCCGACGTACTTCGCGACGACCGGGCCGCCGGCCGCGACGTAGATCGGGACCGGGACCTCGGGGCGGTCGTAGACGGTGGCGTCGACGGTGCGGTAGTACTCGCCGTCGACGGTCACCCGCTCGCCGGTCCACAGTGCCCGGATCAGGTCGATCGCCTCGCGCATCCGGGCGAACCGCTCGCGGAACTCGGGCCATTCCAGCCGGGCCACGGCGACCTCGTTGAGCGCCTCGCCGGTGCCGACGCCGAGCAGCACCCGGCCCGGATAGAGCGCGCCGAGCGTGCCGAAGGCCTGCGCGACGACCGCCGGGTTGTACCGGAACGTGGCGGTGAGCACGCTGGTGCCGAGGGTGACGCGGGAGGTGCGCTCGCCGGCGGCGGCGATCCAGGCGATCGAGAACGGCGCGTGCCCGCCGCGATGCCGCCAGGGCTGGAAGTGGTCGCTGACCAGCACGCTCTGTATGCCGTGCTGCTCGGCGAGCACGGACAGCTCGACGAGCTCGCGGGGGCCGAACTGCTCGGCCGAGGCCTTGTAGCCGAGCACCAGGTCCGATCCGGTCACGCGGCTCCTCCGGTGGTCGGGCCGACGACCGGCGCGGCGTGTGCCACGTCCATCCCGCCGATGACGCTGCGGAACGACGCGTGGAAGCTCTCCGGGAGCCCGGCCATCGCGGTGCGGAAACCGTCGAGATCGGCGACCTCGATCAGCTCCAGGTAGTGGTGGGCCGGTACGCCGACGCCGTCGAGCACCGGGCCCTCCAGGCGCAGCACCCGGAACCCGAGGACCCCCGGCATCCCGGCCGCGGTGGGGGCGTCCACCTCGCGCAGCCGGCGTTCGTAGTCCGCGCGCACGGCCTCGTCGGTGAGCGTGGTCAGCGCGACGACGGTGCGGCTCATCGGGCCGGCTCCGTCGCCAGCCCGTCGAGCACCCGCTCCGGCAGCACCGGGATCGAGGTGAGCGGCGCCGCACCGGCGGGCAGCGCGTCCTGCAGGGCGTTCACGATCGCCGACGGCGCTGCGATGACGCCGCTCTCCCCGACGCCCTTGGCGCCGTTGAGTGCGAACGGGGTCGGCGTGACGGTGTGGAAGACGTCGAGCTCGGGGATCTCGGGGGCGATCGGCACCAGGTAGTCGGCGAACCCGGTCGCACCCGGTTGCCCGGACTCGTCGTAGACGATCTCCTCGGTGAGCGCGGCGCCCTGGCCCTGCAGCGCGCCGCCGACGATCTGGGCGTCCACGATGCGCGGGTTCAGCTGGTTCCCGCAGTCGTGCCCGAAGATCATCCGCGGGACGCGGACCTGCCCGGTGTGCGGGTCGACGTCGACGAGTGCGACGACGACGCCGTAGGAGAAGGCGAGCGCCTGCGGGTCGAACGCGCCGAGCGTCTCCAGCCCGGGCTCCATCCCCGCCGGGAGGTTCCCGCCCTGGTAGGCGGCCGCGGCGACGGTCGCGTAGCTCAGCCCGGCCGCGCCGGCGCCGCGCACCCGGAACTCGCCGTCGGAGTGCTCGACGTCGCCGGGATCGGCCTCCAGCAGGTGCGCGGCGATCCGGCGCATCTTGTCGACGGCCTTGTCGGCGGCCAGGATCAGCGAGGAGCCGGCGATCCCGGCGGCCCGGCTGGCCCCGCTGGCGTAGGCGGTGTAGTGGCTGGAGTCGGTGTCGCCGAACCGGACGGTCACGTGGTCCAGCGGCACCCCGAACCGGTCCGCGGCCAGCTGGGCGAACGCGGTCTCCAGGTCCTGGCCCATCGGCGTCTGGCTGGACACCAGGCGCACCCGGCCGTCCGGCTCGACGGTCGCCGAGGTGGCGTCCCAGCCGCCGGTGGTGATCCCGATCAGCGGGAACACCCCGGACGGGCCGAAGTTGGTGCACTCGTTGAAGAAGGCGATCCCGATCCCGGCCGGGCGGCCCGCGGCGCGGATCTCGTCGCGCTCCCGGAGCATGTCTGCGTAGGCGGGCCGGTCCAGGGCGAGATCGAGCATCTGCGGGTAGTCGCCGGAGTCGAGGAGCTGACCGGTGGCGGTGGTGAACGGGAACGCCTCGGGCGGGATCAGGTTGCGCCGGCGCAGCTCGACCGGGTCCAGCCCGAGCTGCGATGCGGCGATGTCGAGCAGCCGCTCCAGCGGGAAGTTCGCCTCCGGCTGGCCGAAGCCGCGGTAGGCGCCGAGCGGGGTCTTGTTGGTGACCACGGCGGTCGCCGAGATGTCCACCGCGGGCACCGTGTACGGCCCGCACAGCAGCGCGCCGGTGGCCCAGCCGGTGCCGGCGCCGCAGGTCGACGGGGCGCTGCCGAGGTCGATCAGGTAGCGGGCGCGGAGCCCGACGATCCGGGCGTCGGCGTCGAACCCGATCTCCAGCTCCATCCGCTGGTCCCGGGACGGGGTGGACGCGACGAACGACTCGTCGCGCTGCTCGGTGAACCGCACCGGGCGGCGCAGCCGCAGCGCGAAGTACGGGACGAGCGCCTCCTCCGGGTACAGCACCGCCTTCATCCCGAAGGCGCCGCCGACGTCCGGTGCGATCACCCGGATCCGGTTCTCCGGCACGCCGAGCATCGCCGCGACGCCCTCCCGGATCTGGTGCGGCGACTGGGTGGAGGTGTGGATGGTCAGCCGCGGCCCGGTCGGGTCGTAGTCGCAGACCACGCCGCGGGTCTCCATCGAGGTGGCCAGGATCCGCGAGGTCGTGAACGTCTCCCGGACGACGGTGTGCGCGCCGGCCAGCGCGGCACCCGCGTCCGGCGGCTCCGGCAGGCCCGGGACGGCGACCGGCCAGGCCGCCCGGACCTGCACGTTGTCGCCCCACTCCTCGTGCAGCAGCGGCGCGCCGGGATCGAGCGCCTGGTCCACCGTGGTCACCGCGGGCAGCGGCTGGTAGACGACCTCGATCGCGTCCCGGGCGTCCTCGGCGACGTACTGGTCCCGGGCGACGACGACGGCCACCGGCTCGCCGACGTGCCGGACCTTGTCGACGGTCAGCGGCCTGCCGTGCCCGGTCTTCTGCCCGGGCAGGTCCCACAGGTACTGCTGGGGGCCGATCTCGTCGAACAGCTCGGCGCCGGTCGCGACCGCGTACACGCCGTCGATCGCCCGGGCGGCGGTGGTGTCGATGGAGACGATCCGGGCGTGCGCGTGCGGGCTGCGCAGCACCACCAGGGTGGCCTCGCGGTTGTGGTGCACGTCGTCGACGTAGCGCCCGGCGCCGCGGACGAACCGGTCGCCGGTGCGGCTGGGGATGCTGCGGCCGACGTAGCCGGCCGGCTGCTCGGTGACGGTCACGCGCCCGCCTCCCCGGTCACGTGGTCGAGCGCGGACCCGAGGGCGTCCACGATCCCGGCGTAGCCGGTGCAGCGGCAGATGTTCGCCGACAGCCTGCGCAGCAGCTCGGCGCGGTCGAACCGGGCGCCCGCCCGGGCCTCGGCGATGATCTCGGTGCCGAGCACCACGAAACCGGGCGTGCAGAACCCGCACTGGAACCCGGTGTGCTCGATCAGCGCCTGCTGGAAGCGGGACAGGGTGCCGTCGGGGTCCTCGACGCCCTCCACGGTGGTGATCTCGGCGCGGTCGGCCTGGACCGCCAAGGTCAGGCAGGACCGGGCCGACTCGCCGTCGACGAGCACCGTGCAGGCGCCGCACCAGCCCTGGTGACAGGACGTGTGGGTGCCGGTGCGCCCGGCCCGTTCGCGCAGGAAGTCGGCGAGGTTGGTGCGCGGCTCGGCGAGCGCGGCGACCGGCTCGCCGTTCACCTGCATGGTCAGCACGCGCTCACCGGTCGGCCGGGCGGGTGCGGTCGGGGGGAGATCGGTGGTGGTCATGCGGCGTCCTCCCGGGAGGGCGTGTGACGGGTGGGATCGGGGACGATCCGGGACAGCGCGCCGGTGACCGCGACGGTGACCAGGCGGCGCCGGTAGGGCACCGACCCGTAGCGGTCGCCGTTCGGGACGACCAGATCGGCGGCCGCGCCGGCCGGGTCCTCCGGGCCTGCGGCGGCCCGCCCGGTGGGGACGACGACCGGGGTGGGGCCGACACCGGTCACGGCGATGACGAGCGCGCCGCCCGCGTCGTGCCCGGCGACCGCGGAGACCTTCGCGTGCCGCCGGAAGTGCCGCTGCTCGAACGCCCACGGCCGGTCCGGGACCGGCAGCTCGACGGCGGCGAGCAGCTCGTCGGGGCGCAGCGTCGTCCGGAACGGGCCGGTGAACAACTCGGCCGCCGGGATGCGGCGCTCCCCGGACGCCGAGTGCGCCACCGCGACGCCGCCCAGCGCGAGCAGCACCAGCGGCAGCTCGGCGGTGGGATCGGCGAACGCGATGCTCCCGCCGACCGTGCCGCGGTTGCGGGTCGGGACGTGCCCGACGTGGCCGAGGGCCTCGGTCAGCACCGGCACCCGGGCGGCGAGCCGGTCACGCTGCACCGTCCGCTGGGTGACCGCGGCGCCGATCCGCAACCGGTCGCCGTCGACGGTGATGCCGCCGAGCTCGGGGACCCGGCCGATCGCGAGCACCAGCTCCGGGGTGCGGGTGCGGGCGTTGAGCTGGGGTACCAGGCTCTGGCCGCCGGCGAGCACGGCGACCTCACCCGGCTCGGCGGCGAGCACGGCACACGCCTCGTCGAGGGAACGGGGTTCCCGATACCGGAACGGGGCAGGACGCATGGAACCTCCCAGGGACGGGGACGCCACGTGGTGGTGGGCGGCGCGATGTCCGACCGGTGGCGAGATCCGAACCTAGGAGTGGCGGGGGCCGGGACGCTTCGGCGCCGCGGACAAACCTGCGGGGACCGCGGTGTGCACGGTGCTCAACGGCCAGGTGTGCGGGCCGTCGGGGCCTCCGCCGTCAGCCGAGGTGTTCCAGCCAGTTCCAGAGGGCGCGTTCGCGATCGGGGTCGTAGGACTCGGTGGACGACGGTGCGGCCTTCGTCCGGTGGATGTAGGCGCCGGACGCGGCGGGAGTGACGCCGAGGACGGTGTCGGCGAGCTTCCGGCCCGCGGGGACCGGGGTGTCGACGAGGCCGGTGACCGTGAGCAGCGGGACGATCCTGCTCATCAGGAAGGGGAATGCGCCCCCGGTCTCGCGCGCGAGCCCGGTCCCGACCACGAGACTGGGGTTGTAGGCGACGATGTCGACGCCCCCGGGTAGACGGCGGGCCCACTCGTGGACCAGGTGGATGCCGCCGAGCTTGCTGGTCACGTAGGCACGACGGCCGGCCCGGACCCGTCCGGCGGAGGCGAAGGCTCCCGGCCGGGAGATCTCCGGGATCGCCCACCGGGGTGCGGGCATGGTCCCCCCGGTGTGCCGCAGATCCCCGAAGTGGGCGTCGCTGACCGTGACGACGATGCGCGCAGGGGCCTGGATGTGCGGGTGCAGCTGCCGGAGCAGCTGGTGGGTGGACATGACGTTCACCGCGAAGGTTCGCTCGTATCCGTCGACGGTGGCCTGCACCGCGTCGGAGAGGTGGACCCCCGCGTTGAAGACGAGACCCCGCAGCGGGGGCAACCCACCGGACTCGAGGAGATCCTCCAGCTGCGCGCCGGCAGCGGCCACGCTCGCCCTGCTCGACAGATCGACGTCGACGGTCGAGACGTGTGGGGTGATCTCCCGCAGGCCCGGCAGCACCTCGGCGGCGGAGGAGCCTCGCCCGAGCACCACGAGGTGGGTGCCGGGGCTGCGCCGCAGGACCTCCCGCGCGGCTTCGAGACCGATCCCGCGGGTGGCCCCGGTCATGATCAGGGTTCGGGTCGCTGCGGTCATGGGTGGGCTCCCTGGGTGAGATCGTGGTTCCCGGTCGCCGTCGACACTGACCGGGCGCCCGCTCGCCGACGAGCGACCTCCGCGGCGGCGGGCACCCGCCGCAGAGGTCCGGCCGGGGCTCCGGCAGATGCTCGCCGGCCTGGACGACACCTTGCCGGTCACCGTCCACGACGGCCGGCTCGACGTGCTGGCGCTCAACCGCGCCGCGGCGGACCTGTTCGGGCCGGTGTTCGGCGACGGACCCTACGGCCGGAACATCGTCCACCAGGCGTTCACGTCCACCGGGCTGCGCACGGTGCTCGGGGACGACGGAGCGGAGCAACTCGCCCGGGTGGCGGCCGCCGAACTGCGCAAGGCGCTCGGCCGCTACCCGGAGGACGCACGCCTTCGTTCCCTGTTCCACGAGCTGTCGACCCGCAGCCCCGGGTTCGGGCAACACTGGGAACGAGCGGAGATCGGAACGTGGAGCTCGGCGATGAAGAACCTCCACCATCCGACCAGGGGTCCGCTCGCCTTCGACAGCGAGATGCTGCACGACCCCGAGAGCGACCACTGGGTCATGATCTTCACACCCCGCCGCGCCTGAACGTCCCCGCCGGAGATCACCGTCCGGGTGCACCGGGCCGCGATCCGCGTGGCCGTACGCACCACGACGGTGATCTTCGGGGGATGATCTGGCCACCGTGCCCAGCTCGTCGCCGTCCGGGATGTGCACCCGTGGCCACATCCGGCGCGGCGCGGCGCGCGACGGTCGCGGATCCCGCCCACGCAGTCTGGACCCGCGCCGTACCGGATGCGCACGCTGACGAGGTCCGGCCCACCCCGCCGGACACCGCCCCGTCATCACCCACGAGGTGCCCGTGTCCGACACCCCTGTCCAGCTGCTCTCCCCCGACGGCGAGCTGACCGACCATCCCGACCATCCGCTCGACGTCCACCCCACGCTGGCCCGCGACCTGCTGCGCCGGATGGTGCTCGCCCGCCGCCTCGACGAGGAGGCGCTGCACCTGCAACGCCAGGGCGAGCTCGGCCTGTGGCTGCAGTGCCGCGGCCAGGAGGCCGCCCAGGTCGGTGCGGTGACCGCGCTCGACGACCGCGACCGGATCTTCCCCAGCTACCGCGAGCACGCCGCCGCGCTGTGCCGCGGTGTCCCGCCGGCCGGTCTGCTCGCCCAGTGGCGCGGCTGCTCGGCCGCCGGCTGGGATCCCGAGGAGCACCGGTTCGGGGTGTACACCCTGGTGCTCGCCGCGCAGCTGCTGCACGCCGTCGGGTACGCGATGGGGGTGCAGCGCGACGGCGCCGACGAGATCGTGCTGGCCTGCCTCGGCGACGGCGCCGCGAGCGAGGGCGACGCCTCGGAGGCGCTGAACTGGGCGGCCACCACGTCCGCGCCGGTGCTGTTCCTCTGCCAGAACAACCAGTTCGCGATCTCCACCCCCACCCGGCTGCAGCAGCGCGCCCCGCTGCACCAGCGGGCCCGCGGTTTCGGGTTGGACGCGCACCTGGTCGACGGCAACGACGTGATCGCCGTGCACGCCGTCACCGCCTCCGCCGCCGCGGCCGTCCGGGCCGGCGCCGGGCCGGTGCTGATCGAGGCCGTCACCTACCGGATGGGCGGGCACAGCTCGTCCGACGACCCGTCGCGCTACCGGGACGACGCCGAGCTCGCCGGCTGGACCCCCCGCGACCCGATCACCCGGGTCGAGCGGCTGCTGGACCGCCGCGGCTGGGCCGACGCGCGGTTCCGCGACGAGCTGCGCCGCGAGTCCGACGAGCTCGCCGCGCAGGTCCGCGCCGCCTGCCTCGCGCTGGCCGCACCCGAGTTCGGCTCGGTGTTCGCGCACGTGCTCGCCGGTGGCTCGGCGACCGTCGACGCCGAACGCTCGGCGCACGCCGCCTACGCGGCGTCCTTCCTGGACTGACTCCCCCTGTTCCGGGCCGCCACGGCCCGACAACGACGAGGACAACCCTGTGACCAGGCAATCCACAATGGTCCGCGCGCTGAACGACGCGCTGCGCAGCACCCTGGAGGACGACCCGGCGGTACTCGTGATGGGTGAGGACGTCGGCCGGCTCGGCGGCGTCTTCCGGGTCACCGACGGCCTGCAGAAGGACTTCGGCGAGGCGCGGGTGCTCGACACCCCGCTGGCCGAGTCCGGCATCGTGGGCACCGCGATCGGGCTCGCGATGCACGGCTACCGGCCGGTCTGCGAGATCCAGTTCGACGGCTTCGCCTATCCCGCGTTCAACCAGATCGTCTCCCAGCTGGCCAAGCTGCATGCGCGCACCGCCGGCGCGGTCCGGCTGCCGGTGGTGATCCGGATCCCGGCCGGCGGTGGCATCGGCGCCGTCGAGCACCACAGCGAGTCCAACGAGGCGTACTTCGCGCACACCGCGGGTCTGCGGGTGGTCTACTGCTCCACCCCGCAGGACGCGCACTGGATGCTGCGCCAGGCCGTCACCGGTGACGATCCGGTGCTGTTCTACGAGCCGAAGCGGCGCTACTGGTCGACCGGCGAGGTCGCCACCGATCCGGCCGATCCGGCGGTGCTCCCGCTGGACCGGGCCCGGATCGTCCGGCCCGGGCGGGACCTCACGCTGCTCACCTACGGCGGGATGGTCGCGGTCTGCCTGGCCGCCGCCGAGGCCGCCGCGGCGGACGGGCACGACCTGGAGGTCGTCGACCTGCGGACGCTGTCCCCGCTCGACCTGCACACCGTCCTGGAGTCGGTGCGCCGGACCCGGCGCGCCGTCGTCGCGCACGAGGCCCCGACCTTCCTGGGGCTCGGCGCCGAGGTCGCCGCCGCGGTGACCGAACAGTGCTTCTTCGATCTCGAGGCCCCGGTGCTGCGGGTCGGCGCCTACCACGCGCCCTACCCACCGGCCCGGCTGGAGGACGAGTACCTGCCCGATCTCGATCGCGTGCTCGACGCCGTCGACCGAACCCTGGACCCCGCATGAGCAGCTCCACCGTCCCCACCGGCGCCGTCCCGACCGGCACCGAGTTCCGGCTGCCCGACGTCGGCGAGGGCCTGACCGAGGCCGAGATCGTCACCTGGCGGGTCTCCCCCGGCGAGACCGTCGGCATCAACGATCCGCTGGCCGACATCGAGACCGCGAAGTCGCTGGTCGAGCTGAGCAGCCCGCACGCCGGGACGGTCGCCGAGCTGTGCGCCGCGGAGGGCGACACCGTGCCGGTCGGTTCGGTGCTGCTGCGCTTCGCCGGGCCGGACGGACCGGGGTCCCCCGCCGCCGGGCCGGGCGGGCCCGGCTCTGCCGCTGCCGGGCCCGTGGAGGCCGGCGCCCCCGGGGAACAGCCCGCGGTGCTGGTCGGGCCCGGTCCGCGGCCCGAGGCGAGCCGCAGGCGGAAACGCGCCCGGGACGCCGCCGCAGGGGACACCGGCAACAGCGGCGGCGCGGCCGGCCGCAGCGAGGCCGGCAGCAACGCGTGTAGCGGCAACGGGACCGCCGGCAACGGCAGCGGCGGCATCAGCGGCGTCGGCAGCACGACCACCGGCGCCGGCCCGGCTCCCACCCCCGGCCAGGCCGGGGACGCGCCGGGGACCGCCCGGGTCGCAGCCCCGTCACCCACCCCGCCGGCGGGTCCCGGGACCGGCCCGGCCGGGAGCGGCAGCGAGCCCCCACCGGCCGCACCCGCCGTGCGCCGGCTGGCCCGCGAGCTCGGCATCCCACTGACCTCGGTCACCGCCACCGGCCCGGGCGGGCGGGTGCTGCGCGAGGACGTGCTGGGCCACTTCACCGCCGCGCTCTCCCCCGCCACCCCGGACGGCGAGATCCGGACCCCGATCCGCGGGGTCCGCCGGGCGACCGCGGACGCCGTCACCCGCAGCGCCTTCACCGCACCGCACGTCACCGAGTTCCTCGACGTCGACGTCACCGGAACGGTCGAGCTGGTGGCGCGGCTGCGCGAGGACCCGCGGCTCGCCGGGAGCCGGGTCACCCCGCTGCTGGTCGCCGCCCGCGCTGTGCTCGCCGGCGTGCGCGCCCATCCGGAGTTCAACGCCCGCTGGTCGGCGGAGACCGGCGAGATCGTGCAGCACGCCGCCGTCAACCTCGGGATCGCCGCCGCCACCGACCGCGGGCTGATCGTGCCGAACATCGCCGGCGCCGACCGGCTCGACCTGCCCGGCCTGGCCCGCGCGCTGGACGCGCTGGTGCAGACCGCGCGGTCCGGCCGCACCCCGGTCGCCGACCTGACCGGCGGCACCCTCACGATCACCAACATCGGGGTGTTCGGGGTGGACGCCGCGACCCCGATCCTCAATCCCGGCGAGGCCGCGATCCTCTGCCTCGGCGCGTTCCGCCGCCGGCCGTGGGTGGTCGGCGACGACGTCGTCCCGCGCTGGACGACCCGGCTGTCGCTGTCGTTCGACCACCGGCTCGTCGACGGCGAGCTCGGCAGCCGGGTCCTCGCCCGGATCGGCGCCGTGCTCACCGACCCCACCTGGGAGCTGGCACTGGCCTGATCCCGACCCCCGCCCGTCCGCACGAAGAAGGAGCCATGACCGTACTGATCGACCGCAGGACCCCGGGCGCGCCGACCGCGCTCACCACGTTCGCCGAGCAGGGCTTCGAGCAGCTGCTCGTCAGCCGGGACCCGGCCGGCGGCCCGCGCGGGTTCATCGCCGTGCACGACACCTCGCTCGGGCCGGCACTCGGCGGGGTCCGGGTCCGCCGCTACCCCGACGACGAGACCGCCGCCGCCGACGCGCTGCGCCTGGCCAGGGCGATGACCTACAAGGCGGCGCTGGCCGGGCTGCCGCTCGGCGGCGGCAAGTCGGTGATCAACGCCGATCCGCGCACCGGGAAGACCGCCGCGGTGCTCGCCGCGCACGGCCGGGCGATCGGGCTGCTCGGCGGCCGCTACATCCCGGCCGCCGACATGGGCACCGGCCCGGAGGACCTGCGGGTGATCGCCGGGCACACCCCGGTCGTCGCGAGCGCCGAGCGGGACCCGTCGCCGTCCACCGCGCGCGGCGTGGTCGCCGCGATGCGCGCGGTCGCGCTGCGGCGCGGGCACAGCTCGCTGGCCGGGCTGTCGGTCGCCGTGCAGGGCGTCGGGAACGTCGGCGGGCACATCGTCGGGCTGGTGCACGCCGAGGGCGCCCGCACCGTCGTCGACGATCTGGACCCGGAGCGGGTCCGGGACGCCGTCACCCGCTTCGGTGCCGTCCCGGCCGACGGCGCCGACGTGCTGCTCGCCGACGTCGATCTGGTCTGCCCGGCCGGGGCCGGCCTGGTCCTCGACGCCGAGCGGGTTGACCGGCTCCGCGCGTGGGCGGTCGTGCCGGCCGCGAACAACGCGCTCGCCGGGGACGAGCAGGCGCTGCGGCTGCGCGCACGCGGCATCGACTACGTGCCCGACTTCGTCGCCAACGCCGGCGGGCTGATCTCCTGCGAGGCCGAGATCCGCGGCGTCTCCGGGTTCGCCGACCGGCTGGAGGCGATCGGGGCCACCACCGCCGAGATCCTGGCCGCGGCGGACGCCGACGGCGTCGACGCGCTCACCGCCGCCACCGCGCTCGCCGACCGCCGGATCGCCGCCGCCCGCGCCCGCAACGCCGGCGCATGATCACCGATCGGGCACCGGGACGTTCGCCGGGCGACCGTTCCGGTGCCCGATCCGTGATCACCCGATCCAGGGCGGAGTGTGCGCGGTGACCTCGGGCGGCTCGTGGCGGAAGGGTTCCACCGCGACCGCGCACAGCTGACCGGTGCAGCCCTGGGCCAGCCGGGACGAGCCGCGGTCCCGGGTCAGGGCGTTCGGGTTGCCGTGCACGCAGAGCGCGTCGTCGCCGGCGTCCGGGCGCTCCGGGTCCGGGCGCGGGTCCCACCAGGCGCCGGTCGGCAGCTGCAGCACGCCGGCCCGGATGTCGTCGGTCACCCGGGCCGAGGCCAGGCAGGCGCCGCGGTCGTTGTACAGCCGGACGACGTCGCCGTCGGCGATCCCGAGCCCGGCGGCGTCGTCCGGGTGGATCCGGACGACCTCGCGTCCGGAACGCTTCGAGCCCGCCGAGTGCGCGCCGAAGTCCAGCTGCGAGTGCAGCCGGGTCGCGGGCTGGTTGGAGACCAGCCAGAACGGGTGCCGCTCGTCGGGCGCCTCGGTCGGCTCCAGCCAGGCCGGGTGCCCGGGATGGTCGGCGTAGCCGTACCCGGCGATCGGCGCGGACCCGACCTGGATCCGGCCGGACGGCGTCGGCAGCGGGTGCGCCACCGGATCGGACCGGAACCGGCCGAGGACGCCGCCGTCGTCCGGGCGCTGCGGCAGCTCCAGCTCGCCGCGCTCCCAGAACTCGTCGAAGTCGGGGGCGTCGAGCCCGCGATCGGCGAGTGCCTTGCGGGTCCGGTCGTACATGTGGACCAGCCAGTCGTGCGCGCTGCGGCCCTCGGTGAACGTCTCGCCGTGGCCCAGCCGGTGCGCGAGCGCGGCGTACACGTCGTAGTCGTCGCGGGCCTCGCCGCGCGGCGGGACGAGCTGCTTCATCGCGACCAGCAGCGGATCGGCGCTGGTCGCGCCCATGTCGTCGCGTTCGAGGGTGGTCGTGGACGGCAGCACGACGTCGGCGTGCCGGGCGGTGGCGGTCCACATCGGGTCGTGCACCACGAAGGTGTCCAGCTCGGCGACCGCGCGGCGCAGCCGGCGCAGGTCCTGGTGGTGGTGGAACGGGTTGCCGCCGGCCCACCAGGCCAGCCGCACGTGCGGGTAGGTGTGCTCGGCGCCGTTGTAGTCGTAGGTCTCCCCCGGGTGCAGCAGCATGTCGGCGACCCGGGCCACCGGGATGAACGACGACACCGGGTTCGGTATCCGGGAGAAGGCCGGCACCGGCACCGCGTTGCGCAGCCTGCCGTAGTGCCCGAGCGAGCCGAGGCCGTAGTTGAATCCGCCGCCGGGCAGCCCGATCTGGCCGAGCACCGCGGCCAGCGCGGTCGCCCCCCACACCGGCTGCTCGCCGTGCTCGGCGCGCTGCAGCGACTGGGCGACGGTGACCAGCGTGCGCCCGTAGGCGATCCGCCAGGCCAGCTCGCGGATCGCGGACGCGTCGATGCCGGTGATCTCCGCGGCCCACTCGGCGTCCTTGACCGGTGCCGCGAACAGGTACTCGCGCAGCTGCTCCCAGCCGTCGCAGTGGGTGTCGAGGAAGTCCGCGTCGTGCCGGTTCTCGGCGGCGACGGTGTGCATCAGCGCCAGCATCAGCGCGACGTCGGTGCCCGGGCGGATCGGCAGCCAGGTCGCGTCGACCTCCTCCGGCAGGTCCGGACGCAGCGGGCTGACCAGCACGAACACCGCGCCGCGGTCGCGGGCGGCGCGCATCGCGCCGCGCTCGACGTGCCGGCTCACCCCGCCGGCGGCGATCGCCGAGTTCTTCAGCGCCATCCCGCCGAACGCCAGCACGGTGTCGGTGTGCGCGGCCACCGCGTCCCAGGTGACGGCGTTGCGGCTGACCGAGTCGAACGCCCCGAGGACCTGCGGCAGGATCACCTCCGCCGCGCCGCCGGAGTAGGTGTTGACCGAGCGGGTGTAGCCGCCGGTCGCCGCCAGGAAGCGGTGCAGCTGGCCCTGCGCGTGATGGAACCGCCCGGCCGACGCCCAGCCGTAGGACCCGCCGTAGACGGCGGCGTCGCCGTAGGTCGAGCGGACCCGGTGGGTCTCCTCGGCGAGCCGGTCCAGCACCGCGTCCCAGGAGACGGTCAGGTAGCCGTCCCGGCCGCGCGCGGGATCCCGGCCCGGGCCGCGCTCCCACCAGCCCCGCCGGACCGCCGGGGCCGTCACCCGGGCCGGGTGCGCGACCGCGGCTGGGATGTTGTCCAGCACCGGCGACGGGTCCGGGTCGCCCGGGTGCGGGCGCACCCGCAACCGCTCGCCGTCGTAGCGGGCACGGAACACGCCCCAGTGGGCACTGTGGGTCTTCTCGATCTCGGTCACCACGCTCCACGCTATGCGGCGGGCGCCCGCATGCGGAAGGGATCGCGGGGGAAGCTGTAGGTATGACGAACACGCTGACCGCCGCCGAGCTGCTCACCGACCACTTCGGCCGGGTCGACGGCCTGGTGCACGACGTCGTCGACGGGCTCACCGAGGACGATCTCGCCCGCCGCCCGGACGGCCCCGACGGGGCGGGGAACCCGATCGGCTGGCTGGTGTGGCACCTGCTGCGGGTGCAGGACGACCACGTGGCTGAGGCGTTCGGCACCGGGCAGGTCTGGATCGAGGACGGCTGGGCGGACCGGTTCGGGCTCCCCCTCGACCCTCAGGACACCGGCTACGGGCACACCCGGGAGCAGGTCGACGCCGTGCGGACCACCGCCGAGCTGCTCGCCGGGTACGGCGAGGCGGTGCACGCCAGGACGGTGTCGCACCTGGCGACGCTCACCGACGCCGAGCTCGCCCGGGTGCTGCCGCCCACCTACGGGGCGGGCGTCACGCTGGGCGCGCGGCTGGTCAGCGTGCTCGGCGACGACCTGCAGCACGCCGGGCAGGCCGCCTACCTGCGCGGGCTGTTCGGCCGCTGACCGCCGCCGCGCTCCTCCAGCCAGCCGACCGCGAACGCGCACACCGCGGCCGCGTCGACGAGCAGCGAGTCCGCACCGGCGACCCGGCCCTGCACGCCGCCCTCGGCAACCCTGCCGTGCATGCCGCCTCCGGCAACCCTGCCGTGCATGCCGCCTCCGGCGGCGACGAAGCCGGCGACGATGAGGCCGAGGTGGTCCTCCCCCGGCCCGTCCCCGTCGAGCCCGGCTCCGTCGAATGCCGGGCTGACCGGGCGGCTGGTGTCGAACTCGGTGACGGTCCGCCAGTGGACCCCGCCGGGCGCCGCGAACGGCACCTCGTAGCGGACGACCCGCTTGCCGGGCAGGTCGGCGAGGTGCTCGGCGTGGTGCAGCAGGGTCATCGTGCCCCACGGCGCGCCGATCATCGCGACCCGCCCGCCCGTCTCGACGAGCTTCGCGAACGGTGACCCCGGCCCGTAGCCGTGGTCGACCGGGTGGTCCCGCACGAACCATCCGGCGCGGGCACCGAGCGCGGCGACCGAGGCGCCCGGCGATCCGCTGCGCAACGCGCCGGGGCGGGTGCGCAGGAACTCGGGGAACGCGCCGTTGTCCCGGATCGCGCGGGACGCCGCCGGATCGAACGGCGGGACGTGCGGGCGCAGCTCGTCGGGCACCCGGCCGTCGGCGTCGAGCAGGTCCAGGTACGGGGCCTGCCAGTCGGTGTAGGCGAGCACCGTCCCGCCCGGGGAGACGGCGTCGAGCAGCGCGTCGACCAGCGTGTCCGGGCCGTCGATCAGCGGGCCGAGCGCCCGGATCCCGGCATGGACGAGGACGTCGTCGCCGGGGCGCAGGCCCAGGGCGCGCAGGTCGGCGGCCACTCCGGCCCGGGTGGCGAACGGGATCCCGGTCACGATCGGTGGACGGTACCGGCGGGCGCCGCGGCCGTCACCGGAGTTCGGGGCCGGGTCCGCGCCGCCTACGCTGGGCGGGATGTCCGCTCCCACGCACGTCCCCGACCTGACCGGCCTCGCCCTGCTCGTCGCGATCGCCCGCACCGGCAACCTCGGCACCGCCGCGCACGAGCTCGGGCTGTCCGTGCAGGCCGCGACCGCCCGGGTCCGGGCGGTGGAGCAGCTGGTCGGCACCCCGGTGCTGGAGCGCGGACGGCGCGGACGGCGTTCGAGCAGGCTCACCGCGCGCGGGGTGCTGCTCGTCGAGTGGGCGGGCCCGGTGCTCGACGCCGCCCAGGACCTGGACGCCGCCGTCGCCACCCTGCGCCCGCCGGACGACCCGGCGGACACCGTGGTGCTGGCCGCGGGCCCGACGGCCGCCGAGTGCCTGCTGCCCGGCTGGCTGGTGGGGCTGCGCGACGGGCCGGGCGGGCGGATCACCCTGCTCGACACCGCGGACCCGGCGGCCGCGGTCCGGGACGGCGACGCCGCCGTCGGGATCGTCGAGACCGGCGGCCCGCTGGACAAGCTGCACGCGACCACGGTCGCGAGCGACACCCTGGTGCTGGTCGTGCCGCCCGGGCATCCGCTGGCCGGCGGGCCGGGGATCGACGGCGCGGGGCTGGCGGCGACCCCGCTGGTCAGCCGCCGTCCGGACGCCGGTTCCCGGCCGGTGCTGGACGCCGCGCTGCGGGACGCGGCAGGCGACTCCCCGGTCGCCGAGCCGGTCCGCGAGCTGGCCGCCGACGCCGCGGTGCGGGCCGCCGTCCGCCGTGGGGACGGCCCGGCGGTGCTGCCCCGGATGGTGGTCGCCGCGGACCTGGCGGCCGGGCTGCTGGTCGAGGTGCCGGTGCACGGCGTCGAGCTGACCCGGGAGTTCCGCGCGGTCTGGCAGGAGGGCACCTCACCGCAGGGAACCGCGCGGAACCTCCTGCGCATCGCCACCGGCGGCCGGATCCGCTGAGCCGCGGCGCTCGGCCCGGCGCATCGCCGCCCAGCCGATCGCGGCGGCGCCGACACAGGACAGCGCGCCGAGCGCCAGTCCGCCGCGGCCGCCGAGCTGCTCGCTGACCCAGCCCGCGATCGGGCCGCCGATCGGGGTGGACCCGAGGAACGCGACCGACCACAGCGCCATCACCCGGCCCCGCATGGCGGGGTCCGAGGCGAGCTGCAGGGTGCTGTTCCCGCCGGCCATGAACGCGACGCTGGACATCCCGACCAGGCCCATCGCGACCAGCGCGACCCACAGCGTCGGGGCCACCGCGACCAGCGCCATCGACAGCCCGAACAGCAGCGAGGTGCGCACCAGCGCGGGCAGCCCGGTCCGGCCGCGGCCGGCGACGATCAGGCCGCCGACGACCGCGCCGACGCCCATCGCGGCGGTCAGGTAGCCGTAGGTGCCGGCGTCGCCGCCGAACGTCTCCGAGGCGACGACCGGCAGCACCACCGGGAACTCGTAGGCCAGGCAGCCGACCAGCGCCATCATCACCAGCGGGACGCTCAGCTCCGGGGTGCGCCGGACGTAGGTGAACCCCGCGCGCAGCTGGCCGGGTGCCCGCGGCGTGGGCGCGCTCGGGGTGAGCGCGGAGACGTCGAGCCGCAGCAGCGAGGTCACCACGGCGACGAAGCTGGCCGCGTTCACCGCGAAGCACACGCCGGTCCCGCCCGCGACGATCACCACCCCGGCGACCGCCGGGCCGATCGCCCGGGCCGCGTTCACCAGCACCGAGTTGAGGGTGACGGCGTTGCGCAGGTCGTCCGGGCCGACCAGCTCGTGCACGAACACCTGCCGGGCCGGGTTCTCGAACGCCTTGTTGAGGCCGAGGACGGCGGCGAGGACGAAGACGTGCCACAGCACGACGGTCCCGGTGAGGGTCAGCACGGCCAGCGCGAGTGCCTGCAACCCCATCAACGTCTGCAGGCCGATCATCAGCCGGCGCCGGTCCAGCCGGTCCACCCAGACGCCCGCGTACGGGCCGACCAGCAGGGTGGGCAGGGTCTGCACCGCGACGACCGCGCCGAGCACGGCCGCCGATCCGGTCAGCTCGTAGACCAGCCAGGACTGGGCGATCGACTGCATCCAGGTGCCGATCATGGAGATCGACTGGCCGCCGAACCACAGCCGGTAGTTGCGCCCGGACAGGGCCGAGAAGGTCCGTGCGGAGTACGACCGGAGCGCCGCCGCGGCGTTCACCGGGCCGCTCGGAGCGAGCCCGCCAGGGCCTCGAGCGCGGGCAGCGCGGCACGCAGTCCCTCGGCGTGGCCGTCCGGGAGCCCGTCGACGTGTTCGGCGAGCAGCCGGGCGCGTTCCTCGCGCTGGCGGGTGTGCTCGGCGATGCCGGCCTCGGTGGCGGCGACCCGCACCGCCCGCCCGTCGGCCGGGTCGGTGTCGCGGACCAGCAGTCCGGCGGCCGCCAGCTTGCCGGCCAGCCGGGACAGCATCGTGGGATTGAGCCCCTCCAGCGCGGCGAGCTCCCCCATCCCCAGCGGGCCGCGGACCACGACCGTGCCGAGCACCGAGACCTGGGTGCGGGTCAGTTCGGACCCGCGGGAGTGCCGGTCCAGGCCGCGGGTGATCCGGGCGAGGACCACGCGCAGCCGGACGAGCTCGTCGGGATCGAGGCCGCTCATCACGTTCCGTTCTCCGGATTCGTTGCTTACCGACAAGCATATACCCGGGGACGGGTGCGGGCCGGACCGGCCCGGGCCCGGCTCAGCCCGCGGCGGTCCCGGCGTCGGCCCGGAGCCGGGCGGCGAGACGCTGCAGGTCGTCGCGCAGCGCGACGATCTCCTCGGTCGACATGCCGGTGGCACGGACCACCTCGTCCTGCGCGACGGCGGCCCGCTCGCGCAGCGCCGTCCCCTCCCCGGTGAGCGAGACCTGCACGGTCCGCTCGTCGTCGGGACGGCGGGCCCGGGTGATCAGGCCGCGGCTCTCCAGCCGGGTCAGCATCGGGGAGAGCGTGCCGCTGTCGAGGTGCATCCGCTCCCCCAGCTCCCGCTGCGGGATGCTCTCCTCGGCCCACAGCACCAGCAGCACGGCGTACTGGCTGTAGGTGAGCCCGATCGCGTCGAGCACCGGCCGGTAACAGCCGGTCATCGCCCGAGAGGCCGAGTGCAGCGCGAAACAGAGCTGCTCGTCGAGCGCCAGCGGCGCGACCGATCCGGGCTGGTCCATCGCTACAGGGTATGCCCCCGCCCCGGCGCCGGGTCCAGCCGCACGCCGCCCGCGCGCCTACCATCGGGGCCCCGGACGGCGACCGGCGGAGCACGGGCGGGGCGACGGACGAGCGCGACCGGGCACACCTGCAGCGGTGCGTCGAGCCGGCCGAGGAGGCGCTGGGGGCCGGCCTCGGCCGGATCGTCCACGCCAGCTCCACCGCGCAGCTGCGCAGCTGGCTGCAGGAGCTCGGCGCGGCACCCGGCCCGGTCCGGCCGCGCCCGGTGTCGGACGTGGCACCCGGGGTCCGGGTGGAGGGCCGGACCCGGATCTCGCGCCGCAGGTCCGGCGGCTGCACGAGCTACCGCGACCGGCAGACACGATAACGGTCCGGGGCGCTGCCATCCCCGAACGGCTGCGCCCCGGACCGTGAGATCAGCGGAGCCGGAAGGCTCCCCAGCACCCGGCTCCGCCGTGGACCGTGACATCGCAGAACTACCCGGGTGCCACCGGGGGGAATCACGGACCGCCCAGATTCACCCGGACCGAGCAGCGACGACGCCGCGATGAGACGATCGGGTGACATCCCGCACGCCCGCACCGGAGGCACCGGCCGATGACCTGGATACGCACCGCCGCCCGACTGCTGCTCGGCGCCTTCCTGGTGACCGCCGGGATCGCGCACCTGGTCGTGCCCGGCGAGTTCCTGGCCCAGGTCCCGCCGTTCCTGCCCGCCCCCGGCGCGATCGTGCTGGTGTCCGGGCTGGTGGAGATCGCGCTCGGGGCCGCGGTGCTCCTCGCGCCGGCCCGGCAGCGGCCCGCCGTCGGGATCGCTGCGGCCGCGCTGTTCGTCCTGGTGTTCCCCGGCAACGTGTCGCAGTACCTCACCGGCACCGCCGCGTTCGGCCTGGACACCGACGCCGCCCGGGCGACCCGGTTGCTGTTACAGCCGCTGCTGGTGGTGTGGGCGCTGTGGTCGTGCGGATCGTGGCCGCTGCTGCGCGGTGCCCGGGGCAGCGGGCGGCACCGGGCCCGGAACTGATCGTGCCCCGCCCCGGCGGCTCGGCCTGCCGGGACGGGGCACCGTCTCGGTTCGCCGCTCAGGCGGCCGGCCCGATCGGGAAGCGCAGCACGGCGCCGAGCCCGTCGACGAGCGTGACGCCGTCGCCGGGGGCGGCGAGCACCACCCGCGCGTCGGCGCCGGCCACCGCCCGCACCAGCACGCCCACCGCGGGGGCCGACGTGACCGGCCCGCCGTCGAGCAGCTCGTCCGGCTTCTCGGCCACCGCGGTCGGGTCCGCACCGACCAGCAGCTCGGTACCCGGGACCGCCGCCGGGTCGACGACGAGGGTCTCCACGGCGTGCGCCCTGGCCGCCGCGACGACGTCGCCCAGCCCGGTCACGGCCAGCCCGCCGGTGCGGCCGGAGGCGGTCGCGTAGCTCGTGACCGCCTCGGCGCGGCGGCGCTCGCGGACCTCGTCGGCGGCCGCCCGCACGGTGTCGTCGACCTGCTCCGGGACGGTCCCGCCGGTGTTCTCGATCTCGGCCACGATCTCGGCCGAGGCCGGCGCCAGCTCGTCGCGCAGCCGGGCCCTGGCCGGTGCGTCACCGGCCACCACGAGCAGCTCGGCGTTGCCGCCGCGGACCGCCTTGTCGACCTGCTCGGCGACGGCCTGCGCGTTGCGCTTCCAGGTCTCCTCGACCCGGGCGTCCGCGCCGCCCTCCCCGGGGCCCGCCGTGTTCGCCTTGTGCACCGGGCCGGAGGACCCGGAGTCCACGGTCTGCACGGTGCCGTCGACCGCGCGGATCTCGCCGCCGGTGTTGTCGATCGCGACGACCACCGTCGGGATCTGCTCGCCGACCGCGGCGAGCACCGGCAGCAGCTCGGGCACCGGGCCCCAGGTCGCGGTGCCGCGCTCCGGCGGGACCTCGGTGTGCCGGTCGAGCAGCACGGCGTCCGGGTCGGCGACGAGCACCCGGCCCGCGGTGCCGTCCGGGGCGGGCGCATCCACCACCGCGTCGTCGAGCACGGCGAGGGTCCGCTCGTCGGCGCCGTCGTCGGCGAGCCGCTCGCGCAGGTCGCGCCAGCGCAGCCGGTACTGCTCGGTCGCGTCGGCGGTGTCGTGCGTGGCGTCCAGCACGACGGTCGCGAAGGGACCGTCGCTGTCGTTCAGGTGTCGGATCCAGTCGGTTCGCATCGGTCCCCGCCTCCCCGGTACGCGGTGGCGCAAACCCGGCGGCCCCGCGCGGCCCGAGCGCCGGACGACGAATCCGGGCAGACTCGGCGATCACCGCTGCACCGCAGCCGGTGTCGCACGGAGCCGACCGGGGGTCCCATGTCCAGCCAGAACCGCCACGCGGCCCCCGACACCGCGTCGTCCGCACCCGTGCTGGCGCTGCGGGTGCTCGCGGTGGCCTCGGTCGCCGTGATCGCCTGGCAGTTCGTGAGCGCGGCCGGGCTGTTCACCGGCGGCGACCTCGGGCCGCACGCGGCCGGCTCGATCGTGCTGCACGTCGTCACCGGCCTGGCCGCCGGCGCCGCGATCTGGCTGCGCACCCGCAACGGCGGCCCGTGGTGGCCGTCGGTGCTGGCGGTCGCAGTGTTCGCCTTCACCTTCGTCCAGGGCTACTTCGGCGACCATCCCGGCCTGGTCGTGCACGTTCCGGGGGCGATGGCGCTCACCGCAGGCTCGGTGTGGCTGGCCGCCTGGTCGTTCCTGCGGCTGCGCTGACGTCCGGCGGTACCGCACCGCGGCAGCCCGGTGCAGGTGCATCGTGCGCCGTCCCGTCCTCCCTCCGGAGGACTCCCGATCCGGTACGTCGACAGGCGCGAAGGCGCTGCCCCCCATACCCTCGGGCCATCCGGCGTGGACCGCCCAGGCGCGCCGTCCGGACCGGACCGCAGGAGGCGCGAAAATGGTCGTCGAGACGGGACCGAACCGGCAGCGCGATCGGACGGTCCGGCTCCCGCCGGGCAGCGGCTGGCCCGGCGAGGTACGCCGCCGGGTCCGCGGGCACGTCGACGAGACGGTCCGGCAGCGGTGCGCCGAGCACGTCCACTCGCTCGCCGGCGCCGACGTCATCGCCGATCTGCTCGCCGATTTCGTCGGCCGCGGCAAGTACCTGCGGTCGATGTTCGGCTACCTCGGCTGGCGGACCACCGCACCGGACTCCCCGGAGGCGCTGCGCGCCGTCGCCGGGCTGGAGCTGCTGCACGCCTTCGCACTCCTGCAGGACGACGTGATGGACGGCTCGGTGCAGCGCCGCGGCCGGCCGACCGTGCACGTCCAGCTCGCCGCCTGGCATCGCGCGCAGGGCATGTCCGGCAGCGCCGAGCGGTTCGGCGAGTCCGGGGCGGTGCTGCTCGGCGACCTGTGCCTGGTGTGGGCCGAGCAGGCGATGCGGGAGAGCGGGCTGCCCGCGACAGTGCTCGACCGAGGCTGGCCGCGCTACGACGCGATGCGCTCCGAGCTCGCCGTCGGCCAGTTCGCCGACCTGGTCAACGACGCCCGCCGGGTGCCGGACCTGGATGAGGTGATGGACGTGCTGCGCCGCAAGTCCGGCAATTACACCGTCCGGCGCCCGCTGGAGCTGGGCGCGGCGATGGCCGGGGCGGGCGACGAGCTGCTGGCGCTGCTCGGCGACTACGGCACGATGATCGGCGAGGCGTTCCAGATGCGCGACGACGCGCTCGGCGTGTTCGGCACCGACGCCACCGGCAAGCCGACCGGCGACGACCTGACCGAGCGGAAGGCGACCAGCCTGGTCGTGCTGGCCCGGGAGCTGGCCGGCCCGTCGGTCCGGTCCCGGTTGGACGCGCTGCTGCTCGGGTCCGACCGGGACGCCCCGGTCGACGTCGACGCGGCCCGCGCCCTGATCGAGTCCACCGGCGCCCGCCGCCGGATCGACGAGCTGATCGGCACCCGGGTGCAGGGCGCGCTACGGCTGGTCGACGGAGCGGTCGGCGACGGACGGCTCACCGACGATGTCGCCGGGGTGCTCCGTGCGATGGCCGTGCGCTGCGCCGACCGGATCGCCTGAGCGGTGCGGCCCCCGATCGGCGGCGTCCGGCCCGGACCCGATCACCGCTGCCCCGGCGCGCCGTCCCCGACGTCCGGTTCTACGCTCCCGCGCATGGCCGACAGCACCGAGGACAGCACCCCGAACCCCGGCGGCGGACCCGCCCGCACCGGAACCGTCGGCCGGGCCGGACTGCCCCGCCACGAGGTTCCCACGCACTTCGACGACGGTGCGGGCGACTACGACCGGCTGGTCGGGATGAACCCCGGGTACCACGACCACCTGCGCGCCTCGGCCGCCCGGATGCGGCTGCCCCGCGACGGCGCCGGACTGCGCCTGCTCGACGCCGGCTGCGGCACGGGCGCCTCCACCGCGGCGCTGCTGGCGGCCGCGCCGCGGGCCGAGATCGTCGCGGTGGACGCCTCGGCCGGGATGCTCGCCAGGGCCCGGTCGAAGCCGTGGCCGGCTTCGGTGCGGTTCGTGCACTCCACCGCCGAGGCGCTCGCCGACGCCGGGGTGGCCGGGCCGTTCGACGGGATCCTCGCCGCCTACCTGCTGCGCAACCTCGACGACCCGGACGCCCAGCTGCGCCGGTTCCACGACCTGCTCCGCCCCGGCGGCGTGCTCGCCCTGCACGAGTACTCGGTCGCCGACTCGCCGCGGGCCCGGGCGGTCTGGCACGCGGTCTGCTGGGGCGTGATCGTCCCGCTGGGCCGGCTCACCACCGGTGAGACGGCCCTCTACCGGCACCTGTGGCGCAGCGTGAACACCTTCGACGGCATCGGGCGGCTGCGCGACCGGCTGCGCACCGCCGGCTTCGACGCCGTGCACTCCGAGACCATGACCGGCTGGCAGAACGGTGTCGTGCACACCGTGCTGGGGACCCGCCGGTGAGCGTCGCCCCGGCCGACCCGCGCCGGGTCGTGCATCCGCCGGCCGACGGGCTCGGCGACGCCGGTGTGCTCGGCAGGCGGCCGCGGGTCGCGGTGGTCGGCGGCGGGATCGCCGGGCTGGCTGCGGCGACCGGGCTGGCCGAGCGCGGCGTCGTCGTCGAGGTGCTGGAACGCGAGCCCTACCTCGGCGGCCGGGTCGGCGCCTGGCCGGACCGGCTGCCCGACGGCACCGCGGTGTCGATGGGCCGCGGGTTCCACGCCTTCTTCCGGCAGTACTACAACCTGCGCTCGCTGCTGCGCCGCGCCGATCCGGGCCTGCGCAGGCTGGTCGCGCTCGACGACTACCCGCTGATCGACGCCGAGGGCCGCCGCGACACCTTCCGCGGCCTCCCCCGCACCCCGCCGTGGAATGCCGTGCTGTTCGCGCTGCGCAGCCCCACCTTCCGGCCGCGCGACCTGGCCGGGCTCGATCCGCGGGCCGCCGCCCCGCTGGCCGCGGTCTCGGTACCGGCGATCTACGAGGCGCTCGACGACGTCGACGCGCAGACCTTCCTCGAGTCGATCAACTTCCCGCCGGCCGCCCGGCACCTGGCGTTCGAGGTGTTCTCCCGCAGCTTCTTCGCCCCGCCGTCGACCATGTCGGCCGCCGAGCTGGCGACGATGTTCCACATCTACTTCCTCGGCTCGTCCGAGGGGCTGATGTTCGACGTGCCCGACGACGGGTTCGACAGCGCCCTGTGGGAGCCGCTGCGGCACTACCTGACCGCCCGCGGCGTCGGCTTCCGGACCGGCACCCGGGTGTCGTCGGTGCAGCGCGATGTCGCGAGTGGACGGTTCCACGTGAATCATTCGTCCGGCGGTACCGAGGTCGACGCGGTCGTCCTCGCCGCCGACGTGCCCGGGCTGCGGGACATCGTCGCCGCGTCCGATCTCGGGCCCGGCGACGGCCCGCCCGCCGTGGCAGCCGGGCCGGACGCGCTGCCCGCCTGGCGGGAGGACGTGGCCGCGCTGGGCAGCGCGCCGCCGTTCCTGGTGTACCGGCTCTGGCTGGACCGCCCGGTGCGCGAGGACCGGCCGCCGTTCCTGGGCACCGGCGGACTGGACCCGCTGGACAACATCTCGGTGCTGGACCGCTACGAGCGCGACGCGGCGACCTGGGCGGCCCGCACCGGCGGCTCGGTCGTCGAGCTGCACGCCTACTCCGCGGCCGTCCCCGCCGGGACCGACGAGGAGGCCTGGACCGCCGAGCTGCGCAGCCGCTGCCTGGCCCGGCTGCACGCGATCTACCCGGAGACCGCGGGCGCCCGCGCCGTCGGCGAGCTGGTGCAGTGGCGCCGGGACTGCCCGATGTTCGGGATCGGTGACTTCGCCCGCAGGCCGGGCGTCGTCACCCCGGTCGACGGCCTGGTGCTGGCCGGCGACGGCATCCGGATCGACCTGCCGGTCGCGCTGATGGAACGGGCCGCGAGCACCGGCTGGCTGGCCGCGAACCGGCTGCTCGCCGGCTGGGGGCTGGCCGGCCATCCGCTGGAGACCGTCCCCACCCGTGGCCGGTTCGGCCCGCTGCGCCGGGCCGCCGAGTACGCGATGCGCCCCCGCTGACCCGTGAGAAGGAAACCGTCATGAGCCTGCTGTCCCGGATCTCGAGCCGCTGGCCGGCGAGCTGGCCGCTGCAGCCGCTGCCGCCATCGGACTGGGCCCGCCAGCGCCCCACCTACGCCGGGGCGGACCCCAAGCTGATCTCCGCCGCGCTGGAGCGGGCCCAGGCCCGGCCGTCCGGGAACTGGTTCGTGCTCGCCTCCTCCCGGCAGGTCCGGGCGGACCGGCCGTTCGGCACCCGGGTCGGCGGGACCGAGCTGGTCGCCTGGCGGGACACCACCGGGACGGTGCGGGTCGGCCCGGGCGCCTGCCCGCACCTGGGTGCCCCGATGGCGCTCGCCGCCGTCGACTGCGGGGAGCTGGTGTGCCGCTGGCACGGGCTGCGCCTGGGCACCCGCTCCGGGCCGGGCTGGGTCCCCTTCCCGGCGCACGACGACGGCGTGCTGGTCTGGGTCCGGCTCGACGAGCTCGGCGGCGAGGACCCGACCGACGCGCCCGTCGTCCCGGCCCGCCCGGCCGGCCGCACCCTGGACGCGGTGACCACGCTGACCGGCGTCTGCGAGCCGGAGGACATCGTCGCCAACCGGCTCGACCCCTGGCACGGCGCCTGGTTCCACCCGTACTCCTTCCAGCGGCTCGACGTCGTGTCCGCGCCGCAGGTCACCGACGTCGGCGAGATCGAGGAGGCCGACGACCGGTTCCTGGTGACGGTCACCTTCAAGGTCGGGCCGCGGGTCGGGGTGCCGGTGCAGGCCGAGTTCGTCTGCCCGGAGCCGCGCACCGTGGTCATGCGGATCGTGGACGGCGAGGGCGTCGGCAGCGTCGTCGAGACGCACGCGACGCCGCGCGGCCCGGGCCGCGACGGCCGGCCGCGGACGTCGGTGGTCGAGGCGGTCGTCGCCGGATCGGACCGGCCCGGGTTCGCGATCGCGTCCCGGCTGGCCCCGGCCATCCGGCCGGCGATGGCGGCCGCCGCGACGAAGCTGTGGCGCGACGACCTGGACTACGCCGAGCGGCGCTACGAGATGCGCACCCGGACCGGCTGAGCGCCAGTCACGCCCGCCGGCGCAGCTCCCGCGGCGGCGCGCCGAACCAGCGCCGCGCCGAGCGGGTCAGCGCCGACTGCTCGGCCAGCCCCACCATGCCCGCGACCTGGGTGAACGGCAGGTCCGTGCGGGTGATCAGGCGCTCGGCCAGGTCGCGGCGCGCCTGGTCGACGATCTGCTCGAAGGTGGTGCCCTCGCCCGCCAGGTGCCGTTGCAGGGTGCGCGGGTGCACCCGCAGCAACCGGGCGACCGAGCCGACCCGGACCGGTCCGCTGCCCAGCGACCGGTCGACGGCGGTCCGGACCCGGTCGGCGACCGTCCGGCCGGGGCGGTCGAAGTGGGTCTCCAGGTAGTCGATCGCGATCGCCCGCACGATCTCGTCGCCGCCCCCGGCCAGCGGCCGCCGGACCAGGTCGGCCGGGACCCGCAGCACCGCCGCCGGCCGGTCGAACCGGACGTCGGCGTCGAAGAAGCCGCGGTAGCGGTCCAGCGCGGCCAGCGGCGGATGCGGCAGGTGCACCGACCGCAGGCCGTAGGCGCCGCCGGCGAGCAGCCGCACGATCCGGTGCAGCACCCCGATCCCCAGGTCGGCGACCTGCGGCGGCATCGGTTCGGTGCTGCCGTACTCCAGCCCGGTCACCCCCGGCGCGGCCTCCGGGTCCGGCACCGTGCCGACCGTCAGCACCGGGCTGTGCACGTACAGATAGCGCGAGGCGCAGTCCAGCGCGTCGCCGAAGGTCGCCGAGCTCTGCACGGCGACCGCCAGTGGCCCGAGGATCTCCGGGCCCTGCCGCTCGGCCAGCCGCAGCCCCAGGTCCGGGCAGGACAGCTCGCCGGCGGCGGTCTCCAGCACCCGGCCCAGCGAGCGGGTCGGGACCAGCGCGTCCGGATCGGCCCCGTCCACGGCGGCCACCGGGATCCGGAACCGGGCGAACAGCGCGGGCCCGTCGCCCCCCAGCTCACCGACGAGCTCGGGCAGGCCGCGCAGCGCTCTCGCCCGGGTGAGGGATCCCGTCTCCATGGCGCCCGAGGTTAAGTTGTTGTCGCACGAGGTCAAGTTACCCGCGGTAGGTCTCAGGCAGGATCGACGTCGAACAGCACGGCCAGTCAGCGCAGACGACCACGACAGGGAGGCCGCCCGTGACTTCCGGGACACAGCCCAGCAACCGCGCCGGGACCGAGCACCGGGACGTGATCATCGTCGGTGCCGGCCTGTCCGGCATCGGCGCCGCGTGCCGTCTGCAGCAGGAGCTGCCCGGCAAGGACTACGCGATCCTGGAGGGCCGGGCCGAACTCGGCGGCACCTGGGACCTCTTCCGCTATCCGGGCATCCGCTCGGACTCGGACATGTTCACCCTCGCCTACCCGTTCCGGCCATGGCGCGAGCCCAAGTCGATCGCCGACGGCGCCGACATCCGCCGCTACATCGGCGAGACCGCCGACCAGTACGGCGTCCGCGGCCACATCCGGTTCGGCACCAAGGTCGTCGGCGCCTCCTGGGACTCGGCCACCGCCCGCTGGACCGTCGACACCGCGACCGCCGACGGGCCCCGCCGCTACACCTGCGCGTTCCTGTTCATGTGCTCCGGCTACTACGACTACGATCGCGGTTACCAGCCCGAGTTCCCCGGCCGGGCGGACTTCACCGGCACCTGGGTGCACCCGCAGTTCTGGCCCGAGGACCTCGACTGCACCGGCAAGCGGGTCGTCGTCATCGGGTCCGGGGCGACCGCCGTCACGCTGATCCCGTCGCTCGCCGAGCAGGCCGAGCACGTCACGATGCTGCAGCGCTCGCCGTCCTACCTGACCGTGCTGCCCAGCCGCGACCCAGTCGCCGACCGGCTCCGCCGGATCCTGCCCGCGAAGCTCGCGCACACCATCCTGCGCTACCAGTACGTCGCGCTCACCCAGAGCTTCTACCAGCTCGCGCGGCGCCGCCCGGAGCGGGTGAAGAAGGTGCTGCGCGGGCTCGCCCTGCGGTTCCTCAAGGACGAGTCCTACGTGGACCAGCACTTCACGCCCTCCTACGAGCCGTGGGACCAGCGGCTGTGCGTGGTCCCCGAGGGCGACTTCTTCCGGTCGATCCGCGCCGGTGACGCCTCGGTCGTCACCGACCACATCGACCGGATCACCGAGCGCGGCATCCGGCTGCGCTCCGGCGAGGAGCTCCCGGCCGACGTGATCGTCTCCGCCACCGGGCTGTCGCTCAAGCCGCTGGGCGGCATGACGATCCGGGTCGACGGCGAGCAGGTCGACATCGGCAAGACGGTCACCTACCGCGGCCTGATGCTCTCCGGCGTGCCGAACCTGGCGTTCTGCATCGGCTACGTCAACGCGTCCTGGACGCTGCGCGCCGACCTGGTCGCCCGCTACGTGCCGCGGCTGCTCGCGCACATGGACCGGCGGGGCATCGCGGTCGCGACGCCGGCGCCGACCGTGTCGCCGGACCGGCCGCTGCTCGATCTCGCCTCCGGCTACGTCAAGCGTTCCGAGCACCTGTTCCCGCGGCAGGGCCGCACGGACCCGTGGCGGCTGCGGCAGAACTTCTTCCTCGACGCCATCGGCCTCGGCCGGGCCGACCTGGAGAAGGACATGCTGCTCACCCCGGCGTCCGCGGTCGGGCAGCGCTCGGCCACCGTCACCGCGCCGTCCGAGGCCGGGATCGCCGCCGACATCCCGACCGAGAAGGAGCTCGCGTCATGAGCCGCACACCGTTCCGCTTCGCCGAGGGCACCGCCGTCGTCACCGGGGCGGCCGGCGGCATGGGCGCGCACATCGCCCGGCTGCTCGCCGAGCGCGGCAGCGATCTCGTGCTGGTCGACCGGGACGGCCCCGGGCTCGACGCGGTCGCCGGCACCGTCCGGGCCGCGCACCCCGGGCTGTCGGTGACCACCGAGACCGTCGACCTGGCCGACCGGGACGCAGTGGATGCGCTCGCCGGCCGGATCCGCGCCGGGCACCCGGAGATCCGGCTGCTGGTCAACAACGCCGGCGTCGCGCTGGGCGGCGACTTCGCCCGGCTCACCCTCGACGAGTTCGACTGGGTGCTGGACGTCAACTTCCGGGCCCCGGTGCGGCTCGCGCACGCCCTGCTGCCCGCGCTGACCGCGCGCCCCGGCGGACACGTCGTCAACGTGTCCAGCCTGTTCGGGCTGATCGCGCCGCCCGGCCAGTCGGCGTACTGCGCGTCGAAGTTCGCGCTGCGAGGCTTCTCCGAGGTGCTGCGCGGCGAGCTCGCCGCGTCCGGCACCACGGTGACCACCGTGCACCCGGGCGGCATCGCGACCGGGATCGCCGAGTCCGCCCGGGTCGGCGTCAACATCCCGGCCGAGGAGGCCGCGAAGGGCAAGCGGGACTTCCAGAAGCTGCTGACGTTCCCGGCCGACCGGGCCGCCGAGCAGATCGTCGAGGCGATCGAGAAGCGCCGCCCGCGGCTGCTGATCGGGGTCAGCGCGAAGGTCCCCGACGCGCTGGCCCGGCTCGCCCCGGTGAACGGCCTGAAGCTGCTCTCCCGGCTGCTCGGCTCGGCCGGGCGGGCGCAGCGCACGGCGGCCGTCCGATGACCCGCTTCGTCGACGCCGGTGGCGCCCGGATCCGGGTCCGCGAGTCCGGCGACCCGGCGGGCGAGCCGGTCCTGCTGCTGCACGGCATCGGCCGCAGCCTGGAGGACTGGGACGACCAGCACGCCGTGCTGTCCGGCCACCGGGTGATCGCCGCGGACCTCGCCGGCTTCGGGTACTCCGGCCGCGCGGACGGGCCGGCCACCCTGGCCCGGCTCGCCGACACCGCGCTGGCCACCCTGGACGCGCTCGGCGAGACCCGGCCCGCGCACGTGATGGGCAACTCGCTCGGCGGCGCCGTCGCGCTGCTGCTCTCCACCCGGGCGCCGGACCGGGTCGCCACCCTGGTGCTGGCCGACCCGGCCGGGTTCGGCACCGAGGTCACGCCCGCTTTGCGGGTGCTCGGCGTGCCGCTGCTGGGCCGGTTCCTGCTCAGCCGGATGGACGAGCGCGCGATCCGGCGCACCGAGCGGTCGCTGTTCGTCGATCCGGCGCTGGTCACCGACGAGCGCGTCGCGCGGGCCATGGAGATCGCCGCCCGGCCCGAGTTCGCGCAGACCTTCCTGGAGATGATCACCGAGCTCGGCACCGTGCGCGGGGTGCGGGCCGGCTGGCGGTCCGCGCTGCTCGCCGCCGCGGCGAAGGCCCCGAAGCCGACCCTGGTCGTCTGGGGTGAGCGGGACCTGATCCTGCCGGTCTCCCAGCTGCGGACCGCGGCGCGCGCGCTGCCGCAGGTCACGACGCACGTGTTCGGCCGGGTCGGGCACATGCCGCAGATCGAGGTGCCGGAGCGGTTCGCCGCGCTCGCCCTGGAGCACATCGGTCAGGCCGGGCGCCGCACCAGCATCTCCAGCGACGCCCGCGCCGGCAGCGCGTAGCCCAGTACGGCGGCGGCCGGGCCCTCGATCGTCAGCCAGGTCCGGGTGCCGCCGCCGGACGGGCGCACGCCGTGGTCCAGCGACAGCCGGACCGGGCCGAGCGCCACGTCCCACGCCCAGGTGCCGAGCCGCTCGTCCAGCTCGGTCACCGTGAACCGCACCTGCGGCACCCCGAACGGGCCGCGCACCGCACCGGTCGAGCCGGTGCGGATCCGGTCGTCGCGGCAGTCGACGCCGGTGATCAGCGGCGCCCACTCCGGCCAGCGGGCGGGGACCGTGTAGCGCTCCCACACCTCGTCGGCGGGCTGCGGGCCGCGGGCGTGCAGGGTCAGGCGCATCCACCGATCCTGCGCCCCCGCGGGCCGTCGCGCAGCCGGGCCGGGCGGCCCGTACCGTCCGGGTGATGCGGAGTGCACCGTTGCGTGGGGCGTGGATCGCCGCGCTGATCGTCCTGCCCCTGCTGGCGGCCTGCGGGGCCGGCCCGAACCCGGTGACGAACGCGGTCTCCGGGAACGAGGCGCCGGTCGCCGCGGCGGCCGCCGAGCTGGTGCCGGTCCCGCTGGACGTCCCGCCCGGGCTGGGGGACGCCCCGCTGGACCAGCCGCGGGAGGCGCTCGTCCCGCCGGGCTGGAGGCTGTCGGTGTTCGCCAGGGTCCCGAACGCCCGGCTCGCCGTGTGGACGCCGGACCGGAACCTGCTCGTCTCGGTCCCGGACGACGGGCGGGTGCTCCTCCTGACCCCGGACGGCGCGCAGCGCACCCTGCTCGACGGGCTCACCCAGCCGCACGGCCTGGCGTTCTCCCCGGACGGCTCGACGCTGCACGTCGCCGAGAGCAACCGGGTCGTGTCCTACGCCTACGCCGCCGGCGCCGCGACCGGGCCGCGGGTCGTCGCCGACGGGCTGCCGGACGCCAACAGCCCCGACCTGCGCGGCGCCTACGGCCACGAGCTGAAGTCGGTCGCCGCCGGACCGGACGGCGCGCTCTACGTCTCGATCGGCTCCACCGGCAACATCTCGGTCGAGGATCTCGCGGCGACGCCGCCGCGGGCCTCGATCCTGCGGATCCCGCCCGGCGGCGGGCCTGCCGAACCGTTCGCGGTCGGGGTCCGCAACGGTACCGGGCTGGCGGTCGCCCCGGACGGCGCCGTCTGGACCGCGGTGAACGGCCGCGACAACGTCCCCTACCCCTACGACCGGCCCTACGGCGACGCGTCCGGCTCGTCGTTCGGCGACGTGATCAACCAGTACGTGACCGCGCACCCGGCGGAACCCCTGGCCCGGCTCACCGCGGGCCGGAACCTGGGCTGGCCCTACTGCAATCCCGACCCGGACACCCAGCCCGGTGTGCAGGGCAGCCCGCAGGACCTCACCGACGTGCCGATGGTGCCCGACGCCGAGCTCAATCCCGGCGGGAGCGAGCTCGACTGCGCGACGCTCGCGCCGATGGAACAGGCGTTCCCGGCGCACTCCGCCCCGCTCGGCCTGGCGTTCACCGACGGGGAGCTGCCCGCCCCGTACACCGGTGGCGCGCTCGCCGGGGTGCACGGCTCGTGGAACGCCGATCCGCCGCGCGCCCCCGAGGTCTCCTACTTCCCCTACGCCGAGGGCCGGATGGGCCCGCAGCAGACGCTGGTCGGCGGGTTCCAGGACCCGTCCGGGGCGCGCTGGGGGCGGCCGGTCGCCGCGGTCCCCGGTCCGGACGGGGCCGTCTACATCACCGACGACGACGCCGGCGCCGTCTACCGCCTCGCCCCGCCCGACTGAGCACCGCGGACGGTGCCTGGATCATCCGGCGGGTACCGTCGCCGGAATGCGGATCGTGGACTGGGCCGACGAGACCGAGGGCGGCCCGGCCGTCGTCCTGCTGGACCAGCGGGCGCTGCCGCAGCGCACCGAGCACCTGCACCTGACCACCGTCGACGGGGTGATCGACGCCGTCCGGTCGCTCGCCGTGCGCGGGGCGCCCTCACTCGGGATCACCGGTGCCTTCGGCGTCGCGCTCGCCGCACACCGGCACGGCACCGGCACCCCCGGCGACCGGGCCGCGGTGCGCGCAGACGCGGAGCGGATCGCGACCGCCCGTCCCACCGCGGTGCCGCTGTCGATCGGGGTCCGGCGCGCACTCGCGGTCCTCGACGGCAGCACCGACAGCACCGGCAGCGCGGCCACCCCGGCCGCGGTGCTCGCCGTGGCCCGCGCCGTCGCCGCCGAGGCCGCCGCGGTCAACGCCGCGGCCGCCCGGCGGGCCGCCGACCTGGTCCGCGCCCGCTGCCCGGACCGGCCGCTGCGCGCGCTGACCGTCTGCAACACCGGCCCGCTGGCCGCCGGCCCGGGCGGCACCGCGCTCGGCGCGATCCTCACCCTGCACGCCGACGGGGCACTGGCCGAGGTGCTCGCCTGCGAGACCCGCCCGCTGCTGCAGGGGGCGCGGCTGACCGTGTGGGAGCTGGAGCGGGCGGGGGTGCCGAACCGGCTGTGCGTCGACTCGGCGGGCCCCGCGGCGATCGCCACCGGACTGGTCGACGTGGTGTTCGCCGGGGCCGACCGGATCGCCGCGAACGGCGACGTCGCCAACAAGATCGGCACCTACATGCTGGCCTGCGCGGCGGCCCGCTCCGGGATCCCGTTCGTGGTGGTCGCCCCCGAGGAGACGATCGACCCGCACACGCCGACCGGCGCCGACATCGTCGTCGAGCAGCGCGGTGCCGACGAGGTCCGCGAGCACGGCGGCACGCTCATGACGCTGCCCGGGACGCCCGTCTACAACCCGGCGTTCGACGTCACCCCGCACGAGCTGGTGACCGCGATCGTCACCGAGCACCGGGCGTGGAGTCCCGCACCGTCCGTTTCTGCGCCGCGAAGCGCTGCTCTGCCACGCTGATCTGCGCCTCCGTCAGCAGCCGCGGCTCGCCGACGGCGCGGGCCCGCAGCCACACGTCGCACAGCCATTCGAGCTGCCGGGCGCCGTCGTAGGCGGCGCCGAGGTGCTCGCCGAGCACCAGCGTCCCGTGGTTGCCGAGCACCACCGCGCTGCGGTCGCCGAGCGCGGCGACCGCGTTCGCGACCAGCTCGTCGCTGCCGAACGGGGCGTACCCGGCGACGCGCACCGAGCCGCCGAACATCGCGATCTGGTAGTGCACCGGCGGGACGTCGTCGCGCAGCGACGACAGCGCCACCGCCGCGGGCGAGTGCGTGTGCACCACCGCGGACGTGCCGGGGCGGGCCTGCGCGGCCAGGTGCAGGGCGAGCTCGCTGGTCGGGGCCCGGACCCCGTCGGCGATCGCACCGTCCGGGGTGACCAGCACGACGTCGTCGGCGGTCATCGTCTCGTAGTCCACACCGGACGGGGTGACCGCGATCAGCTCGCCGCAGCGCAGCGAGAGGTTCCCGGAGGTGCCGACGACCAGGCCGTCGCGCACCATCCGGCGGGACCAGGTGCAGAGCGTCTCGCGCGCGGCGTCCGGGTGCATGCGCAGCCACCCTACCCGTCGGTAGCGATGTCCGGCAGGATCGCCGCCATGGACGCCGATGTCATCGTGATCGGGGCCGGTCTCGCCGGGCTCGTCGCCGCAGCCGAGCTCGCCGACGCCGGACGCTCGGTGCTGGTGCTCGACCAGGAACCGGAGCAGAACCTGGGCGGGCAGGCGTTCTGGTCGCTCGGCGGGCTGTTCCTGGTCGACACCCCGGAGCAGCGGCGGACCGGGATCCGCGACTCGCCGGAGCTGGCGCTGTCGGACTGGCTGGGCTCGGCGGCCTTCGACCGGGGTGTCGACGACCCGGCGGGCGAGGACTTCTGGGCCCGCCAGTGGGCGACCGCGTACGTGCACTTCGCCGCCGGGGAGAAGCGGTCCTGGCTGCACGGACAGGGGGTGCGCTGGCTGCCGGTGGTCGGCTGGGCCGAGCGCGGCGGGCACCTCGCCGACGGGCACGGCAACTCGGTGCCCCGCTTCCACCTCACCTGGGGCACCGGGCCGGGCGTGCTGGAGCCGTTCGTCCGCCGGGTCCGCGAGCACGCAGCCACCGGTGCGATCACACTGCGCTTCCGGCACCGGGTCGACGGGCTGGCGGTCACCGGCGGCACCGTCGACGGCGTGCACGGCGCCGTGCTCGCCCCGGACCCCGCCGAGCGCGGCGCACCGACCAACCGCGACGTCGTCGGCGACTTCACCTTCCGGGCCGGCGCGGTGCTGGTGACCTCCGGCGGGATCGGCGGCGACCACGACCTGGTCCGCGCGAACTGGCCGGACCGGCTCGGCACGCCGCCTCGGCACATGGTCACCGGCGTCCCCGCGTACGTCGACGGCCGGATGCTCGGCATCACCGGTGCGGCGGGCGGGCGGATCGTCAACCGGGACCGGATGTGGCACTACACCGAGGGCGTGCAGAACCACGCCCCGATCTGGCCGGGGCACGGCATCCGGATCATCCCGGGGCCGTCGTCGCTCTGGCTCGACGCCACCGGCCGGCGGCTGCCCGCGCCGAACTTCCCCGGCTTCGACACCCTCGGCACGCTCGCCGCACTGCGCGCGACCGGGCACGAGCACTCCTGGTTCGTGCTCACCCAGAAGATCATCGAGAAGGAGTTCGCGCTCTCCGGGTCCGAGCAGAACCCGGACGTCACCGGCAAGGACGTCCGGGCCACCCTCGGCCGGATCCGGCCCGGCGCGACCACCCCGGTGGAGGCGTTCAAGGAACGCGGGGCGGACTTCGTCGTCGCCGACACCCTCGACGAGCTGGTCGCCGGGATGAACCGGCTGACCGGCGGCACCCCCGAGCTGGACGTCGAGGCGATCCGCCGCCAGGTCGTCGCCCGGGACCGGCAGCTCGGGAACGCCTTCGCGAAGGACCTGCAGGTGGTGGCGATCCACAACGCCCGCCGCACGCTCGGCGAGAAGCTGGCCCGCACGGCGCCGCCGCACGCGCTGCTCGATCCCGCGGCCGGTCCGCTGATCGCGGTCCGGCTGCACGTGCTGACCCGCAAGACCCTCGGCGGCCTGCAGACCGACCTGTCCGGCCGGGTGCTCGACGCCGGCGGTCCACCGGTGCCCGGCCTGTTCGCCGCCGGCGAGGTGGCCGGGTTCGGCGGCGGAGGCGTGCACGGCTACCGCGCGCTGGAGGGGACGTTCCTCGGCGGCTGCCTGTTCTCCGGCCGGCAGGCGGGGCGGGCGATCGCGCTGGCCACCTGATCCGTCCCGGCGTCCATCCGGCCCCCGGTCGGGTGTCACGCGTCCGGGGCAGACCGCGCGCCGGCTCCCGCCCGGCCGGTCAGGATCCGGGCACCCGCGGTCCCGGCGGCGCCGGCGGTACCCGCGGCACCGGCCGTGCCGGCCGTGCCCGCGGGCTGACCTACAGCAGGTCGCTGCGGCTGAGCACGCCGACCAGGACGTCGTCGGAGTCGACCACCGGCACCACCCGGAAGCCGCGCTCGGACAGCAGCTGCTCGGCGTCGGTGAGCGGATCGTCCGGGTGCACGCCCTCGACGTCGCGGGTCATCACGTTGTCGACGGTCCGGGCCCTGATGCGGCGGCCGCCGTCCAGCGAGCCGTGCATCAGGTCGGCCTCGGAGAGGATTCCGAGCAGCCGGTCCCGGTCGTCGACCACCGGGACCGCGGTGAACCGGTAGGACAGCAGCACCTCGGCCGCCTCGTCGAGCGCCAGCGTCGGTGGGATCGCGACCAGCCCGCCGTCGGTCATCACGTCGGCGACCCGCAGCGAGGCGAGCGGCCGCCCGCCGACCCGGCCCGCTCCGCGCGGCATCATCGCCTCGGGGAGCGGGCCGATCAGGCCGGCGCCGCCGAACCGGCGGGCGGTCCGGCGGAGCAGGCCGCCGGCCAGCCGGTGCCGCAGCAGGTCGCTGCGGGTGATCACGCCGACCAGCACCCCGCGGTCGACGACCGGGACCAGCCGCAGCTCGCCGTAGACCCGCATGCGGTGCGCGATGATCGAGACGTTGGTGGTCGGCAGCATCGTGACGACCTGCTCGGTCATCGCGTCGCCGACGGTCGCCTCCGGATCGCCGCGGTGCCGCAGCACGTCGACCAGGCTGATGATCCCGACCAGCGAGAACCGCCGGTCCACCACCGGCAGCGCGGAGTAGCGGGACTCGGCCATCCGCTCCTGGGCCCGGGCGAGCGGCGCGTCCGCCCACACGGTGACGACGCGTTCGGTCATGACATCCCGCGCTCGCAGCACCATGCCCCGACGGTAGCCGCGCGACCGTACCGGTGTGGAACGGCCGGGGTTCAGGACTCCGACAGCGGCGCGTCCGGCAACGGCCCGAACAGGGCGGACCCGTCCAGGTGGGGACCCGGCGTTCCGACCGCTCCGCCGGGAGGTCCCGGACCAGGTCGATCACCCGGCGCTGGGCCCTGGCCCACTCCTCGATCTCGTCGATTCCGCTCACGGGCACCGAGCCCACCATGCCCGGGCGCGGCCCGCAGTCGGGCGTCACACCTGCACCGACGGGCGTTTCACCTGGACCGGCGGCGGGCACGCCGGGATCATCGACGACGACAGCGTCAGCAGCACCATCCGCACCGGCCGGTCCCGGCCGGTGCGGATCGGGGAAGGACCAGCGTGAGCAGCCCACCGCCGTACCCGGGCCAGCCGGGGGACCCGCAGGACCCGGACCAGCAGGGCCGCCAGGCCCCGTATCCCGGGCAGCCCGGCCAGGAGCAGCCCTATGGCGGCCAGCAACCCGGGTACGGGCAGCAGCCCGGCTACGGTGAACAGCCCTACGGCGGGCAGCAGCCCGGGTACGGCCAGCAGCCGGGTTACTACGGCCAGCAGCCGGGCTACGGCGAGCAACCCTACGGCGGCTACCCGCAGCGGCCCGACCAGTTCCCGGGCGGCCGGCCCGGCTACGGCGGACCGGGCGGCCCGGGCGGACCGCCGCCGCGCAACGGCGTCGGGATCGCCGCGCTGGTACTCGGCATCCTCGGGATCCTGACGTTCTGGCTGCTGATCGGCGGCCTGTTCGGCCTGGTGGCGATCGCGCTCGGGATCATCGGCATCGTCCGGGTCCGCAAGCGGATCGCGACCAACCAGGGCGTGGCGATCACCGGTCTGGTGCTGGGCGTGCTGTCCGTGCTCGCGACGGTGGCGGCCGCGGTCTTCGCGATCGGGCTGTTCACCACGATCGGCGGGGCCGATCTCTACGAGTGCGTCGAGCAGGCGGGCGGCGACCAGGCGGCGATCCAGCAGTGCCAGCAGGACTGGCAGGACCGGCTGGAGGAGCAGGTCGGCACGCCGGACGCGAACTGAGCGCCGGAGCCCGGTGCCGGTCCGGCCGCGCGGACCGGCGGGAGATGATGTCGGCGTGACCGACGACGAGCACTCCCGCATCGAACGCGCGCTGGTGATCGCCGCGCATCCCGACGACATCGACTTCTCCTGCGCGGGCACGGTCGCGGTCTGGACCGACGCCGGGGTGGCGGTGACCTACTGCCTGGTCACCGACGGCGACGCCGGCGGCTTCGACCCGGCCGTGCCGCGTTCGGAGATCGGCGGCATCCGGCAGGCCGAGCAGCGGGCCGCGGCGGCCGTCGCCGGGGTCGAGGACCTGATCTTCCTGGGTCACCCGGACGGACGGCTGACGGTCACCCTGGAGCTGCGCCGCGATCTCGCCAGGGTGATCCGGCAGGTGCGCCCGGACCGGGTCGTCGTGCCGTCGCCGGTGCGCGACCTGGACAGCATGTACGGCAGCCATCCCGACCACACCGCCACCGGCGAGGCGGCGCTGTGCGCCGTCTACCCGGACGCGCGCAACCCGTGGGCGCATCCCGAGCTCGCCGAGGCCGGGTTCGCTGCGCACACCGTCGCCGAGGTCTGGGTGACCGGCGGCGCGCCGGGTGCCCCGGACACCGCCCGGCACGTCGACATCACCGGCACGTTCGACCGCAAGATCGCCGCGCTGCGGGCGCACCGCAGCCAGACCGCGCACATGACGGACCTGGACGGGCTGATCCGGGACTGGGCGCGGTCCCGGGCGAAGCTGGCCGGGCTGCCGGACGGGCGGCTCGCGGAGTCGTTCCGGGCGCTCGACACCCGCTGACCGGGTGCCGGCGCACGGCCGGACGGGCCGCCGCGGCCCGGTCAGGACGGCCGCTCACCGGCGAGCGCGACCGCGTCGGCCACGCGCAGCGCCCGCGGTTCGCGCACCCGCATCTCCAGCTGCCCGGCGAACGGCGCACCGCAGCGGTCCAGCAGCCGGGCCACCGACGGCCGGACGTGGTCGAGCCGCAGCCGGAGGGTGACCGGCAGTGCGTCGGCGGCGTGGATGACACTGACCGCGGCGGCGACGTCGCAGAACCGGAGCGACGCGAGATCGGCGACCACGGTGTCGGTGTCGGTGTCGCCGTGCGCGACCCGCTCCAGGAACCGCTCGACGGCTCGGCGGACCTGCGGCCGGTTGCCGTGGTCGACCTGGCCGGCGAGCCGGATGTGCGCCGGTCCGGTCCGGGTGATCCGGAGCAGGCTGTCGTCGTAGAGCGGGGAGCTCTGCTCCTCGTCCCGGTGCAGGGTGCGCATCACGTCGATGACGTCGTCCGGGTAGCGGAGGTGGTCGTAGACGCACAGGGCGTGCACCGGGCGCCCGCGGACCGCCCGGGCGAGGATCCGGTCGTACTCCTCGAGCAGGTGCCCGCCGGGGCGGGTCAGGCCGTGGTTCATCTGCCCGGTGAACCGCAGCCCGGCCCAGCCGTCGTCCAGTGCGGAGCGGACTGTGTGCTCGAGCAGCCCGTCCAGCTCGTCGAGCGGGGCGAGCAGCGCGGCGCGGGTGAACTCGCCGGGTACCAGCTGGAACTGGCCGGTGCGCAGCGGCCCGGTGACGTCGACGCCGTCGTCGTCGAGCCGGGCGAGCACCGCGTCGGCGGTGTCGTCGTCGAAGTAGGCGACCCGCTCCCCCGCGGCCAGGCCGCCGGCCAGGAAGGCGGCGACCGACTCGCAGAGCTGCTCGTCGCCGACCGGGACGGTGAGCACGTGGGTCGACGGATCGGGACCGGTCACCCGGTCGCCCCACACGTCACCGGTGCCGGTGGGCTCGCTGGCTGCACGCGGACCCCCGTTCGGGTGGGCGTCACCCCACCCGTCGTGACGTATCGGACACGATATGTGTCCGGACGGCGGCAGGCGAGCCGGACCCGGCGACCCTTTGCCCCCAGTCGCGCCGAGGAGTAGAGTTAGCCGGACCGAACTCGGGTGTTCGGGACGTGCTCATCGCGCGTCGATCTGGAGGTGGTCACCATGTTCCGAGCCGCCCCGGCACCGCGCCCGGTCGCACTCCGGCCGCTCGTCCTGGCCGGCCTGCTCATGGTGCTGCTCTCCGCCGCGACGATCGTCTCGGTGTCCGTCGCGCCGACCGCGGTGACCCTCCTGCTGGCCGCCGCCGCGCTGTCGGTCCGCCCGCTGGTCGTCCTGCACCACCGTCGCTCGATCGCCGCCGAGCGGTCCACCGCTGCCCGGAGCTGATCCCGGACGGTCCGGGCAGCCCGCGCGGCCCGGCTCAGCGGTCCTCCGCGCAGACCAGCCCGAACAGCGCCCCGGACGACCCGTTGGCACAGCCCGCCTCCGCGGGCACCGGCTGCTGCCCGGACGCGGGATCGGCCGGGCTCATCGTCAGCAGCAGCGCGGCGCCCGCCACGAGCACGAACAGCAGCAGCGCGGCCAGCCCGAGGGTGCCCCCACCCCCGTCACTGTCACTGTCCCCGTCGTCATGCTCGCGCACCGCGCATCCCCCTCGCCACCGGAGCGTTCCATGCTCCCATGGGGAGCACTCCCCTGGGGAGTATGAAATGGTCCGGGCATGGTTCGAGGCCGATCGACGACCACGACGTCGTTCGCGATGCTGGGGATGCTCGCCGTGCAGCCGTGGAGCAGCTACGAGCTGACCACCCAGATCCGGCGCAGCCTGTCCCGGTTCTGGCCGCGGGCGGCCAGCAAGCTCTACGAGGAGCCGCGCAAGCTGGTCGAGCTCGGCCTGGCGACCGCCGAGACCCGGCTGCACGGCCGCAGGCGGCGCACCGTCTACACGATCACGCCGGAGGGCAGGCGGGTGCTGGCCCGCTGGCTGGCCGAGCCGGCCGCGCCGCCGGTGCTGGAGTCCGAGCAGCTGCTCAAAGTGTTCCTGGCCGATCACGGATCGCGCGCCGACCTGCTCGCCACCATCGCCTCCACCCGGGCCTGGGCCCGGGAGATGGCCGGGTTCGACGGCGGGATCGCCGAGGGCTACCTCGGCGACGAGCCGCCGTTCCCGCAGCGTGCGGCGCTGAACACGCTGGTCGGGCGGTACCTGTCGGACATCTCCGAGGCCACCGAGCGGTGGGCCGACTGGGCGACGTCGGTGGTGGAGTCGTGGCCGGAGGACATGGCCGTCGCCGGGCCGGACCGGGAGGCGCTGCGGGTGGTCGCCGAGCGCGCCCGCCGCTGATCCCCGGGCCGGCTCAGTCCCCGTCCACCAGCCGCCACACCCGGTCCCGGGAGAACGGCTGGTGGTAGGGCCGGACCCCGACGGCGCGCCGGATCGCGTTGCCGATCGCCGGCGCCACCGGGTTGTACGGGGCCTCGCTCATCGACTTCGCGCCGAACGGGCCGAGCGCGTCCGAGGTCGCCGCGAAGTGCACCTCCACCGGCGGCACGTCGGCCATCTGCGGCACCCGGTAGGTGCGGAACGCGGCGTTGAGCACCTCCCCGGACTCCCCGACGTGGACCTCCTCCAGCAGCGCGCTACCGGTGCCCATCGCGACACCGCCCTCGATCTGGCCGCGCAGCTGCTCCGGGTTCAGCACGGTGCCCGCGTCGGCGGCGTGCACCGCGCGCAGCACCCGCACCTCGCCGGTGCCGACGTCCACCGCGACCCGCACGCCGTGCACGTTCGCGGTGATCGCCCGCTCCTCCCCCGGTTCGCTGCCCTCGCAGGTCAACCCGTCCGGCAGACCGGCGAGCAGCTCGGCGAAGGTGCGGTCGCCGTGCGGCGTGCGGACGCCGTCGGCGTGCAGCTCGGCGCCCGGCCCGGCCAGCGCGAGCAGCCGGTCGCGCAGCGCGAGCGCCGCCCGGTACAGCGCCTTGCCGGCCACCGTCGTCCCGGCCGAGGCGAACGCGCCGGTGTCGTAGCCGCAGGCGTCGGTGTCGCCGTGGTGCAGCACGATCCGGTCCGGCACGGTGCGCAGCACGGTCGCGACGATCTGCCGGTGCGTGGTGGTGGTGCCGTTGCCGAACTCGACGGTCCCGACGCCGAGCCGGTAGCGGCCGTCGGGCAGCGCGGTGACGGTGGCGGTGGCGGCGTGCCCGAACGGCGCCATCGTCGTCATCATGCTCAGCGCCATGCCCTCGCCGACCCGCCAGCGCGGGCCCGGCGGCGGGGGCGGGCCGGGATCGCGGGCCAGCGCGTCGCGCACCAGGTCCAGGCACTGGTCCATGCCGTAGCTGGTCCAGTGCAGGTCGTCCTCGGGCTCCGGCCGGTGCGCCACGTGCAGCGGGTCGCCGGACCGGACCATGTTGATCCGGCGCAGCCGGTAGGGATCGATGTCGAGCGCGATCGCGAGCTCGTCCATGGCGGACTCGACGCCGAGCACGACCTGCCCGAGCCCGTACCCGCGGAACGCGCCGCTGGGCACGTTGTGGGTGTAGACGACCTCGGCGTCGAGGTGCTTGACCGGGCAGTTGTAGACGCTGACCGACTCGGCGACGGCGTGGAACAGCACCCCCCGGGAGTGGTTGCCGTAGGCGCCGGTGTCGGACAGCACGTCGAGCTTCATCGCAGTGAGCCGGCCGTCGGGCCCGGCGCCGAGGGTGACGCCGACCCGCATCGGGTGCCGCAGCGCGGTCCGGGTGAACTCGTCGGCCCGGGTGAACTCGTGCACGACGGTCCGCCCGGTGCGCAGCACCGCGAGCCCGACCAGGTCCTCGGCGAACATCTCCTGCTTGCCGCCGAAGCCGCCGCCGAGCCGCGCGGTGCGCACCCGCACCCGGCCGGGATCGAGGCCGAGCACCCGGGCGAGCTCGTCGCGGGTGAGGAACGGGACCTGCGTGCCGGAGCGGATGTCCAGCCGCCCGTCGTCGTCCAGCCGGCCGATCGCGCCGTGGCACTCCAGCTGGGCGTGCGCGACGCGGGAGGTGCGCCAGGTGCCGGAGACCGTGACGTGCGAGGCGGCCAGCGCCGCGTCGACGTCGCCGCCGTGCCCGCCGTGCAGGGCCAGCACCACGTTGCGGGACGCGTCGTCGACCCGGTCGGCCGGGGTGCGGTCCGGGTGCACCAGCGGCGCGCCGGGGGCCCGGGCGGCCTCCGGGTCGAGGACGGCGGGCAGCACCTGGTAGTCGACCTCGATCAGCCGGCAGGCCGCCTCGGCCTGCGCCGGGGTCTCGGCGACGACGGCGGCGACCCGCTGGCCGACGTGCCGCACGACGTCGTCGAGCATCCGGGTGTCGTCCGGGTCGTCGGTGCGGTGCTCGTGCCGGGCGGTGGAGTAGCGGACGTCCGGCACGTCCCGGTGGGTGAGGACGAGTGCCACCCCGGGTGCCGCGAGCGCGGCGGCGGTGTCGATCGACCGGATCCGGGCGTGCGCGTGCGGGGAGGTGAGCACCCGCAGGTGCAGCGCCCCGGTCAGGTCGGTGTCGAAGGTGAACGGCTCGGCCCCGGTGACGATCCGCCCGGCGGCCGGTGCGGGCGCCGGCTCGCCGACCCAGCCGGTGCCGGCCGCGACAGGCCCGGCCGGCCCGGCGCAGGCCGGCCCGGTCCCGGCGGCCGCTCGGACGCCGGCCTCGATCGACTCGCGCACCGAGCGGTAACCGGTGCACCGGCACAGGTTGCCCTTCATCCGGCGGGGCAGGTCGTCGAGATCGTCCGGGGTCAGCGCGGCGGCGGTGACGATCTGCCCGGCCGTGCAGAACCCGCACTGGAACCCGGCGTGCTCGACGAACGCGCGCTGCACCGGGTGCAGCACGTCGCCGTCGGCGAGCCCGGCGACGGTGGTGATCCGGGCGCCGTCCAGCCGCTGCGCGGGGATCAGGCAGGAGTGCACCGGGCGGTCGTCGAGCAGCACCGTGCAGGCACCGCAGTCGCCTGCGTCGCAGCCCTTCCGGACCTCCAGGTGGCCGTGCTCGCGCAGGAAGGTGCGGGTGCACTGGCCGGGCCGCGGCTCGCCCTCCAGCTCACGGTCGTTGATCCGGACCTTCATGCGGCGAGCTCGTCGTGGATCTCGGTGAGCAGCAGCGCGCTCACCTGCCGCCGCCAGCCGGCGCTGCCCAGCGGATCGGTGTAGTAGCCGGGCGCGGCGAGAACGTCGGCGCGCAGCCGGTCGGGCCCGGGCGGTCCGGGGTAGCGCAGCACGGTGGGCGCCGCGGTCGCCGCGGTCACCGTGAACACCGCGGCGCCGCCGTCGGCCTCGGTGTCGATCCGCCCGGTGAGCACCGCCCCGGAGCGGCCGAGATCGGCCAGCGCGATCTTCCGGAACGCGGTGCGGGCGCGCAGCGCGGGCCCGGGCAGCTCCAGCGCGCGCAGCACCTCGCCGGGGCGCAGCGCGTTCGTCCCGTTCCCGGTGACCAGCCGGGCCACCGGGATGCGGTACCGGCCGCCGTCCGGGGTCCACACCAGCGCCGTCCCGTCCAGCGCCGCGCACAGCGCGACCATCCCGGCGGCGGCGAAGGAGCGGCACACGTTCCCGCCGACGGTCGCGGTGTGCCAGATCTTCCAGGACGCGAGCAGCGCGTGCGCGCACTGCGCGAACAGCGGCCGCCCGGTCCGCTCGCCGAACTCCGCGATATCGGCGATCGGGCAGGTCGCGGCGATCTCCAGGCCGCCGCCGGGGGTGCCGGTGATCGGCTCCCAGCCCATCGTCGTGAGATCGACCAGGCCGGTGACGTCCGGCTGCGGCTCGGAGAACAGCCAGGTGCCGCCGCCGAGCAGCCGCTCCCCCGGTGCCAGTGCCAGGTCGGCGCGCCGGCGCGCCCGGCGGAAGGTGCCGACGGTCTCGAGGTCCACCGGTCTCACCCTGCCTTCGCGACGAGATCGTGGTGCACCTCGGCGCAGCGGGCGGCGACCTCCTCGGTGTCGACGGTGCACATCCGCCCGTCCTCGACGACCGGGCGCCCGTCGACCAGCAGCAGCCGCAGCGGCGGCGGCGCGCCCAGGACGAGTGCGGCGACCGGATCGGCGACGTCGCCGTGGCCGAGCCCGTCGATCCGCCACAGCGCCAGATCGGCGAGCTTGCCCGGCTCGATCGACCCGATCTCGGCGTCCCGGCCGAGCACCCGGGCGCCGCCGAGGGTGCCCAGCCGGAGCGCCTCGCGGACGCCGAGCGCGCGTGGCCCGCCGACCGCTCGGGCGAACAGCACGGCGTGCTTGACCTCCTCGACCAGGCTGGTGCCCTCGTTGGAGGCGGCGCCGTCCACGCCGAGCCCGACCACGGCGCCGGCGTCGACGAGATCGCGCACCCGGGCGATCCCGGCGCCGAGCCGCCCGTTGGAGGTGGGGCAGTGCGCGATCCCGGTGCCGGTCGATCCGATCGTCGCGACGGCGTCGTCGTCGAGGTGCACGGTGTGCGCGAACCAGACGTCCGGCCCGGTCCAGCCCAGGTCCGCGGCGTAGCGGGTCGGCGTGCAGCCGAACCGCTCGCGGCAGAAGTCCTCCTCGTCGGCGGTCTCGGCGAGGTGGGTGTGCAGCCGCACCCCGAGCTCCCGGGCCAGCCCGGCGGAGTCCCGCATGAGCTCGCCGGTGACCGAGAACGGCGAGCACGGGGCGAGCGCGATCCGGACCATCGCGTCCGGCGCCGGATCGTGCCAGTCCGCGACGGCCTTCGCGGACGCGGTGAGCACCGCGTCGTGGTCTTCGACGACCTCGTCCGGTGGCAGCCCGCCCGCGCTGCGGCCCAGGTTCATCGAGCCGCGGGTCGGATGGAACCGCAGGCCCACCCGGGCGGCGGCCCGGATCTCGGCGCCGAGCAGGTCGCCGCCGGCCCGCGGGAACACGTAGTGGTGGTCGGTGGAGGTGGTGGCACCGGACAGCGCGAGGGTGGCGAGCGCGCCGGTCGCGCCGGTGTGCACGGCGTCCTCGTCGATGCCGGCCCACACCGGGTAGAGCGTGGTGAGCCACTCGAACAGGGTCGCGTCGACGGCCAGCCCGCGGGTGACCCACTGGTACAGGTGATGGTGGGTGTTGACCAGGCCCGGGGTGAGCAGGCAGCCGGCGGCGTCGATCCGGCGGTGCGGGCCGTCCTCGCGGGGCGCCGGGCCGGGCCCGACCGACGTGATCCGGTTCCCCTCGACGACGACGTGCCCGCCCGGGTGCTCCTGCCCACTGACGGTGACGACGTGGGCGCCGTCGATCACGATCCGATCCATGCCGCCCAGCGAACCCCGCCGGGATCACGGCGGGAAGGCGACGCCGTGACGAATCGCCGTCACACCCGGGTGAACGAGTTGTAGGTTCCTCCAATGCTGCTCGCAGAGCTGGTCGCCCACCGGGAGCTGCGGCTTCGCGTGCTGTGCGAGGGCGACGGCCTGGACCGCCCGGTGCGCTGGACCTACACCACCGACCTGCCGGACCCGTCGCGCTATCTGGGCGGCGGCGAGCTCGTGCTGTCCGGGCTGGTGTGGCGGCGCGGCCCGGCGGACAGCGAGCGGTTCGTCGGCGCGGTCGCCCGCTCCGGCGCGGTGGCGCTCGCCGCGGGCGAGGCGGTGTTCGGCGAGATCCCGGCCGACGTCGTGGACGCCTGCCTGCGGCACGGGCTGACGCTGCTCGCCGTCCCGGTGGACGTGTCGTTCGGGACGCTCACCGAGACCGTCGTCGGCGCGCTGTCGGCGGCCCGCGGGGACCGGCTGGCGAACACCCTGGGCCGGCAGCGTCGGCTGCTCGCCGCCTTCGCCGACGGCGCCACGCTCACCGACCTGGCGGCGACGGTGTCCGCCGGGACCGGTCTGACCTGCCGGGTGCTGACAGCTGGCGGACTGCTCGTGGCCGGCCCGGCCCCCGGCGACGCCGAACGGGACGCCGTCGTCACCGCTTTCCTGACCGCCGGACGGCTGCCGGTGACCGCCGGCGGGCATCTGGTCGTGCCGGCGTCCCCCGGCTCGGCGCGAGCGACCGGGCGGCTGGTGGCGGCCCGGCTGCCGGACGGGTGCGAGCCGGACACCGGCACCGTGGACGCGATCGGCGAGCTCGCCACGATCGCCGCGCTGGACCGCTCCCGGGAACGGGAGGGCACCGCGGTGACCCGGCCGATCGCCGACGACGCGCTCGCCCGGGTCGCGGCCGGTGCCGGCGACCGGCCGGAGACCCTGGTGCGGCTGCGCCAGGCCGGGATGGAGCCGGACGGGACGGTGGTCGTGCTCGTGCTGCGCGCCGACGGGCCGCCCGATCCGGCCGGGACGGCGCACGCCCTGCTGACCGACGCCCTGGTCGGGGCGGGTCCGGCGGCGGTCGGGGTACACGACGGCGCGGCGGTCGCGGTGCTGGCGGTCCCGGGCGACCGCGACGGCGGCGCCCGGACCGGCCCGGGGCCGGGGGCCGCGGCCGGCACCGGCGCCACGGGTGCCGTGGGTGTCTCCGGTGCCGTGGGTGACGTCGGTGCCGACGGGCCGGTCACCGGGGTGCTGGCCGCGCTGCACCGGCTCGGGCCCGGACTGGGTGGATGGCGGCTGCACGGCGGCGTCTCCCGCCCGGCGTCGGCGGAGGTACTGTCCGGGGCGTTCGCCGAGGCCGTGCACGCGGCCGGGCCTGCCGCGAACCGCCCGGGCCCGGTGACGGTGCTCCGGTCCGCCGAGGTGACCTCGCACGTGCTGCTGCTGGCCGGGGTCCCCGACGACGTGCGGCGCGGGTTCGCCGACCGGGTGCTCGGCCCGGTGCACGAGCACGACGCCCGGTCCGGGTCCCGGCTGGCCGAGACCCTCGGTGTGTTCCTCGACGAGTCCGGATCGTGGAGCCGGACCGCGGCCCGGCTGCACCTGCACGTCAACACCGTCCGGTACCGGATCGCCCGGGTCGGGGAGCTCACCGGCCGCGATCTTTCCCGGTTCGCCGACCGCGTCGACCTCTACCTCGCGCTGCGGAGCGGGTGACAGGCCGTGCCCCCGGCCGCGGGGCCCGCACCGGCGGCGCGACCGGGACCGGCTCGGGCACCGACGGCGGCCGCCGGTCCAGCATCCGGCCCAGCACGACCTGCTGGACGAGGGTCGCCACGCCACCGGTCGTCCAGTACAGCAGCAGCGCGACCGGCGCCGGGAACAGCAGCCCACCGGCCAGCACCGCGGCCGGGGCGACCCAGGGCAGCACGGCCGTCACCCGCGCCACACCGGCGGGCTGCCCGGTGACCTCGGCCCGGGCGAACCGCATGCTCAGGTGGGTGGCCAGCGCCGCGAGCACCGCCAGCGGCACGACGACGGCGGCCACCGCACCCGGGGTGACCACCGTCCCGCCGAACGACGCGAGCTGCTCGGCCGGCATCGCCGTCCAGGCCGACAGCGGCGCGCCGAACAGCCGCGCCTGCAGGAACGACGCGACCTGGTCGGGATCGAACGCGTAGTTGGCGATCACCGCGTTCTGCTCGAAGCTCAGGCCGGGCCGGTTGAACGAGCGCAGCACGTGCAGCAGCGCCACGAACACCGGGATCTGCAGCAGCGCGGTGCCCAGCCCGGCGACCGGGGACGAGCCGTGCCTGCGGTGCAGCTCGGTGGTCGCCTCGGCCAGTGCGCGCGGGTCGCTGCGGTGCCGCTCGCGCAGCGCGCTCAGCTGCGGCGCGAGGGCGCGGGTGATCCGGGCCGCCCGCATCCGGGTCCAGGCCGGGCGCAGCAGCAGCACCCGGACGGTGAGCACCAGGAACACCACCGACAGCGCCCAGGCGACGCCGGAGGTGGGTCCGAGGAGGGCGGCGAACAGGTCGTGCCACAGCCGCATGACCAGGGACACGGGGTAGTACAGGACGTCGAGCATCGACGGGCTCCAGGGGTCGTCCGGACCGGGGCGGGCGGACGCCGGAGCAGGCGCGGCGGTGGAGCGGGGCCTCAGCCGCCGGCGGGCTCCGGCCGAAGCGCACCGGGGGCCCTGGAGCGGGGGCGGCCGTCGGCGTCCGGATCGCGCTGGCGGAGCACGCCGGCCCGGTGCGCGACCCGGCCGGCCTCGCGGGCCGGGGTCGTGGCGGCGCTGAGCACGGCCCGGACCGTGCCGGGATGGCCGCGCCCGGCCCAGGCCAGCACGACCAGCGCGACGACGGCGCCGAACAGCCCGGCGTCGCCGTCCGGCGGGAACAGCACCGGGGCCAGGACCGCGGCGAGCAGGAGCAGCGACGCGAGCAGGGCTGCGCCGCGGTACGGCCGCCGTGCTCCACCGGTCACCTCCGTCACGGTACCCGCGGGCACCGGTATCCGGTGGTCGGCGCGTCACCCACCGGCGGCGTCATCGTTCGCAACCCGGTGGAAACCGGGCGGAAACCCGGCTCCGGAGAGAATGCGGGCCATGCACCTCAGCCCTCAGGAGCGGGACAAGCTGCTCGTCCACGTGGCGGCCGACGTCGCGCGCCGCCGTCGTGACCGGGGGCTGCGGCTCAACCACCCGGAGGCGGTCGCGCTGATCACCGAGCACGTCCTGGAGGGTGCCCGCGACGGGCGGCCCGTGCACGAGCTGATGTCCAGCGGGCGCGAGGTGCTGGCCCGCGCCGACGTGCTCGACGGCGTCCCCGAGATGCTGGACTCGGTGCAGGTCGAGGCGACCTTCCCGGACGGCACCAAGCTGGTCACCGTGCACGGGCCGATCGCATGAGCGGCGGGACGGGCGCCGGCGGGCCCGGCGAGATCCTGCTCGGCGACGGACCGGTGGAGCTCAACCCCGGCCGGGAGCGGACCACGCTGGTCGTCGTCAACGCCGCCGACCGGCCGGTCCAGGTCGGCTCGCACTACCACTTCGCCGCCGCCAACCCGGGCCTGGAGTTCGACCGGGACGCCGCCTGGGGGCTGCGGCTGGACATCCCGGCCGGGACGTCCGTCCGGTTCGAGCCCGGCGTGGAACGGGAGGTGCCGCTGGTGCCGCTGCAGGGCGCCCGCCGCGTCCCCGGCCTGCGCCCGGAACGGTCCGGCGCGCTCGACGAGCGGCGGTACGACCGGTGACCGGCATCGACCGCGCCCGCTACGCCGACCTCTACGGCCCCACCACCGGCGACCGCATCCGGCTCGCCGACACCAACCTGCTGATCGAGGTCACCGAGGACCGCAGCCGCGGCCCGGCGTCCGGCGACGAGGTGATGTTCGGCGGCGGGAAGGTCATCCGCGAGTCGATGGGGCAGGCCGCGGTGACCGCGGCGCAGTGCCCCGACCTGGTGATCACCGGCGCGGTGATCCTGGACCACTGGGGCGTGGTGAAGGCCGACGTCGGGGTGTCCGACGGCCGGATCGTCGGGATCGGCAAGGCCGGCAACCCGGACACGATGGACGGCGTCGATCCGGCGCTGGTGATCGGCCCGGGCACCGAGATCCTCTCCGGCAACGGCAAGATCCTCACCGCCGGCGGGATCGACGCGCACGTGCACTTCATCTGCCCGCAGCTGGTCGAGACCGCGCTCGCGTCCGGGGTGACCACCCTGATGGGCGGCGGCACCGGCCCGGTCGACGGGTCGAAGGCCACCACCGTCACCCCGGGCCCGTGGAACATCGGCCGGATGCTCGCCGCGATGGACCACCAGCCGGTGAACGTGCTGCTCATGGGCAAGGGCAACACCACCTCCGCCGAGGCGCTGCACGAGCAGCTGCGCGCCGGGGCCGGCGGGTTCAAGCTGCACGAGGACTGGGGCACCACCCCGGCGGCGATCGACGCCTGCCTGCGGGTCTGCGAGGAGACCGGCGTGCAGGCCGCGATCCACACCGACACGCTCAACGAGGCGGGCTTCCTGCAGTCCACCCTGGACGCGATCGCCGGCCGCTCGATCAACGCCTTCCACACCGAGGGGGCCGGCGGCGGGCACGCGCCGGACATCATCGAGGTCGTCTCCACCGGCCACGTCCTGCCGTCGTCGACGAACCCGACCCGGCCGCACACCGTCAACACCCTCGACGAGCACCTCGACATGCTCATGGTCTGCCACCACCTGAACCCCTCGGTGCCCGAGGACCTGGCGTTCGCCGAGTCCCGGATCCGGCCGACCACCATCGCCGCCGAGGACGTCCTGCACGACCTGGGCGCCATCTCGATGATGTCGAGCGACTCGCAGGCGATGGGCCGGATCGGCGAGGTGATCATCCGGACCTGGCAGACCGCGCACGTGATGAAGGCCGCCCGCGGTCCGCTGCCCGGCGACTCCGAGCGCGCCGACAACGCCCGCGCGCAGCGCTACGTCGCCAAGTACACGATCAACCCGGCGCTGGCGCACGGCGCCGCCGAGCACGTCGGGTCGGTGGAGGTCGGCAAGCTCGCCGACCTGGTGCTGTGGGAGCCGAAGTTCTTCGGGGTGCGCCCGGCCGTGGTGCTCAAGGGCGGGTTCGCCGCGTGGGCCCAGATGGGCGACGCGAACGCCTCCATCCCGACGCCCGGCCCGGTCTACGGTCGGCCGATGTTCGGCTACGCGCACACCCCGGCCGCACTCGGCTCGCTGACCTTCCTGGCGCCGTCAGCGCTCGCCGAGGGGACACCGGAGCGGCTCGGGCTGGCCACGCCGTGCGTGCCGGTCGCCGACACCCGGTCGGTGCGCAAGTCGTCGATGCTGCTCAACGACGCGACGCCGGCGGTGCGGGTCGATCCCGACTCGTTCCAGGTGACGATCGACGGCGCCGTCGTCGAGCCGGCGCCGGTCGACGAGCTGCCGATGGCGCAGCGGTACTTCCTGTTCTGATGATCGGGCTCGCCTCGCTGGTCCTCGCCGACGCCCGCTTCCCCGGCGGCGGGCACGTGCACTCCGGTGGCCTGGAGGAGGCCGTCTCCCGCGGTCTGGTGTCCGACGTGGACACCCTCGCCGGGTTCCTGCGCGGCCGGTTGCGCACCGCGGGCCGGGTCGCCGCCTGCTTCGCCGCCGCCGGGGCCGACCGGGCCGCCCGGGCGGCCCCGGTCCCGGCGGCGGGGCCCGGCGACCGGTCGTTCGTCGCGACCGCCGACTGGGTCGTGCTGGACCGCGAGCTCGACGCGCGCACCCCGTCCGCCGCCCAGCGCGAGGCGTCCCGGACCCAGGGCAGGGCGGCGCTGCGGGCGGTCCGGACCGCCTGGCCGTCGCCGGTGCTCGGCGCGCTGCTCGCCGCCGATCCGCGGCCGCACCATCCGCTGCTCGTCGGGGCGGTGATCGGCCGGTCCGGCGAGGACCCCGCGGCGGCCGCCCGCTGCACCGGCTACCTGGCCGTCTCCGGGCCCGCCTCGGCGGCGGTGCGGCTGCTCGGCCTGGACCCGTTCGCCGTCAACGCCGCGCTGGTCGCGCTCGGCACCGAGCTCGACGCGATCGTGCGCGAGGCGGCCACGCTCGCGCCCGGTCCGGTCGCCGACCTCCCGGCGCCCGGCGCGCCGGTGCTCGACCTGATGGCCGAGTCCCACGTCCGACACCACCGCGAGAGGGTGCGTCTCTTTGCCTCCTGAGGACAGCGGCACACAGACCGGTCACGGCCACGGCCACCTGATCAGCTTCGACCCGACCGAGACCGACCACGACCACCACCTCCCCGCGCCGACCCCCGGCCGGGCGGTCCGGATCGGCATCGGCGGGCCGGTCGGATCCGGCAAGACGGCGCTGGTCGCGGCGCTGGCCCGCAGCCTCGCCGGGCGGGTGCGGCTGGCCGTCGTCACCAACGACATCTACACCACCGAGGACGCCGACTTCCTGCGCCGGGCCGGGGTGCTCGCCCCGGACCGGATCGAGGCCGTGCAGACCGGCTGCTGCCCGCACACCGCGATCCGCGACGACATCACCGCCAACCTGGACGCGATCGATCTGCTGGAAGACCGGTTCGGCGACCTGGACCTGGTGCTCGTCGAGTCCGGCGGGGACAACCTGACCGCAGTGTTCTCCCGCGGTCTGGTCGACCGGCAGATCTTCGTCGTCGACGTGGCGGGCGGCGACAAGGTGCCCCGCAAGGGCGGGCCGGGGGTGACCACCGCCGACCTGCTGGTGATCAACAAGACCGATCTGGCGCCGCTGGTCGGCGCCGATCTCGACGTGATGCGCGGCGACGCGGCCCGGATCCGCGGCGAGCTCCCGGTGATCGCCCAGTCGCTGGTCGAGGACCCGGGCGCCGGCGACGTCGGGGCCTGGGTGCTGGAGCAGGTCGCCGCCGTCCGCGCGGTGGTGTGAGTGCGGGCCCGGGCGGCGCTGGCCGTGCAGCGGCGGGACGGCCGCAGCGTGGTGACGACGCTGCGGGCCCAGGCCCCGCTCGCACTGGTCCCGCGGCGCGGTGCGGCCGGCGCCGCCGGGCCCGGCGCGCAGGTGCACCTGGTCGGCTCGGCGGCCGGTCCGCTGGCCGGTGACCGGGTCGAGATCGACGTGACCGTCGGCCCCGGCGCGGACCTGCTGCTGACCGGGATCGCCGCGGCGGTCGCGCTGCCGGGAACCGGCTCGCCGAGCCGGACGGTGCTGCGCTGCCGGATCGCCGACGGCGCCTCGCTGACCTACCTGCCCGAGCCGACCGTGGTGACCGGGCGCGCCGACCACCACACGGTGTTCGAGGCCGAGCTGGCCCCGACCGCGTCGCTGCGGGCCCGGGACGTGCTCGTCGCCGGGCGGACCGGGGAGCGGCCGGGCCGCTACCGCGGCACCGTCCGGATCGGCTGCGACGGCCGCCCGCTGCTGGTGCAGACCCAGGAGATCGGCGATCCGCTGCTCGACGGCTCCGCCGCGCACCTGGCCGGGCACCGGGTGCTCGGCACCGAGGTGGTGATCAGCACCGGCCCGGCACCGGAGCCGCTGGCCGGTGACGGCTGGAGCCTGTCCCCGCTGCCGGTGCGCGGCGCGCTCGCGACGGCCGTCGCGCACGACGCGGTGACCGCGCAGCGGCGGCTCGCCGAGGCACTCGCCGGCCTGGCCGGTCGGGCTCAGGCTGCTCAGGAGGGCGGGTGCTCCCACGTGGTGGTCCGGAACAGGTCCCAGAACCCGAGCCGGGTGTAGACCGGATGCCCGTCGTCGCTGGAGATCAGCAGGGTCGGCAGGTCCGGTGCGACGGCGCAGGCCGCGGCCGTCACCGCCGTGCCGTAGCCGCGGCGCCGGTGCCGCTGCGGCACCGCGACCCGGTCGATCTCGACGATGCCGTGCCGCACCGAGGCTCCCGCCGTCGCCACCGGCTCACCGCCGGCGTACCCGACGACCAGGTGCAGCAGGTCCCCGGTGAGCCGGGGATCGGCGATCGCCGATCCGCCGGTGGTGTCCAGCCCGTAGCCCTCGACCAGCACCCGGTCGAAGTCGCCCGGATCGGCGTCGGGCACGGTCCGGACCTCAATGCCGGGACGCACCGGCAGCGGCCCGGGCGGGCGCAGCATCAGCGGCGGGTGCCCGACCGGCACCAGGACCCGGCCGCGCAGGTCGGGCAGCGCGAACACCGACAGCAGCACCCACCACCGGTCGGCCGGGAACAGCCCGGCCGCCGCGTCCAGCACCCGGTCCAGCCCGGCGGCGTCGGGCGGGCCGGTCAGCACGACGGCGTTGTCGTAGCCGTACGGCGAGCCCAGGTCGGCGAGCACGGCGCCGTCGACGCGAAGCGAACGCCCGCCCGTCCGGTCGGCCATCGCGATGATCCGATCGGCGTAGGAGTGCACGAACCGCCGGGCCAGGGTGTCCCCGACCGGCAGCTCCGGCACCCTGACCCCACGACCCGCCCTGCCCCCAACGACAGCCCCGCCCCACGACCGCCCTGCCCCGGAAGAAGGACGCATGCCCGATCCGCTCACCCTCGACCGGCTCAACACCGCCGCACCGGACGAGCTGCACCCGGTGCTGCGCGCCTGCAACACCTCGCCGGCCTGGGCCGACCGGCTGCTCGCCGGGCGCCCGTACCCGGACATCGGGCAGGCCGTCGAGGCGGCCGGGCGCGCCGTGCTGGACCTGGGCGAGGCCGACACCGCGGCGGCGCTCGCCGGGCATCCCCGGATCGGCGAGCGCCCCGGAGGGGCGCATGCCGACGGGGCCGCGTTCTCCCGGCGTGAGCAGTCCGGGGTGGACGGCTCCGGCGACGACGTCCGGGAGCGGCTCGCGGCCGGCAACGCCGCCTACGAGCGCCGGTTCGGGCACGTGTTCCTGATCCGTGCCGCCGGGCGGGACGCCGCGGAGATCCTCGCCGAGCTGCAGCGGCGGCTCGGCAACGACCCGGACACCGAGCGGGCCGAGGCGGCCGGGCAGCTCGCCGAGATCACCGCGCTGCGGATGCGGGAGGTGCTCACCCGATGAGCAGCTTCTCCACTCACGTGCTGGACACCGCCCGCGGCGCGCCCGCCGCGGGCGTCCCGGTCGGACTGCAGGTGCGGTCCGGGACCGGCTGGTCCCCGCTCGCGTCCGGCCGGACCGACGACGACGGCCGCTGGCGGGCCTCGGACGACGCCGCGCTCGTCGCGGGCACCGACCACCGGGTCGTGTTCGACCTCGCCGGGTACGGCGGGTTCTTCCCGGAGGCAGCGATCGTCTTCCGCCCGGCGACGACCGACCGGCACCACCACGTCCCGCTGCTGCTGTCGCCGTACTCCTACTCCACCTACCTCGGGAGCTGACACGATGCCGGTACTCGGCCACACCCAGTACGGCAAGGCGGAGGTCCGGGTGGTCCGGGTCTTCCGGGACACCGATCCGCACCGGATCGCCGATCACAACGTGTCGGTGGCGCTGTCCGGCGACTTCGCCGACACCCACCTGACCGGCGACAACAGCGGGGTGCTCACCACCGACGCGATCCGGAACACGGTGAACGCCTTCGCCAGGGAGGCCGGGAACGCCGTCGGTGCGCCGGAAGCGTTCGGCCGGGCGCTGGCCCGGCACTTCACCGCGGTCCCCCAGGTGTCCCGGGCCCGGGTGCGGATCGAGACCTATCCGTGGCGACGGCTGGAGCACGACGGGCAGCCGCACCCGCACGCCTTCACTCGCGACGGTGGGCACACCCGCACGACCACGGTGACCGCGACCGACGACGGTGGCGGCTGGACCGTCTCCGGGGTGGCCGGGCTGGTCGTGCTCAAGACCACCGGCTCGGAGTTCCACGGCTTCCACGTCGACCGCTACACCACCCTCGCCCCGACCACCGACCGGATGCTGGCCACCGAGGTGAGCGCGCAGTGGTGGCACGTCGACGACCCGGCGGACTGGAACGACTCGCACCGGACCGTGCTCAGCGCACTGACCTCGGCGTTCGCCGGGCACCACAGCCTGTCCCTGCAGCAGACGCTGCACCACGTGGGGGTGGCGGTGCTGACCGCCGGGCCGGGGATCGGCGAGATCCGGCTCTCGCTGCCGAACAAGCACCACCTGCTGGTCGACCTGTCCCCGTTCGGCCTGGACAACCCGGGCGAGGTCTTCCACGCCGACGACCGCCCCTACGGCTTGATCGAGGGCGCCGTCCGGCGCGACGACCTGCCCGATCCCGGCCCCGCCTTCGCCGGCTGGTGATCGCGGTCCGGTGGAGGAACGGTGCCCCCGATGGCACCGGACCTCCACCGGAGGACGATCACCGGCCGTGGTGCACGGCGTCGCGGATCGCGGCGACGGTCCGGCCGGGCCGGTCATGGATGTCCGCCCAGGTGAACCGCAGGACCGTCCAGCCGGCGGCGACCAGCGCGTTCTGCTTGCGCCGGTCGGTGCGGAAGCGCTCGCTGTCGACGTGCCACGCCCAGCCGTCGACCTCGATCGCCACCCGCTCACCGGGGAAGGCCAGGTCCACCGTCCACCGCCCGAAGGCCATGCCGCGGACCAGCCCGGCGGCGAGCCCGGCGTCCCGCAACAGGGCCACCAGCCGCCGCTCGGCGGCCGAGTCGGCCCGGTCCATCGCCCCGACCAGCAGCCGGCCGGCCCGGCCCATGCCGTGCCCGCCCAGTGCCCGGTGGTGGGCGCCCGCCAGCTGCGCCGGGGACACGTGCCGCTGCAGTGCACGGTCGAGGAACGCCGCCCCGTCCTCGCGCACCGCGGCCGTCTCCAGCACGGTCAGCGCGGCGGAGGTGACCCGCACCTGCCGGACGACGACCCGGTCGTCGGCCGGGAGATCCTTGTGCCGCAACCGGACCCCCGGCCGGGCGGGGCGCCGCAGCGTCCGTGGGACGGTCACCGTCAGCGGTGCGGGGAGCCCGGACAGCATGCCGTGCCAGAACGCGGCGGACGGGCCGTGCAGGGTGCACCGGTCCCCGGCCCACAGCGACACCGCCCGGATCCGCGCCTCCGCGGACAACCGGTGCCCGGACACCAGGTAGACGCCGGGGAACAGCTCGGTCCACGCCCCGGTGGCCCGGCGGCGGGCGACCGTCCGGGCACCGACGCCGCAGCGCAGGGCCTGGGCCCGGGACAGCACCCCGGCCTGCCGGGTGAGCAGCTCGGGCAGGTGCATCGACTGCATCGCCGCAGCATCGGCGAGCCGGATCTCCGCCGGGGCCGATCGCCGGAGCAGCGTTCACCCGAGTGATCGCGGTCCGGTGGGGAACCGGTGCCGCGGATGGCACCGGACCTCCACCGGACGGTGATCAGGTCTCCAGCGCCACCCGGTCGGCGGCGGCGCGGAGCAGCGGCACCGCGGACTCCAGCAGCGTGTCGGTCATCCGGGTGGTCGGCCCGGAGATGGAGATGGCGGCGGGTAGCGGCCCGTCCAGCGCGACGGCCACGCAGCGCACCCCGAGCTCCTGCTCACCCTCGTCCAGCGCGTACCCGGCGGCCCGGACCCGGTCCAGCTCGGCGGCGAAGGCGTCCCGGTCGGTGATGGTGTTGTCGGTGTGCGCCACCAGCTCGGTGTGCCGCATGATCTCCCGGACCCGGTCCGGCGCCATCCGGGCGAGCATCGCCTTGCCGACGGCCGTGCAGTGCGGCGAGACCCGCCTGCCCACCTCGGTGAACATCCGCATCGAGTGCCGGCCGGGCTCCTGGGCGACGTAGACGACCTGGTTGCCCTCCAGCAGCGCCAGGTTGGCGCTCTCGCCGAGCGCGTCGACCAGCTCGGCCAACCGCGGCCGCGCCCACACCCCGACCAGCCGGCCCGCGGTGTCGCCGAGGCGCACCAGCCGGGGGCCGAGTGCGTACTCGCGGGAGGACTGCTGGCGCACGTAGCCGCGCCCGGCCAGGGTGCGGACCAGCCGGTGGATCGTGGGCAGCGGCAGCCCGGAGGACGCGGCCAGGTGGGACAGGCTGACCGTCCCCCCGGCGTCGGCCATCGCCTCCAGCAGATCGACCGCGCGCTCCACCGACTGCACGGTGCCGGAACGGACCGGGGCGGCGGCCCCGCCGGCGGCGTCGTCGTCCCCGGTATCGCTGTTCCGCATGACGGAAACCCTAGCCGCTCCGCGATCCGCGGCGCAGCAACCGGCCGCGCGGGGTGCCCGTCGGGTCGACGTCGTGCCCGGCCAGCACGGTCCGGCGGACGACACCGGCCAGCGGACGCCCCGCGTAGGCGCTGACCGGGTTGCGGTGGTGCAGCCGGTGCGGATCGACGACGAACGCGGCGTCCGGGGCGAAGACGACCAGATCGGCGTCGTACCCGGGGGCGATCCGGCCCTTGCCGGTCAGGCCGACCAGCTCGGCGGGCGCCGCGGCCATCCACCGCACGACCCGGTCCAGCCCGATCCCGCGCCGGCGGGCCTCGGTCCACACCAGAGGGAGCCCGAGCTGCAGCGACGACACCCCGCCCCAGGCGAGCCCGAAGTCGCCGGTGTCGAGATGCTTCAGGTCGATCGTGGACGGTGAGTGGTCGGAGACGATGCAGTCGATCGTGCCGTCCAGCAGGCCCGCCCACAGCAGCTCCCGGTTCGCCGCCTCCCGGATCGGCGGGCAGCACTTGTGGGTGGTCGCGCCGTCCTGGATCTCCTCGGCGAACAGGGTCAGGTAGTGCGGGCAGGTCTCGGCGGTGATCCGGACACCGTCCCGGCGCGCGCCGGCGAGCATCGGCAGCGCGTCCGACGACGACACGTGCAGCACGTGCGCCCGCGCGCCGGTCCACCGGGCACGCTCGATCACCTGGGCGATCGCCAGGTTCTCCGCGCCGCGCGGGCGGGACGCGAGGAACGCGGCGTACCGCGGGCCGTGCGCGGCGGGCGCCTCGTCGACCGCCCGCGCGTCCTCGGCGTGCACGATCAGCAGCCCGTCGAAGGCGGCCAGCTCGGCCAGGTAGCGCTCCATCCCGTCGACGTCCAGCGGCGGGAACTCGTCCACCCCGGAGTGCAGCAGGAAGCACTTCACGCCGAAGACGCCCTCGTCGTGCAGCCCGCGCAGGTCACCGAGGTTGCCGGGGACGGCGCCGCCCCAGAACCCGACGTCGACGACCGCCTGCGGGCCGGCCACCGCACGCTTGACCTCCAGCGCCGCGACGTCGACGGTCGGCGGCACCGAGTTGAGCGGCATGTCGACCAGCGTGGTGACACCGCCCGCGGCGGCCGCGCGGGTGGCCGAGGCGAACCCCTCCCACTCGGTGCGGCCGGGTTCGTTGACGTGCACGTGCGTGTCGACCAGCCCGGGCAGCAGCACCTCGTCGTCGGCGAGCTCGATCTCCCGGGTCCCGGCGAGCGCGGCACCGGCCGGCTCGACGGCGGCGATCCGGCCGTCCGCGACGCCGACCTCCCCCGGGCGCTCCCCCGCGGTCGTCATGATCCGCCGGCCGCGGACCACCAGGTCGTAGCTCGTCATCGGTCCTCCCGCACGTCCACCGGCGCCACCCCCGGCGGGGCCGCACCGCGTCGTGCTCGCCGGACCCCCGCAGGCTAGTGCAGCCTTGACAGCCCCCGGGCGTCGTGTTCGGATCATGTTCTTCCGCCGGAACCCGCTTTCCGGATCGTGGAACGGCTGGAGGCCACCGTGACCGCTCTGTTCTGTTCCGGCGACGCGATGCGCGGCGGGCGCCTGCACCACAACGTCTCCGCCCACCCGTTCCGCGGGGCCGTCCGCACCGCGCCGCACTACCGGATGTACTCGGTGCGCGACGAGTTCCCGGCGCTGGTCGAGGACCCGTCCGGCGGCGTGCCGCTGGCCGGCGAGATCTACGACGTCCCGCTGTCGGCGATCCGCACCGACTTCCTGCCGGACGAGCCGCCCGAGCTGGAGCTCACCGTGATCGAGCTCGACGACGGCCGGGACGTGCTCGCCGTCGGGCTGCGGCCGGGCGTCCTGGAACGCCAGGCCGGCGAGCTGACCGACATCACCGGGCACGGCGGCTGGCGGTCCTACCGCGGCCTGCCCGAACCGGCCTGAGCCGTGCCCGCCCCGGTCACCCTGCCGCTGCCGCCCACCGCCAACTGCTCGATCCTGTTCCCGGACCTGCCGATCACCGCGCGGCCCGCCGCCGCGGCCGCCGCCGGGTTCGACGCGATCGAGTTCTGGTGGCCGTTCGACGACCCGGTGCCCCGCGACGCCGAGATCGACACGTTCGTCACCGCGGTGTCCGACGCCGGCGTCGTCCTGTCCGGACTGAACCTCGCCGCCGGGGACATGGCCGCCGGTGAGCGCGGCATCCTCTCCGACCCGGCCCGGCGCGCCGAGTTCGCCGACAACCTCGACGTCGCGGTCGGCATCGGGGCGCAGCTCGGCAGCACCGGGTTCAACGCGCTGTACGGCAACCGGCTCGACGGCGCCGACCCGGCCGCGCAGGACGAGACCGCCGCGGAGAACCTGGCACTGGCCGGCCGGGCCGCGGCCCGGATCGGCGCGGTCGCGCTGCTGGAGCCGATCAGCGGGATCGACCGCTACCCGCTGCGGACCGCCGCCGACGCCGTCGCCGTGCTCGACCGGACCGGCTCCGACGACGTGCGGCTGCTGCTCGACGTCTTCCATCTCGCCGTCAACGGTGACGACCCGGCCGCCGCGATCGACCGGTACGCCGGCCGGATCGGGCACGTCCAGATCGCCGACGCACCCGGCCGCGGCGAGCCGGGCACCGGGAACCTGCCGATCGCGGCGCTGGTCGACCGGGTCGCCGCCGCCGGCTACCGCGGCCGGATCAGCCTGGAGTACCGGCCGGTGACCGCCGACCCGTTCGGCTGGCTGACCCTGCCCGCGCCCCGCCAGACCCACCGTGAGGACCGTCCGTGACATCTCCCGACCCGTCCCTGGTCGATCTCGCCTCCCGCGCGCTCGGCGGCTCCGTCGTCGCCGCCAACGACGAGTTCTTCGCCCACCGCGAGAACCTGGTCACCGTCGCGCCGCCCCGGTTCGACCCGGACGAGTTCGGCCTCAAGGGCAAGGTCTACGACGGCTGGGAGACCCGGCGACGGCGCTCGCCCGGGCACGACTGGGCGATCGTCCGGCTCGGCGTCCCCGGCGTGCTCGACCACGTCGTCGTCGACACCGCGTTCTTCACCGGGAACTACCCGCCGGAGATCGCCGTCGAGGCCGCCGCCGTCGCGGGCCATCCCTCCCCCGACGAGCTGGCCGCGGCCCGCTGGCACGAGATCGTGCCGCGCTCGGCCTGCGCCGGCGACACCGCGAACACCTACCCGGTGCACGACCCGCACCGCTTCACGCACCTGCGGCTGATCATGCACCCGGACGGCGGGATCGCCCGGTTCCGGGCCCGCGGCCGGGCGCTGCCCGATCCGCGGTTCATGGCGGGCACCGTCGACCTGGTCGCCGCCGAGAACGGCGGCCGGGTCACCGGCTGCTCGGACGCGTTCTACTCCTCCCCCGGCAACCTGCTGCTGCCCGGATCGGCCCGGCACATGGGCGAGGGCTGGGAGAACGCCCGCCGCCGCGGCGGCGGCAACGACTGGGTGGAGTTCGCGCTGGGCGCCGCCGGGGTGCCGCGGTACGCCGAGATCGACACCACCTGGTTCGTCGGGAACGCGCCGGGCCGGGTCTCGGTCGCCACCCGGGACGAGCGCGCGGGCGGCGGATGGACGACGCTGCTGGACCGGGAGCGGGTGCAGCCCGACACCCGGCACCGGTTCTCGCTGCCCGGCGCCGGGGCGGCGACGCACCTGCGGCTGGACGTCTTCCCGGACGGCGGCCTGTCCCGCCTGCGACTGCCCGGGGAACTCGACGACGCGGCGCTGGCCGCCGCGGCGGACGCCTGGGCCCGGACCGACCCGGACGCCTGATCAGGCGGCGCGGGCAGCACGACCCCGTCACCCGGTCTGTGCGACCCCGGCCGTCACCGGGTCAGCACGACCCCGGTCGTCACCGGGTGAGCGTGATGCCGGCCGTCACCCCGCGGGCGCGGCCCCGGCGAACCCGCCCCGCGCGGCCGCCCGCGGCCGCGGGACGGCGGCCCGGTCGGTGAGGTCGCGGACCGCGGCCTCCGCGGACGGGTAGGCGCTGCACCGCAGCAGCACCTCGTGGGCGCGCAGCGGCAGCAGCTCGGCCCGCCCGCCGCAGCCGGCGAGGTGCACCCGCACGCCACCGTCGCGGGAGCGCGCGGCCACCTCCCCGAGCGTCTCGGTCGCGGCGCCGTCGAACTCGCCGACCCCACCCAGGTCGAGCACGACGTGCGCCGGAGCGGTGCCGCAGGCGCGCTGGGCCTCGATCAGCCTGCCGATCGCCTCGGCGCCCCGGCGGTCCAGCCTGCCGGTCACCCGGACCAGTCGCACCCCCGGCGCGGCGGTCTCCACAGCGAGCCCGGTCACCTGGTCGTCGCGCACGTCGCCCCCTCCTCGTCACGCGGCCCGCGCGGGCCGCTCACCGGGAGCGTTCCCGGTCGGCCGCCGGTCACACCGGCGCTCGAGGCTGGATCGATCCGCCGGAACCGGTCCCCGGCGATTCACTGGCCGGATCGTCCGGTCGCGTGATATACATCACCGGCTGTCGGCCTGGACACGGACGTCCCGGTCCGGGAGGGACCTTCGACCCTGCTGACCGACCGGGCGCCGAGTCACCCTTGTCGGGCCGACCTCGGGATCGGCACCCCGCAGGACCACCACCCGTCGCTGGGGAGCGGGCGGGTGGCGCCCCATGGCCGGGGCCGGCGCGTTCGGGACCGCCGGCCCCGGCCATCAGGCCGGGCCGCGGACCCTGCGCGGGCGAGCCGCACCGGTCAGCCCGACGGCGACCGGCCCGGAGCCCGCCGCAACGGGTGCGCGAGGTGCGGGCGGAATCCCGGCCACACCGCGGGCCGGCCGGCCGGCGGCGGCGCGGACGGCCCGCTAGCGCTGCGGAGCCCGCCCCGGGCGACCGCGGCGAGCATCTCCAGGACCGCGTCGAGCGACGGATAGCGGCCGTCGGGCAGCGGCTGCAGCTGCTCGCGGGTCACCCCGCTCACCCCCCACGCCTCCGCCTCGGCCAGCACCTGCCAGCGGAACGCGGGCCAGCGCAGTCCGGCCAGCACCCGGGCGAGGTTCTGCCGCAGGCGCTCCGCCTCCGGCCGCTCGGCCGCCGGGCGGGCGACGGGCTCGGGGACGGGCGGCACGGCGACCAGCCCGGGCCGGGCGGGACGTACCGGGGGTGCGGCGGGGACCGGCCGGTCCGGACGGTCGGGCCGCGGGACGGGCCGGGTCACGCCGGACGCCCGCACGCGGTCCGCCGCCGGACACCGGCCGGGGAGCTGGGCTCGGGTTGCACTATTCACCACCTGGGAACACCGCCGCCCGGCCACCTCGGGTGACGGCCGCAGGTCAGCGGGACACGCACGATCGAGTGTGGGTCAGGACACACGGCCGCGCCACTCGTGGTGGCCGCGGTTCAGTCCCGGTAGCGCTGCTCCAGCTCCCGGATCTCGCCGAGCCCGACGAGCTCGGCGAATGGGTCGACGCCGCCGAGCCGGTCGAGCATCGCGGCGGGCGTGCCGTCGGTGCGCAGCACCCGCAGGAACTCACCCATCGCCGCGGTGGCCGCCAGCAGGGTGCCGATCGGGAACAGCACCAGCGCGAAACCGAGCTCGGCGAGCCGGCCCCGGGACAGCGGCGGGGTGCGTCCGCCCTCCGCCCAGTTGAACACCAGCTTGTGCCCCTGCAGCGCGGTGGCGACCTGCTCGATGTGCGCCTCCGAGGTGGGCGCCTCGACGAAGAGGAGATCGGCGCCGGCGTCGGCGAAGCGCCTCGCCCGGTCGATCGCGGCGTCCAGGCCGTCCACCGCCGCGGCGTCGGTGCGGGCGATGACCAGCAGGTCCGGGTCGCTGCGGGCGTCGACCGCGGCCCTGATCTTCGCCGCCATCTCGCCGGCCGGGACGACCTGCTTGCCCGCCATGTGCCCGCACCGCTTGGGCATCACCTGGTCCTCCAGGTGCAGCGCGGCGACCCCGGCCCGCTCGTAGTCGCGCACGGTGCGGATCACGTTGACCGGGTTGCCGTAGCCGGTGTCGGCGTCCGCGATCAACGGCAGGTCGACGGCGTCGGCCAGCCGGGCGGCGTGCGCGGCCATCTCGGCGCCGCCGAGCAGGCCGACGTCGGGGCGGCCGAGCAGGCCGGCGGTCGAGCCGAAGCCGGTCATGTACGCCGCGTCGAACCCGGCCTGCTCGATCAGCCGGGCGGACAGCGCGTCGTAGGCACCGGGGGCGAGCACCGGCTCGCCGGAGTCGAGCAGGGCGCGCAGGCGGGCCCGCCGGTCGCCGGGCTTGCTGAGCAGATCCCCCACGGCAATCCTTCCCTCGTTGTGTACAACCGCCCCAAGCCTGCCTGGGGAAGGCGGGCATGAACACCCCTTGGTCTCGCGTCGGTGACCTGACACACTCCGCAGTTGCATACAACGGGAGGTGCACGATGACCGAGGGCGCACCCCGCAGGGCGTCCGAGCGGGCCCAGGCGACGCTGCGCGAGGCGATCCTGTCCGGCGACCTGCCGGGTGGGGCGCATCTCGGCGAGGTGGAGCTCGCCGAGCGGCTCGGGCTGTCCCGCACGCCGGTGCGCGAGGCGCTGTCCCGGCTGGCCGCCGAGGGCCTGGTCGAGCTGCACGCGCACCGCGGCGCCCGGGTCACCCGGTTCACCGAGGCCGACCTGGAGGACGTGTTCGACGTCCGCCGCGCCCTGGAGCCGCGCGCCACCGAGCGGGCGGCGGCCCGGGCGAGCGCCGCCGATCTCGACGAGCTCGATGCGCTCGCCCGGGACATGCTCGCGATCGGCTCCCCCGGCCCGGGCCGTGACCTCGACCGGCTGGTGGAACGCAACCGGCTCTTCCACGCCCGGCTGCTGGAGATCGCCGGCGCACCGACGCTCACCGCCGCGCTGGCCGGCGTCGTGCACGCACCGGTCGTGCTGCGGACCTTCCACAGCTATGACGACGCGTCGCTGGCCCGTAGCCTTGCCCACCACGTGGAGATCGTGGCCGCGCTGCGGGCCGGTGACGGCGGCTGGGCGGCCGCGGTGATGGTGTGCCATCTCGCGAACGCCCGCGCCGTGATGACCGCGGCTCGGGGGGTTCTCCCCACTGCCCCGAGTGGTGTGAACCGGAACGATGACCGTTCGTGACCGAAACCCGGCCAGCGGCTCCCCGTGATCTCTCCGACCGGCTCCGCCATCCCGTCCCGCACCTGTTCGTCTACGCCTTCGCGATCGTCCCGGCGATCGCGCTCGTCGCCGCCGTGCCGCTGGCCTGGGGCTGGGGCCTCACCTGGCTGGACGCCGGTCTCGCGATCGGGATGTACGTGGTGTCGATGCTCGGCGTGACCGTCGGGTTCCACCGGTACTTCACGCACGGCTCGTTCAAGGCGAACCGGCCGCTGCGGATCGCGCTGGCGGTGGCCGGCAGCCTGGCCGTGCAGGGACCGGTGCGGCACTGGGTCGCCGACCACCGCAGGCACCACGCGCACGCCGACGCCGAGGGCGACCCGCACTCGCCGTGGCGGTACGGCACCTCGCCGGCGGCGCTCGTCCGCGGGTTCTGGCACGCCCACATGGGCTGGATCTTCGACCGCTCGCTCACCGACCAGCGCCGGTTCACCCCCGATCTGCTCGACGACCGCGACATCGACCGGGTGCACCGCGCGTTCTCCGCGCTGACCGTCGCGTCGCTGCTGGTGCCCGCGCTGATCGGCGGGATCGTGACGGCCAGCTGGTGGGGCGCGCTCACCGCGTTCTTCTGGGCCGGGCTGGTCCGGATCGCCGTGTCGCACCACGTGGCGTGGTCGACGAACTCGATCTGCCACCTGGTCGGCGAGCGGCCGTGGCGGGCCCGGGACCGGTCCACCAACGTCTGGTTCCTGGCGATCCCGAGCATGGGCGAGTCCTGGCACAACCTGCACCACGCCGACCCGACCTCGGCCCGGCACGGCGTCGGCCGGTGGGAGATCGACATCTCGGCGGGCGTCATCCGGCTCTTCGAGCTGCTCGGCTGGGCGCACGACGTGCGCTGGCCGACCGAGAAGCGACTGGCGAGGCTGGCCGCCGACCGCCCGGAGCAGGCGCCCGCGGCGTGAACCGGACCGGTGCCCCGGCCGCCGGGGCACCGGATCAGCGCTCCCGAGGTCAGCGCCTCAGGTCGGCGCGCCCGAGATCAGCGGACCGGCACCACGTGCACCGGCCCGTCGGTGTGCACCCGGCAGACGTCCCCGGCCCGCCAGCCCTCCCCCGCCGCGGCCCGCACCCGGACCGCCGGACCCCCCTCCGGGCGCGCGGTCACCAGCAGCGCCTCGCCGAGGAACTCGACCTGTTCCACCGCGGCGAGCGCGCCCGCCCCGCCGGGGCCGGTCTGCGCGGTGAGCCGCAGCTGCTCGGGCCGCAGCACGGCGAGCACCTCGCCGGCCGGGCAGCCGGGCCGCAGCGGCGCCGACCCGAGCGCGGTGCTGACCCGGTCGCCGGTGGCAGTTCCGGGCAGCAGCGCCGCGTCGCCGACGAAGCCCGCGACCCGGGCGGTCGCCGGGGTCGCGTAGAGCTCGCGCGGCGCGGCGGTCTGCTCGAGCCGCCCGTCGTGCAGGACGGCGACCCGGTCGCTCACCGACAGCGCCTCCCGCCGGTCGTGGGTGATCAGGACGGCGGTGGAGCCGGCGATCCGCAGCGCGGCGACGGCGTCCCCGCGCACCTGCTCGCGCAGGCCGGCGTCCAGCGCCGAGAACGGCTCGTCGAGCAGCACCACCTCCGGCCGCGGCGCCAGCGCGCGGGCCAGCGCGACCCGGCGGCGTTCGCCGCCGGAGAGCTGGTGCGGCATCCGGTCCGCCTTGCCGGCGAGCCCCACCAGGTCCAGCAGCTCGGCGACCCGGTCCCGGGCGGCAGCGCGGGCGGCCCGGTCCGGACGGAGCCGGGCCAGCCCGGTGGGCACCAGCCCGAACCCGACGTTGCCCCGCACGTCGAGGTGCGCGAACAGCGCGCCCTCCTGCGGCACCAGCCCGACCCGGCGGCGCTCCGGCGACACGTCGGTGACGTCCGCGCCGCCGACCAGCACCCGTCCGGCGTCCGGCCGGTGCAGACCGGCGGCCACCCGCAGCAGGGTCGTCTTCCCGCTGCCGCTGGCCCCCAGCACCGACACCAGCTCGCCGGCCCGCACGTCGAGGTCGACGCCGTGCAGCACGGGATCGCCCCCGTAGCCCGCGACGATCCCGCGCACCGTCAGAGTCATCGGTCCCCCGTCGTCATCGATCCCCGGCCGGCGCCTGCGTCGCCGTCCGCCGGGCGCCGGTGCCCGGTCCCGCCGGGCCGGTCCGGCCGCTCCGTGCCCGCCCGCACCAGCAGCGCCGCCGGCACGCAGGCCAGCAGCAACAGTGCCAGCGCGGCCGGGGCCGCGGCGCCGTAGGCGCCCAGCGACGTCTGCGCCCACAGCTGGGTGGCGAGCGTGTCCGTCCCGGTCGGGCGCAGCATCAGCGTCGCCGGGAGCTCCTTCATGGCGGTCACCATCACCAGCAGACCGCCGGCCGCCACCCCGGGCCAGGCCTGCCGGGCCGTCACCGCCCACCAGGTCGCCTGCCCGGACCGGCCGAGCGTCCTGGCGACCTCCTCGGCCTCCACCGGGACCCGTTCGACGGACGCCCGGGTCGCCCCCACCGCCTTCGGCAGGTAGAGCACCGCGTAGCCGAACACCAGCACCGCGGCGGTCTGGTAGAGCCCGGGCACCACGGCCAGCGAGAAGAACACCAGCGACAACCCGACCACCACGCCGGGCAGCCCCTGGCCGAGATAGGCGGTCGACTCGACGCCGGCCACCAGCCGGCCCCGGTACCGGGCGGCCAGCATGCCGACCGGCAGCGCCATCAGCACCGCGAGCAGCGCCGCCGCGCCGGCCAGCAGCAGCGTCGACCAGGCCGCCGACGCCAGCCGGGCCCAGTCCACCGACACCCCGCCCGCGGCGACGATCCGGCCGACGAGCACCACCGGCGGCCCGAGCAGGCTTACCGCCGCGACCGTCCCGAGCCCGGTGACTGCCAGCGCGGTGCCTCCCCGGCCGAGCCGGGCGGGCGGGACCCGGTGCACCGCGGTCGTCGCACCGGCCCGGGTCCAGCGGCGCCGGGCGGTCCGCTCGGCCACCACCAGCAGCAGGGTCAGCGCGGCCAGCACCAGCGCCGTCACCGCGGCCCCGGTGCGGTCGATCGTGCCCTCGTAGGCGGCCTGCACCGCCCAGGTGAACGACTCGTAGCGCAGCAGCGCGGGGGCGCCGAAGTCGGACAGCGTGTACAGCGCCGCGAGCAGGGTCCCGGCGAGTGCGGCCGGCAGCGCCTGCGGCAGCGTCACCCGGCAGAACGCGGCGACCGGGCCGCGGCCCAGGGTGCGGGCGGCGTCCTCCGGCCCGGTATCGGCGGCGCGCAGCGCGGCCGCCGCGGGCACCGTCACGTACGGCGTGCAGGCCAGCACCAGTACCGCGACCAGCGGGACCAGGCCCCGCGACTCCGGCCGGACGGCGAGCACCGCGAACGCGAGCAGGTAGGACGGCACCGCCAGCGGCAGCGCGGCCAGCACCCACCACAGGCCCGGCCGGGGCAGCCGGACCCGGGCCAGCAGCGTCGCCGTCACCAGTCCGAGTACCAGGCAGCCGGCGGACACCAGCGCCACCAGCAGCGCCGAGTTGACCGCGAGGGTGACGGTCCGGGACCGCGCGAGCAGCGCCAGCACCCGGTCCGGGTCGGCCTCCGCGACCCGGACCAGCAGCCAGACCAGCGGCAACGCCGCCAGTCCCGCCACCACCAGTGCCGCGACGACCAGCAGCCGGGGCGGCCGGGAACGCGCGGACGGGCCCGCCGGAACGGAGGGTTCCGGCGGCGACGCCCGGCTGTCCTACTTCAGGACCGCGGGGGTGGTGTCCGGTCTCGCCGG
>NZ_JBEYYF010000022.1:0-115129 GCF_040645415.1 Pseudonocardia sp. NPDC046786 | reverse complement strand
TCGGGCACAGGCTCGATCGTGCTGGTCATGACTGCTCCTCCCACCGAGCTGCGCTCGGCGTGTCGGACCAGTTACACCGAAGATCAGACAGTCCCGTGAGCTGTGGGTTACCGGGTCACTCGTAGGGGTGACTGAATACCCCGGCGGAACGAGCACCTGCGCGAGTGATCAGAGGCGTGCTGCCGCGACCGCATCGAGGGGGCGGCTCCCGGCGTCCCGGCATGCGAGTGGCTGATCGAGCTGGTGAGCGGGGCCGGGACCGCCTCGGGTCGGGCTCCGCGAAGTGGACGCGTACGACGCCGGCCACCACCTGACGACGCCGTCCGCCGGTCAGGGCAGCTGCAGCTCCCTGAGCTGCCGGCGGGAGGAGATGCCCAGCTTGCGGTAGATGCTGCGCAGATGGGCCTCGATCGTGCGCGGGCTGAGGAACAGCTGGGTGGCGACCTCCCGGGAGGTCGCCCCGGTCGCCACCAGCCTGGCGACGTGCAGCTCGTGCGCGGTGAGCGCGTCGGTCGGCCGGGCGGCGGTGCGGTTGCGCGGGCGCTCACCGGTGGCGCGCAGCTCGCGGGCGGCGCGGTCGGCGAACGCCCCGGCGCCCATGTCCGACAGCAGCCCGTGGGCGGTGCGGAGCTGGTCGCGGGCCTCCCGGCGGCGGCCCTCGCGGCGCAGCCACTCGCCGTAGACGAGATGGGTGCGGGCGAGGTAGACGACCAGCCGGCACCGCCCGAGGTGGTCGATCGCCGCCCGGTAGTGCTCCTCGACGTCCGGACCGGTGCCGGTCAGCGCCCGCGAGCGGGCGACCAGCCCGAGCGCCCAGCTGGTGCCGGTGGCGCGGGCGCGGGCGTCGAGCTCCTCCAGTGCGACGGCGGCGCGTTCCGGCCGTCCGGCGCGGGTCGCCGCCTCGACGAGCTCGGGCAGGGCGAGGCTGATGTGCGGTGGTTCGAGGGACGCGCAGGCCCGTTCCTCGGCGTCCAGCGCCGCCGCGTAGTCGCCCAGCCCGTTGTTGAGCACCCCGAGGGCGTGCTCGGCCAGCGAGACCTCCGCGCTGTTCCCGCGGGAGGTCGCCTCCCGCACGGCGACGGCGTGCAGCTCGACGGTCTCGGCCGGGTCCCCGCGCCAGGCGGCCATGACGAGCCGGCCGAAGTGCAGCGACACGCCTCCGGTCACCTGCCGGATCGCCGTCTCCTCGGCGACCAGCTCGGCGGCCCGGGCCGGCTCGCCGGCGAGCACCGACATCGACGACAGGTACAGCAGCGCGGCCGGGAGCGAGGCCAGCGCGCCGGACTCGCGGGCGAGCCGGACGTTGCGCCGGGCCAGCACCCAGAGCAGCTCGTCGTCGAGGATGGTCAGCGCGACCCGGCTCGCCAGCCACAGCCAGCGCCGGGCCTCCCGGCAGGCCGCCGGCTCCGCCGGGTCGTCGTCGACGCAGAATGCCTCCAGCGCCTGCCGGAGCACCGGCACCCCGGCCGCGTATCCGTCGGTGTGCGTCGTGACCAGCGCGTCGAGCAGCAGATCGGCCGGTTCGGGCGGGCCGGTCGGCGGCGGCGCGGCCCGGGCGGCCTCGGCCACCTCGGCCATGCCGCGGCCGTCGCCGAGGCCGCCGGTGATGATGGCCGCATCGAACGCGTGCAGGTAGGTCTCGCGGGACAGTGCGGCATCGAGCGGGCAGAGCTTCTTGGCCGCGTCCAGCAGCATTCCCGGCACCTCGGCGCCGCGGGTCAGGTGGAACGCGATCTGGGCGCGCAGCAGCTCCAGGCGGGCGCCGCCGAGTGCGTCCAGCGGGCCGGCCGCGGCGACGGTCAGCAGCTCGGAGGCGATCCGGGAGGCCCCGGACTCGTAGGTGGCCTGCGCGGCCCCCAGCGCCCGGCCGGCGCGGCGGCCGGGATCGGGGGTCAGGTCCGCCGCATGCTTGAGGAACGCGGCCGAGGCGGCCAGCCCGCCGCGGGCCCGTGCCCGGTCCGCCGAACGTTCCAGCTCGGCGGCGACCTCCTCGTCGGTGCCCAGCACGGCCTGCGCCCGATGCCAGGCGCGCCGGTCGGGATCGAGCTGCGGATCGGTGGCGGCGGCCAGCGCGCCGTGCGCGCGGCGCTGCTCCGGCCGCGTCGCCGCCCGGTAGACCGCCGACCGCACCAGCGGATGACGGAACCGCACCCGGGCGTCGATCTCGAGCAGCCCGGCGGCCTCCGCCGCGGCCGCCGCGTCACGGGCGATGCCCAGATGCTGCGCGGCGCGCCACAGCAGGTCCGCGTCGCCGGTCGGTTCGGCTGCGGCGACCAGCAGCAGCGTCTGGGTGTCGGCGGGAAGGCTGGCCGAACGCCGCCGGAAGCTGTCCTCGACGCGGTACGGGACGCCGAGCGCGTCCGGCAGCTGGAAGCCGCCGGCCAGCTGCACCGGCTGCACCCCGCGGGGCAGCTCCAGCAGGGCCAGCGGGTTGCCGCGCGCCTCGGCGACGATCCGGTCGCGGACCCCGCCGTCCAGCGGCGCGCGGACCGCGGTGGCGAGCAGGGCCCGCGCGTCGGCCTCGCCGAGGCCGGCCAGGCGCAGCTCGGGCAGCCCGCCGAACGCCGGGACCTCCCGGTCGGTGGGATCGCGCAGGCCGAACACCAGCGCCACCCGCTCCGCCTCCACCCGCCGCGCGACGAACGCCAGCACCTCGGCGGACGCCTGGTCGAGCCAGTGCGCGTCGTCCACCAGGCACAGCAGCGGCCCGTCCTCGGCGACCTCGGCGAGCAGGTTGAGGGTGGCCAGCCCGACCAGGAACCGGTCGGGCGCGGCGCCGCTGTGCGTCCCGAACGCCACCCCCAGGGCGGCCTGCTGCGGCTCGGGCAGCGCGCTCACGCGGTCGAGCAGCGGCGCGCAGAGCTGGTGCAGCCCGGCGAACGCGAACTGCGACTCCGACTCCACCCCGGCCGAGCTCTCCACCCGGAACCCGGACGGTTCCGCGACGCCGCGGGCGTGCTCCAGCAGCGCCGTCTTCCCGATGCCGGCTTCGCCGCGCAGCACGAGGGCGCCACTGTGCCCGGCGTGTGCCTGCGCGAGCAGGTGCTCGACGGCCGCGCGCTCCGCGCGCCGGCCCAGGAGATCACTCAGCTCTGCTCCCGGATCATTCCGTTCGCCCCGAATAGGTGAGTTTTACCGATGCGAAGCCGTTCCGCCAGCCCCGTTGTGGTGGCAGCGAGATGGACCATTCGGACACCGCGGTCACTGTCGGAGACCGCGGGCGACCAGTGTGGACGGGGCGCCGGACGGCGCGGACATCCGGTGCCGGCCTGGGCCAACGGCGTCCCCGGCGGGTGCGCGGGCGGCCCGGTCCGATGCCGGACCGGGCCGCCGCCGGCGGTCCGCCCGGTCCGGACGGGCCGGGCGGGATCAGGGACCTCTACCGACGCGACGACGCCGTCCGGGCGGCCACGCTGACCGCATGCCAGCAGCCCAGGCCGATCCGGCCCTCGTCGTCCGTCGTGATGGTGCAGGTCCGGCCACGTCGTCCGAGTCGTTCCGGTCGTGGCGCCGGGAGGCGTCGTGCCGCGCCATGGGGTGCGAGGTGTTCTTCCCGCCGGAGGACGAACCGGGACGCGAGCGGGCGGCCAAGGCCATCTGTGCCGGGTGCCCGGTGCGCCTGCCGTGCGCCGTGCACGCCCTGGTGAACCGCGAGGCGCACGGGGTGTGGGGCGGGCTCTCGCCCGCCGACCGCGAACGGCTGAGCAGCCACCTCTGACCGGTGCCGGACCGCTACACGGAAGGAACGATCGTGGCCTGGAGTACACGTGAGCTCGCCGAACTCGCCGGCACCACGGCGCGGGCGGTGCGCCACTACCACGACGTCGGGCTGCTGCCGGAGCCGGAACGCCGCGGCAACGGCTACAAGGAGTACGGCGTCACCCACCTCGTGCGGACGCTGCGGATCAAGCGGCTGGCCGATCTCGGGTTCAGCCTGACCCAGATCGCCGAGCTGGGCGACGCCGACCAGCATCCCCGCGAGGCGCTCCGCGCGCTGGACGCCCAGCTCACCCGGACCCTGGAACGGGTGCACCGGGCGCGCGTCGAGGTCCGCCAGATCCTGCAGCTGTGCGCGCCCACCGATCTGCCGCCCGCGCTGGCGGCCAGGATCGCCGGCGCCGATCTGTCCGCGGCCGACCGGTCCCTGGTGGTGGTGATGAGCCGGGTGCTCGATCCGGCCGTCGTCGTCGCACTGGTCGACACGCTGCACAAGCTCCCCGGCAGCCCGGCGACGTCGGGCTTCGACGAGCTGTCCGCCGACGCCGACGAGGCGACCCGGCAGGAGATCGCCGACCGCCTGCTCTCCCGGATCAGGAGGGTGCTGGCGATGGTCCCCGGGCTGTGGAGCGCCGTCACGGGACCGACCGCGGCCGCCCGTGCGGTCCGGGAGGCCGTGCTCGACCTCTACAACCCGGCCCAGCTCGACGTCCTGTGCCGGATCGGGCGCCGGCTGCGGGCCGGCCCGGAACCGGCGGGGCGGGCCCTCGGGGTGGCTGCGCTCGACGACGGCACGACGGCCGGCGCGGACCGGCTCGGTGAACCCTGGGCCCGGTGGGGCCGCGGGATCGCCGGGACCGGAACCGGGCGGACGGCGCAGCACCGCCGGGACCCGGTCGCGGGGGTCGCCGGCGGCTCGGCCTGACCCGACGACGCCGGGCCGGGGGCAGGAGCGGATCGCACGGCACCGCATCCTGGTTCGGCTGCGCGCGTGGGCCCGGACGGGACGGCCGGTGTTTCCCCGGCGCGTCCGAACGGGTCGGCGGGCGGGGCCGAACGATGCCGACGACCGGCCCTGCGACCGCGTTCCGTAACCGGCGCGCGGCCGAATCGTTGAATCGGCACGGCAACCGAGGGGGGCGTCGTGCCAGGACCGAGATGGGACCCGGACGAGGGCCGCTGGCTGCTCGACGACGAGCGGGCTCCGGCGCCACGACACGGCCGGCGCCGGTCGGCCGAGGTCATCGACCCGCCGGACGATGGAGCCGGGCCGCCGGCCGGGCATCGCTCGCCCGACGAGCTCGCCGCCGGGGTCGTCTTCGCGCCGGGCCGGGGGGCCGCGGCCGGGCCTGCGCCGCTGCGCGACCGCCGACCGGAGCCGGCCGGCGAGGCGTCCGCACCACCGAAGTTGATCACTGAGCGTCACGGTTCCGGGCCGATGGACGAGGCCCGGGACGATGACGGTCCACGGCGCGGGCGGCGTCGTGCTCCGGAGCCGTCCGACGCGACCCCGCCCCACCCGCGGTTGCCGCACCGTCCGGGGACGCGCGGCCGGCGCGCGGCCGACGTGGTGCCGCCGGGGGACGACCGCCCGGTGGGCGCCCACCGCGGCGGGCGCCGCCGCGCCGAGGACCCGACCCCGCCCACCGCGGAGGTCCCCGTCCGCGGGCGGCACGGCGGCACCGCCGCCGGTCGCGGCTACGAGCCGGCCGAGCACGGCTATGGGCCGGCCGAGCGCGATGACGACCTGACCGGGCGCGGATCCGGTCGGGCCGGCTCCGATGACCGCTGGGCCGAGCCCGGGTACGACCCGGCCGGTCCCGCCGGGTTCGGTGGCCTCGGTGGCGGACCGGCCCACGCCGGCCCGGCCGGCCCCGCATCCGGGGCTCCCGGCCACCCCGATCGTGACCCGGGCGATCCGGTCCGGCCCCCGTCCGGCTACGGCGCGCCTGCCCACCGGCGCGACGCGTACGATCCCTGGTACGACCCCGGGCCCGCCACCGACAGCACCGACGCCGCGGACCTCGCTGAGCCCGCCGACGCCGTCGACACGAGGGTCCACGCCTCCGTGCGCGCCCGGACCGCGGCATCCGACGGCACCGGAGGAGAACCGCCGACCCGCGGCACCCGGCGCCGGCCGGCCCGGGACGGCGGCGATGACGACGCCCCGGCGGGCCGCCGGCGATGGCCGTGGTTGGCCGCCGCCGCAGCGGTCGCGGCCGCGGTACCGATCGGGGTCGCCGTCCTCGGTGGCTCGGACGACGAGCCCCGGACCGCGCCGACCGAGGAGGCGGTCGCGTCCGGGACACCGAGCGGCCAGGAAGCCGGAGGAGGGGAGCCCGGCGGCGAGGATCCCGGCATCGAACCGGCCGTCGACGCCGTCACCGAACCCGCCGCGACCGAGGTGATTTTCGAGGTGAACGGATCGGGATCGGCGGGCACGATCACCGTCGGCCGGGGGACGGCGGTCTCCCAGGTCTCCGGCGCGGAGCTGCCGTGGGAGCGGACGTTGCCCGCCGAGTCCGGGCCCACCGACTACTCGGTGAGCGCTGCCGGCGGGTCCGGTGAGATCTCCTGCCGGATCCTCGTCGATGGTGCGGTCATCTCCGAGGAGTCGGCGGATGGCGACTTCTCGGCGGTGTCGTGCAGCGGGAACCGCTGACGGCGGAGTGTGCGGATCCGGCTCACGACGCGACGACGCTCGCCGCCCGGAACGTATCGCCGGGCATTGCCCGGTGCAGCCGCCAGGTGATCGCGATCGGCTTGCTGCCCTGGTGGGACACGTACTCGCAGGCGCCGAGGCAGAGGAACGGTGCGCCCTCGCCGATGTCGTCGGAGGGTGCGTCGCGGACGAACAGGACGACGTGGCTGCCCTGCGCGCGGTGCCCGAGGTAGCGGCGCCCGGTCCCGCTCTGTGGTGACGTCGCGTTCTGCGACTCCCAGTGGAACAGCTCCGGGGTCACGGCGAAGTCCCGGTACATGGTGGTGGGGGAGAAGTCGCGCTCGCTCTTGTGCAGGTTGACCAGCAGCGCGTCCACCCGGGGTACGTCCGCCCACACGACGCCGCTCGCGTGACCGGCCGCCTTGCGGCGCATCGAGGCCCAGTCGAGCCCGGCCAGGATCTCCTCGCGCCGGTAGTGGGCGTGGCTGCGCAGCGGGACGTGCTGCAGACCCTCGCCGAGCGGGCGCGGCAGGTGCCGTGCCCGGTCGAGGGTGTACGCCGTCAGCTCGCCGATCTCGGCGCACACCGCCGGATGCCGGCGCAGGTGGTCGAGGCCGTCCTGGTAGCCGTCGAACCCGCCGCGGTCGGGCCACAGCTGGAAGAACAACATCCTGGCCAGCCGCCGGTCCCGGTCGGTCAGCCGGGCGTAGGCGGGTCCGTCCGGGTCGGCGATCCGGGCGTAGACCTCGGCGCGCTCCGGGTCGTCGATGTGGGTGAGGGTGGCGAGACGGCGCAGCAGCGCGGTCTCGTCCGGGCCGGGCGCCGGGACGGTGAACCCGGCGTCGCGGCGCAGCGCGGCCCACGAACCCTTGCCGCGGTACACGTCGGACAGCTCCCCGCCGGACTTGCGCAGGTAGCGGCCCAGCGCGGTCTCGCCGTGCGCGCGGACGTCGGCGACCAGAGCTCGGCGGGGGAGCCGGACCCGGCTGCGGACGTTGTCGAGCACGATCTCGCGGGCGACCGCGTCGAGCACCATCGCCGAACCGGACGGCAGGAACGGGAAGCCCTCCTCGACGTCCCGCACGACACCGGACCGGCTGCTCCCGGTCAGCGCCCGGTAGCGGAGGTCGAAGCGGAACTCGCGGCGGTGCTGGCCGATGAAGTCGAGCACGGTCAGCACGGCCTTGCCCGGGGCGCGGCGCAGACCGCGGCCGAGCTGCTGCAGGAACACGGTCGCGCTCTGGGTGGGGCGCAGCAGCAGTACGGTGTCGACGCTCGGGACGTCCAGGCCCTCGTTGAACACGTCGACGGCGAACAGGCAGCCGAGCTCCCCGTCCCGCAGCCGGCGGAGCGCACTGTCCCGGTCGTCGGCCGTGGTCCGCCCGGTGACGGCCTCACTGGGGATCCCGGCCGCGGTGAACACCCGGGCCATGTACTCGGTGTGCGCGACCGAGACACAGAAGCCGAGCGCACGCATCGCGGTCACGTCGGCGACCTTCGCCCTCGTCTCCCGGATGATCTTGGCGGCCCTGGCGTCGTTGCCGGTGTAGATGCCGTCCAGCGACGTCACGTCGTAGCTGCCGCGCTTCCACTCGACGCCGCGCAGGTCGACGTCGTCGGCGATGCCGAAGTAGTGGAACGGCACCAGCAGGTCGGCGGCCAGCGCGTCCCACAGGCGCAGTTCGGCGGCGCTGCGGCCGTCGAAGAAGCGGTCCCGGACGTCGACGCCGTCGGACCGCTCCGGGGTCGCGGTGAGGCCGAGCAGCTCCGCGGGACGCAGGTGGTCGAGCAGCGCCCGGTAGGTCCGTGCCTGGGCGTGGTGGAACTCGTCGATGACGACGACGTCGAACCGGTCCGGCGGGATGTTGTGCACGCCGTACGCGGCCAGCGACTGGATGCTCGCGAACACGTGGTTCCAGCGCTGCGGCCGGGCCCCGCCGACGAACACCTCGCCGAACGCGCCGTCGGCCAGCACCGCCCGGTAGGTGCGCCGGGACTGCTCCAGGATCTCGGTGCGGTGCGCGACGAACAGTAGCCGGGGATGCCGCTCGCGCAGCCGCCGGTAGTCCAGCGCGGCGACGACGGTCTTGCCGGTCCCGGTCGCCGCGACGACGAGATTGCGGTGCCGGTCGTGCACCGTCCGCTCGGCGTCGAGCGCCTCGAGGATCTGCTCCTGGTGCGGATAGGGCCGCACCTCCAGGCCGGTCAGCGGCGTGCTGTCGGTGCGGTCCCGGCCCAGCGCGTCGGCGAGCCGCCGGGAGTCGGCGGGGATCGCCGGGTCGTAGGAGACGAAGTCCGCCGCGGACCAGTAGCTGTCGAACGTGGAGGTGAACTTGCGGATCAGGTCCGGTGTGGCGACCGAGGACAACCGCACGTTCCACTCCAGGCCGTCGACCAGCGCCGACCGGGACAGGTTCGAGCTGCCGACGAACGCGGTGTCGAAACCGGTGTCCCGGCGGAACAGCCACGCCTTGGCGTGCAGCCGGGTGGTCGCGCTCGCGTAGCTGATCTTGAGCTGGGCGCCGTGCCGGCGGACGAGCTCGTCGACCGCGCGCTGCTCGGTCGCGCCCATGTAGGTCGTCGTGATGACCCGGAACGGGACGCCCCGCTCGTGCAGCAGATCCAGTTCGCGCTCCAGCAACCGAATGCCGTGCCAGCGGATGAACGCACACAGCAGGTCCACCCGGTCGACGCTGGACAGCTCCGACTGCAGCGCCGTGTGCAGCGTCGGCTCCCCGGCGGCGTTGGTGAACAGCGCGGCCTCGGACAGCGGGGTGATCGGGGCCCGGACCTCCCAGTGCCCGACCGCCACCTCCCTGGTGAGCGCGATGAGCTGCTCGAGCTCCTCGTGGACGCTGTCCTCCGGCGCCCGTTCGGCGAGCTCGACCAGGCGGTTGACCAGCGCGACGCGCTGCTCCGGGGACCGGTCGGCGAGCGCCCGCTCGACCGCCGCGGCGACGTGCCGGGCCAGCACGCGGGGCTGCTCGGCGCTCCCGACCGGTGCCCAGCGGGGGTCGAGGCCGGACCCGGAGGCATCGAGCGCCGCGTCCAGAGCCGTGGTGCGCAGGCTCTCGTGGGCTCCGGCGCGCAGGGGTTCGGTCACGGTCGTCCCGTCGGTCGTCGTTCACGATCACCGACCAGGATGCCGCCCGGGACCGACAATTCGGGCCTGCCGCAGCGCGTCGCCGGCGGGCCGGCGTGTCGTGGGGCCCGTATGGGAGCGCCACGGCGAGAGATCGTCGTGGCGGGCCCGAGGGACCCGGGACGTACGGACCGCATGCCCTAGCATCGCTGTCGAGCCTGCGGCCCCGCACGTGGGCCTGCCGTCCCACGGCGCGATCAGCTCGGCGGTCGGCACCAGGAGGCGGTGGCCGCCGGCCACGCACCGCGACGGTGCTGGCCGCCCCGCCGGAGGCGATCAGTCCGGTCGGCGGGGGATCAGGCGCCCAGCTCGGCGCTGATCTCCTTCGCGATCCGCGTCAGCACCGGCACGACATGTCGTTCGACGTGCTCCGGGCTCGTGCGGCCGGTCGAGCTGGACGACGACAGCGCTGCGACGACCTGGCCGGTGTGGTCCCGGATCGGCGCGGACACCGCGATGAGCCCGCGCTCGCGTTCCTCAGAGACGAGTGACCAGCCCTGCTCGCGCACCCGAGCGAGCTCCGCGCGGAAGCGGCCGTGGTCGGTGATCGTGCGCGGGGTCAGCGGCGCCAGGCCCGGCTCGACGAGGTAGCGCTCGACGAAGTCGGACGGTGCTGCCGCGAGCAGCACCCGGCCCATGGAGGTCGCGTGTGCCGGTACCCGGGTCCCGGCGGTCGCGCTCACGTTCAGCACCCGCTTCGCGGGCACCCGGGCCAGGTAGACCACCTCGTCACCGTCCAGTGCGGACAGCGAGGCCGACTCCTGGGTCTCCTCGACCAGGCGGCTCATGTGTCGTTCGGACACCGCCACCACCGTGCTCGACGTGACGTAGTGCTGGCCGATGGTCAGCACCCGGGGCGTGAGCCGCCAGTGGCTGCCGGTCGTCGGCTCCACGTAACCGAGGTGCCGCAGGGTCAGCAGGATCCGGCGCACGGCCGGCCGGGACAGTCCGGTCGCGTGCGCGATCTCCATCAGGCTCGGGTTCCGGTGCTCGTCGTCGAAGGCCAGCAACACGGCGAAACCGCGTTCGATGCTCTGGATCCGGTCCCTGGGCCCGGTGTCGGCGTCGTCCACCTGCGCATCCTCCCGCATCGGCGTCTCGCCTCGATGTGCGGCACGGCGGGCGCCCGCGTCGAGGGTTGACGGATCGCCCGGAACCCGGCACCCTTGCTCGACGTACGCACAGCGTGCAATCTGCACGCAGTGCGTACATGGAGGTGAGTCAATGTCGATCGATCCTGCCGAGCTGCGCCGGTGCCTGGGACACTTCACCACCGGAGTCACGGTCATCAGCTGTCACGCCCCCGACGGTGCCGCGCACGGGGCGACGGTCAACGCGTTCACGGCGGTGTCCCTCGATCCGCCGCTGGTACTGGTGTCCCTGGGCCGTCGCTCCCGGCTGTGCGGGGTGATCGAATCGCGGCCGTTCACGGTCAACGTCCTCGAGTCCGCGCAGAAGGAACTGGCGCTGCATTTCGCCGGCCGACCGAACCAGGAGGTTCGCTGGGCCACGGACAGCGACTGCGGTGCGCCACGGCTCGCCGGGACCCTCGCGCACATCTCCTGTACGCCGTGGCGGGCCTACGACGGTGGCGACCACGTCCTCTACCTGGGCGAGGTCCAGCAGTTCCATATCCATGGGGGGCGGCCGCTGCTGTTCCACTCCGGGCAGTTCCATCACCTGGGTGGCGACCACAACCCGTTGCTCTGGGACGACTCGGCCGACGGGCCGGACGGGGGAGTCTCGTTCCTCGCGGCCCGGCCCACCGCGGGCCGGTCCTGATCGCCCACCCGGCCCGACCGTTCATCCACCTTCACAGACGACGGAGTCGACGATGACCCTGCAGCAGGACCACACCGCGGTACCGACCGGCACGAACGGCAGGAACGGCGCGGTCACCCGGCCGCTGACCGGTGAGGAGTACATCGAGAGCCTGCGCGACGGCCGCGAGATCTACCTCCACGGGGAGAAGGTCGACGACGTCACCACCCACCCCGCGTTCCGCAACGCGGTCCGGATGACGGCCCGCCTCTACGACTCGTTGCACGATCCGGACAAGCGGGACGTGCTCACGGTCCCGACCGACACCGGCAGCGGCGGCGTCACACATCCCTACTTCCGGGCGCCGCGTTCGATCGAGGACATGCGGAAGGACCAGGCGGCGATCGCCGAGTGGGCCCGGATGACCTACGGCTTCATGGGGCGCAGCCCCGACTACAAGGCTGCGTTCCTCGGCACCCTCGGTGCCAACCCCGACTTCTGGGCACCGCACTCGGACAACGCCCAGCGTTGGTACCGCGAGTCCCAGGAGAAGGTTCTCTACTGGAACCACGCGATCGTCAACCCGCCGGTGGACCGGCACCGCGACCCGGACGACGTCTCCGACGTGTTCATGCACGTCGAGGAGGAGACCGACAACGGACTGATCGTCTCCGGTGCCAAGGTCGTGGCCACCGGGTCGGCGATCACCCACTTCAACTTCTTGGCCCACTACGGCCTGCCGATCAAGAAGCGGGAGTACGCCCTGGTCTGCACCGTCCCGATGGGTGCGCCCGGCATGAAGCTGATCTGCCGCTCGTCGTACTCGCACACGGCAGCGGTGACGGGGAGCCCGTTCGATCACCCGCTGTCGAGCCGGCTGGACGAGAACGACACGATCTTCGTCCTCGACCGGGTCCTCATCCCGTGGGAGAACGTCTTCGTCCACGGCGACACGGAGAAGGCGTCGAGCTTCGTCCCCGCATCGGGCTTCCTGCACCGCTTCACCTTCCAGGGCGTCACCCGGCTGGCGGTGAAGCTCGACTTCATCGCGGGTCTGTTGATGAAGGGTCTCGAGGTCACCGGCACCCAGGACTTCCGCGGCGTCCAGACCCGGGTCGGCGAGGTCATCGCCTGGCGCAACCTGTTCTGGGGCCTCTCGGACGGGATGATCGGCAACCCCGAGGAGTGGATCGACGGGACCCTGCTGCCCAGGCACGAGTACGGGATGGCCTACCGCTGGTTCATGACCGTCGGCTACCCGCGGGTCCGCGAGATCATCATGCAGGACCTGGGGTCCTCGCTGATCTACCTGCCCAGCCACGCCGCCGACTTCGCCTCCGCCCAGGTGCGGCCCTACCTGGACAAGTACGTGCGAGGGTCGAACGGCTACGACGCCGTCGACCGGGTCAAGCTGATGAAGCTGATCTGGGACTCGATCGGCTCGGAGTTCGGTGGCCGCCACGAGCTCTACGAACGCAACTACGCCGGCAACCACGAGGGCGTCCGCGCCGAGATGCTGATGGACGCCCAGATGTCCGGCGCAGCGGACGCGATGAAGGGCCTCGCCGACCAGTGTCTGGCCGAGTACGACCTCAAGGGCTGGACCGTCCCGGACCTGATCGGCAACGACGACGTGTCGATCTTCAGTCACCGCTGACAGCGGAGAGGAACCCACCATGACCACCACCCAGTCCTCACCCACCGCCGCCGGCTCCGGCAGCTCGGCCACCGAGGCGTTCCGGGCCGGACGGGCCCCGACGCCCGGTGCGCCTGCGGTCCCGCCCGAGCGGGTCTCCGCTGTCGTGTCGTCCCTGCTCGCGGGCATTCACCGGACGATCCGCACGGAGTCGGTGACCTACGACGAGTTCCAGGCGGCCAAGCAGTACCTGATCGACGTCGGGGAGGGCGGCGAGTGGCCGCTGCTGCTCGACGTCTTCGTCGAGCACGTCGTCGAGGAGGTGGCCGCCGCCGACCAGGACGGAACCAAGGGTTCCATCCTCGGCCCGTACTACCTGCCCGGCCAGGCCCGGTCGACCTCACCGGCGACGCTCCCGCAGCGCGCGGACGAGCCGGGCACCAGGCTGGTGTTCAGCGGGCAGGTCCGCGGCACCGATGGCGACCCGCTACCGGGCGCCGAGATCGACATCTGGCAGGCCGACGACCAGGGCTACTACTCCGGCTTCGCCCCGCACCTGCCCGACGGGAACCTGCGCGGTGTCGTCGTGGCCGACGGACAGGGCCGTTTCGAGATCCACACCATCGAGCCGGCGCCGTACCAGATCCCGACCGACGGCCCCACCGGCACGCTGATCGAAGCCGCGGGCTGGCACCCCTGGCGGCCCGCGCACCTGCACCTGCTCGTCCGCGCTCCCGGGTACCGGACCGTCACCACCCAGCTCTACTTCCGCGGCGGCGAGTGGCTCGACAGCGACGTCGCCTCGGCGACCAAGCCCGAGCTGGTCCTCGACCCGGTCGATGCCGGCGACGGGACCTGCACCGTCGAGTACGACTTCACGCTGGAACCGGCGTGACGGGCCGGTACCGGGGACGGTCGACGTCCGGCCCCGGTACCGGCCCGGCCGCCGTGCCCACCGTCCGTGAGAACGGAGAAGGTCCATGAGCGACATGCGGATCGACCAGGTCGAGACCGTGATCGTCGACATCCCGTTGCGTCGTGCCCATCGGTTCGCCCGGGCCGGCATGAACGCCCAGCCGGTGCTCTACGTGTTCGTCCGGACCGCCGGCGGCGTGACGGGCGTGGGGGAGGGCGTCGTCCCGGGCGGCCCGTGGTGGGGCGGCGAGTCCGTCGAGACCATGCAGCTGATCGTCGAGCGCTACCTCGGCCCGGTCCTGCTCGGTCGCGGGGTCGACGAGATCCCGATGATCCTGCGTGACATCGCGGACGTCGTGGCGGCGAACCTGTTCGCGAAGACGGCCGTCGAGGTGGCCCTGCACGACGCCTGGGCCCGGCACCTCGGCGTCCCGGTACACGTGCTGCTCGGTGGTGCCGCCCGCACCGCGGTGCCCGTCACCTGGGCGCTGGGGACCGAACCCGCTGACGCAGTCGTCGAGGAGGCCCTGGTCAAGCTCGACTCCGGGTTGCACAGCTCGTTCAAGCTCAAGATGGGCAAGCAGGACCCCGCCGACGACGTCACCCGGATCGTGAAGGTCGCCGAGAAGCTGGCCGGGGTGGCCGGCGTCCGGGTGGACATCAACGCCCGGTGGGATCGGCTGACCGCGCTGTCCCACCTGCCCGGACTGGCCGCGGCCGGCATCGAGATGATCGAGCAACCGCTCCCCGGCCACGACGTCGAGGGGATGGCGGCCGTCGCCGCCGCCCTGCCGATCCCGGTCATGGCCGACGAGAGCCTGCGTACCCCGGCCGACGCGATCCGGCTGGCGACGGCCGGTGCGGCCGGCATCTTCGCCGTCAAGACCACCAAGTCCGGTGGATTGCGGGCCGGGCGTGCGATCGCCGAGGTCGCGGCCGCGGCCGGGATCCCCTGCTACGCGGCGACCTCGATCGAGAGTCCGGTCGGTACGGCGGCGTCGCTGCACGCCGCCTGTGCGAGCCCCGCCACGCCCTGGGGAAGTGAGCTGTTCGGCCCGCTGCTGATGGCCGAGGAGATGCTCGTCGAACCCCTCGTCTACGACGCAGACGGACTGCACCTGCCCGATGGCCCCGGACTCGGTGTCGAGCTCGATCCCGCCAGGGTCCGCGCGTACCGGAGGAAGTGACCATGCTGTTCCACGTCCGGATGGATGTCGCCATCCCGCACGACCTCGATCCCGAACTGCGTACGGAGATCGTCACGACGGAGAAGACCCGCGCGCTGGAGCTGCAGCGCTCCGGGGTGTGGCCGCACCTGTGGCGGGTGGTCGGTGAGTACTCGAACATCAGCATCTTCGACGTCGGGTCGGGTGACGAGCTGCACGACCTGCTGTCGTCGCTGCCGCTGTTCCCGTACATGACGATCAAGGTCACCCCGCTGGCCACCCATCCCTCCGACCTGCAGGTGCAGCGGTGACCGCAGCGGAGCTGGAGCAGCGGGTCGTCCGGTTGGAGGCGCTCGAGGCGATCCGGGATCTGGACGCCCGGTACTGCCGGGCTCTCGACGACGGTGACTGGGCGACCCTGGTCTCGCTGTTCACCGTCGACGGTGAGTTCGTCGGGCTGTCCCGCGCCCAGGGCCATGATCGGCTCCGCGCCTTCTTCGCGGGGCTCGCCGACTCCGGACTCACCGCGTTCTGGCACCACGTGACCAACCTCGAGATCGAACTCGAGGGTCCGGACGTCGCCCGGGCACGGTCGTTCCTCTGGCAACCGTGCGTTCAGGACGGCGTTCCGCACATCGCGGCCGGTCGCTACACCGACCGGCTTCGCCGTGACGGCGGCGTCTGGCGCTACCTGAGCAAGCAGGTCTCGTTCGACTACTTCGTCCCGCTCGCCGACGGCTGGGACCACGGCCGGTTCACCGTCGCCGCGGCCGCCGCCACCTACCCGGGGAGACAGTTCGCATGACCACCGGCATCGCGCTGCACCACCGGATCGACGGCCCGTACGACGCGCCCGTACTGGTGCTCGGCCCGTCGCTGGGCACCGACCTGCACCTGTTCGACGCCCAGGTCGCCGCGTTCGCCGACCGGTTCCGGATCGTCCGTTACGACCTGCCCGGCCACGGCGGGAGCGCCGCTCCGGACGGCCCGCGCACGATGGCCGATCTCGCGGACGCCGTCGTCGCCCTGCTGGACCGGTTCGGCATCGAGCGCGCTCACCATGTCGGTGTGTCCATCGGCGGTGCGATCGCACTGCAACTCGCCCTCGACCACCCCGGCTGGGCAACGGGCCTCACCGTGATCGCGTCGGCGGCCCGTTTCGCCGATCCGGACAGCTGGCCGCAGCGGGCCGCCACGGTCCGGAAGGAGGGGACCGAGGCCATGCTCGACAGCCGCCCCGGTACCTGGTTCGTGCACTCGTTCGCCGGCACCGACGAGGCGGAACGGCTGCTGGGAATGCTGCGCGCGACCGGTGATGAGGGCTACGCCGCCTGCTGCGAGGCCATCGCCGGCTTCGACGTGCGAGGGCGGCTCCCCGAGATCGGCGTCCCCGTTCTCGCCGTGGCCGGAGCCGAGGATCCGGCGACTCCGCCGGAGATGGTCCGGGTGATCGCCGACGGCGTCCGGGACGGCCGTTTCGAGATCGTCGACGGCGCCGCGCACCTGCTCAACGTGGAGAAGCCCGAGCAGCTCAACGCCCTGCTCGGCGCGCAGCTCGCAGCGTCCGGGGCGCGGCGCGCGGGGTGAGCCGGCCCGGTCCGTGGCACCGGCCCCCTGGGGAACCGGCCGCCGGCGCAACCGCGTTCCGCAGCGCCGAGGCGATGGCCAGGTCCTCCCACGCCATCCGGCCGATGGCAACACCCGCCGCCCGTCACGACGGACCGGTGGATCCCCGGCCGGTACGGCATGCAGCGGGTTGACGTCGGCGAGCGCCCGGAGACCGGCGCGTCGCGGATGTCGGCCGCCTCCCGCAGCGTGGCGGCCTGCGGTCCGGTGCCGAACAGCGTCAGGGCCGCGGGCTCAGCCGGGCGAACCGGCGTCGTCCCACCCGGCGAGGATCGCGTCGATACCGGCCATCGCGGCGGGGCCCGGCTGCGGATCCGTCTCGGTGCGGGAGAACCGTGGCGCCGGCGCCGCCTGCGGCCCGGCCGCGGAGTCGACGACGGTCCGGCGTGCGGCCATGTGCGGATCGGCCGTGACCTCGGCGAAGCTCAGCACCGGCGTGACGCAGGCGTCGGTGCCGGTGAAGGTGGCCGTCCATTCGTCACGGGTCCGGGAGCGGAAGGCCTCGGCGATCGTGGCCCTGGTCTCCGGCCACGACCGGGCGTCGAGCTGCGGACCGAGCCCGGCGGGGTCGATGCCGAGGCCGTGCAGCAGTTGCGCGTAGAACCGGGCCTCGATCGCCCCGACGGCGACGAACCGTCCGTCGGCGCAGGTGTAGGTGTCGTAGAACGGTGCGCCACCGTCGATGAGGTTGCCGCCGGGGACGTCGTTCCACAGCCCCTGGCCGCGCATCGCCCACACCGTCTGCAGCAGCAGGCTGGTGCCGTCGACCATTGCGGCGTCGACGACCTGGCCCCGGCCGGAGGTACCGGCCTCGACGAGTGCGGCGAGGACCCCGGTGACCAGTAGCATCGAGCCGCCGCCGAAGTCGCCGACCAGGCTCAGCGGTGGCACCGGCCGTTCACCACCGCCGCGACCGATGGCGTGCAGTGCACCGGTCAGCGCGATGTAGTTGATGTCGTGCCCGGCCTGCCGGGCCAGCGGCCCGTCCTGTCCCCAGCCGGTCATCCGGCCGTACACCAGTCTCGGGTTGGTCGCCCGGCAGTCCTTCGGCCCCACCCCGAGCCGCTCGGCGACCCCTGGGCGGTAGCCCTCGACGAGCACGTCCGCCCGTGCGCAGAGCGCGAGTACCGCGTCGCGTCCGGCGGTGCCCTTCAGATCTACGGTGACCCTGCTGCGGCCCCGCAGGACCGGATCGATGTCCGGGTCGAGGAACGGCCGGTCATCCGGCGCCTCGACCCGGACCACGTCGGCGCCCAGATCGGCCAGCACCATCGCGGCGTGCGGGCCGGGACCGATGCCTGCGAGCTCGACGACCCGGGTCCCGGCGAGGGGGCCGCGGCGGACGCCCACGTCAGCCGCCCTGCCGCAGCAGGAAGCGTTGGATCTTGCCGCTCGGGGTCTTCGGCAGCCCGTCGACGACGTGCACGGCTCGTGGGTAGGCGTGCCTGGCGTACCGGTCCTTGACCAGCTGCTGCAGCTCGCGCTCGAGATCCGGTGTGGCCTCGGCGCCCGGTGCGAGCACGACGTGGGCCTCCAGCACCTCGCCGCGCAGCTCGTCCGGCCGCCCGACGACCGCGGCCTCGGCCACCGCTGGGTGCCCGAGCAGGACGGTCTCCACCTCGAAGGGCCCGATCCGGTAGCCGGCCATGATGATCACGTCGTCGTCCCGCGCCGAGAACCGGAAGAAGCCGTCCTCGTCCTGGGTGGCGGTGTCGCCGGTCAGGTACCAGCGACCGTCGTCGCTGAACCGGGACGTCCCGGACGCCCGGGCGTAGCCACCGAAGGTGGCCAGCGGGCTGTTCGCCGTGTCCACCGCGACCTGGCCGACCGTTCCGGCCGGTGCGGGGGTGGTGCCGCCGTCGGCGAGCACGGCGGCGCTCCAGCCGGGGAGCGGCCGGCCCATCGACCCCGCGCGGATCGGCTCGCGCACGGTGTCCGCCCAGCCGTTGCCGATGATCATGCCCTGCTCGGTCTGACCGTAGTGGTCCCGCACGGTCACGCCGAGCACCGGCCCGGTCCAGGCCGGGATGTCCGGGGTGAGGGGCTCGCCGGCTGACGACAGACACCGCAGCGCGAGGCTGGACGGGACCGGATGGTCGGCCCCCTTGAGACTGCGGTAGACCGTCGGTGCGGCGGCGAAGTTGGTGACCTCGAACCGTTCGAGGACGCCCCAGGTGGTCACCGGGTCGAAGGCGGCGTGCAGCAGGAGGCTGCGGCGCCGTGCGGCGAGCGGGCCGAGCACCGCGTAGAACAGGCCGTAGGCCCAGCCGGGGTCGGCGGCGTTCCAGTAGACGTCGTCGTCACGCAGGTCGAGCCCGAACTCCAGGTAGCCCAGGACGGCCGCGAGCGCCCGCACCGGGACCTGCACGGCCTTGGGTGCGCCCGTGGTGCCGGAGGTGAACAGCTCGATCAGCACACCGTCCGGCCCGAGGGCTGCGGGCGGGTCTCCGGCACCGTCGTGCCGGGCCAGGAGCTCGTGGAAGTCGTCGTGACCGTGCCCGCCGGCCCCGGCGACGACCACCCGCGTGCCCGGCAACCCGTCGAGCTTGCCGCACTGGTCGGCGTCGGCGACGACGACCTTCGCCCCGCTGGAACCGACCCGCAGCTCGATGGCCTGCGGTGCGAACGCGGTGAACAGAGGGACGTGGATCGCACCGCGACGCCAGATCCCCAGGAGGGCCACGACGAGCTCGGCGGAGCGGCCCATCAGTACCGCGACTGCGTCGCCGGGTCCGACGCCCAGCCCGGCCAGGCCCGCCGCGAACCTCGTGGACTCCGCCCGCAGCTCACCGTAGGTGATGTCCCGCGAGCTCAGGTCGGGCTCGATGACGGTGAACGCCACGGAGTCTGCGGGATGGCTGTCACAGAGAAGATCGGCCGCGGACGAGCCGGGGCGGGTGAAGCGGTGGACGAGTTCGTCCACGCGGGTGCGCGGGTCGGTCATCGGCTGTCGCCCTCCGGGCGCTCGGGAATCGGGTCGGGGGTGCCGCCAGGCGGGGCGGCACGGGACGTCGACGCACGGATCACGGCGGCCCCGGCGGGATCGACGAGCCCGTCGTGGAGTACCCGGTTGTGGGCGTGGGCGAGGTGGTGCAGCCCGAACGCCGCCTCGATCGCGGAGCGCTGCCCCTGTAGGTCCAGGCCCTGGTTGATCGCGCGCTTGGCCAGCCGGATCCCGAACGGCGGCCGCTGCGCGATCCGTGCCGCGAGGTCGAGCGTCGCCGCCTCGAGCTCGTCGGGCCGGACGACCTCGTTCACCATGCCGATCGTCTGTGCCTCGCTGGCAGTGATCGCCTCGCCGGTGAACAGGAGCTGCTTCGCTCGGCGTGCACCGAGCTCCCACAGGTGGGTGAAGTACTCGGCGCCATTGACGTCGAAGGCGCCGACCGGATCGGCGAAGGTCGCGTCGTCGGCGGCGACCACCAGGTCGCACGGCCAGACCAGCATCAGCCCGCCGGCGATGACCCGGCCCTGGACCTGCGCGATCACCGGCCGGGGGAGGTCCCGCCAGCGCAGGCAGAGCCCGGCGAACAGCTCCTCCTCGGTCGCGAACCAGCCCTCGGCGCCCGGTGCGGTGAACCCGCCGGTGAGCGTCCGGGGTGACGCCCCGGTCATGTCCCAGGTCTCGGTCAGATCGTGCCCGGAGGAGAAGTCCGGGCCATCCGCGGCCAGGACGATCACCCGGGTGTCCGGGTCGCCGACCGCGCGGGCGTAGGCGTCGTCGAGTGCGTGCAGCATCTCGCGGTTCTGGGCGTTGCGGGTGTTCGGCCGGGCCAGCACGATCCGCACGACGTGTGGGAGCGGTCGCTCGTACCGGATCGGCCCGCCGGTGTCGGGCTGCGCCGCGGTCACAGCCGGTACGCCTTCGCGATGATCTCCCGCTGCATCTCGCTGGTCCCCGCGAAGACGGTCGAGACGATGTTGCGTCGCAGGTGCTGTTCCATGTCGTACTCGGTGGTGTAGCCCGCCCCGCCCATCATCTGCATCCCTTCGATGCTGATCCGCTTCGCGGTCTCGGTGACCTTGAGCTTCGCCATGGACGCCTCCCGGGACAGCGCTCCGCCCGGGTTCTCGTCGACCTTGCGGGCCACGTCGTAGACGAGCAGCGAGCAGCACTCGAGCTCGGTGGCGAGATCGGCGACGCGGTGCTTGATCGTCTGGAAGGACCCGATCGGACGGCCGAACTGTTCCCGGGTGCCGACGTAGTCCAGCGCGTCGTCGAAGGCCGCTCCGGCATTGCCGAGGAAGATCGCGGCGCACAGCACCCGCTCGAAGTTCAGCCCGGCCATGAGCTGTCGCCAGGCGCCGCCCTCGGTTCCGACCAGGGCGTCGGCCGGGACCACCGCGTCGGTGAAGTACAGGTCGTTGACTTCGCGGCCACCCAGCGTCTCGATCGGACGGATCGACAGGCCGGGCGTGTCCGTGGGGACCAGCAGCATGGATATGCCCTCGTGCTTGTCGCCCGTGGGTTCGGTGCGGCAGACCAGCAGGATCTTCTCCGCGTAGTGCGCGCAGGAGATCCACGTCTTCTGGCCGTTGATCCGGTAGCCGCCCTCGACCGGCTCGGCACGGCAGGTCAGCGAGCCGACGTCGGACCCCGAGTCGGGCTCGCTCATCGCCACCGAGAACACGTCGCCGCGGCAGAAGCCACCGACGATCTCCGCGCGCTGGGCGTCGGTGCCGAACTCCTGCACCGTCCGGGCGACGATCATGGAGATCCCCAGCCCGAACACCGGGACCTTGCCGTGGGCGAGTTCCTCGAGCAGGTGGCACGCGTCGGTGACGCCGCCGCCCGCGCCGCCCCACTCGGGATCCATGGCGACGCCGCTCCAGCCCAGCTCGGCGAGCGTGCGGTTGACGGCCTGGTTGTGAGCCTCGGTCCCGCCGTTGGTCAGGGCAGCGCGCTGCTCGCGCGTGCCGCATTCGCGCCGGGCGAAGGTCCGGACGGCCTCGATGAAGTGCTTCCGGTCGTCGACGGCAGGTCTGGCGCTCATGGTCTCTCCTAACGCGTTCTGGCTCGATCAAATCATCATGGACATACTTGACACAAGATGATGCTGCCTGCTGATATGATCGCGCTGTTGCTCAGATCATAATAATGTTGATGGACAATCGATCGAATCCGGCCCGCTGTCCAGCAGGTTCGGCGACGGTCGGCGCAGGGAGGACCGGGCTATGAAGGTGCGCAGGGTCGTGATGGGGTCCGACACGGCAGGGCGGACGGCCGTCCTGGACGACGGGCCCGTCGAGCCCACCACGGTCGCGCTGCTGCCGGGCGTGGAGATCGTGCGGGTCTGGGAGAGCGATGGGGCGGCCCTGCCGGTGACCGACGCGTCGGCCGGTGACCACAAGGCGACGTTCTTCCCCCCGCACCCGGGGCTGCGGTTCGGGCTCCTGTCCGTCCCGCCGGGGATCACCTACGTCCCGGACGAGTCGACGGACCTGGCGGTGGCCGCCGCGGAGATCGAGCAGAAGCTGCCCGGTGCGGCTGCGACATTCGCGTTCCCTGAGCAGCCGGGTGCGCACGTCACACAGACGGTCGACTACATCGTCGTCGTCGCCGGCGCGGGTGTCCTGCGGTTCGACGACGTCGAGGTGCGGGTGTCACACGGCGACACGCTGATCCAGAACGGCACCCCGCACGCCTGGTTCAACGACGGCACGGAACCCTTCGTCGTCGCCTTTGCCCTCTGCGGCGCCACGCAGTCCTGATCCCGATCCGACGACACCGGAGGCGGCCGACGATGCCCGTACCGAAGCTCTCCTGCGCCTTCTACACCGGCGCCGCGACCCCCGACCACATCGAGCTCGCTGAGCAGCTCGGCTACACCCGGGCCTGGGTCTACGACTCTCCCGCCCTCTGCCTCGATCCCTGGATCGCCCTCGCCCGGGCCGCCGACCGCACCGACCGGATCGGGCTGGCGACCGGGGTGGCGGTCCCCAGGCTGCGGCACCTGATGGCCACGGCGTCCGCGATCGCGACCATCGAGTCGATCGCACCCGGGCGGTTCACCCTCGGCGTAGGTACCGGGTTCACCGGCCTGCGCGCGCTGGGGCACAAGCCGATGAAGTGGGCCGACGTGGCCGAGTACGTCGCCGCGCTCAGGGCGTTGCTGCGCGGCGAGGCGGTCCGATGGGAGGGCCGCAGCATGCAACTCATGCATGCGACCGGGTACCTGCCCCCGCTGCCCGTCGAGTTCGACGTGTACATGGCGGCCGAGGGTCCGAAGGGGATCGCGGCGGCCCGCGAGCACGCCGACGGGATCCTGACCGTGAACGCCGACCCGGGATCGGGCTGGGCGAACGCCGCGCGCTGGGCGCTGGGGACCGTGCTCGACGAGGGCGAGAGCGTCACCTCCGACCGGGTGTGGCTCGCCGCGGGGCACGCGGCCGCGGTGATCTACCACCTGTACTACGAGGCGGGTTACGACCTGGCCGCCCTGCCCAACGGCCCGGACTGGGGAAAGGTGATCGACGGGTTGACCGAGGACGAGCGCCACGTCCTGCTGCACAAGGGGCACCTGATGGAGGTCTCCGAGCACGACGACCGGATGATCCCCCGGGAGACGGTCGAGGCGCTGACCTTCACCGGCACGGCGGACACGTTGCGGGCCCGCCTCGCGGAGCTGGCGGATTCCGGCGTGACCGAGGTGGTCTTCCAGCCCGCCGGCCCGGACATCCCGCGCGAGCTGGAGGCCTTCTCCCGCCTGGCGCCGGCCGCCGTCGCTGCGGGCTGAGCGGGAGGCAACGGGACGATGTACCTGACGCAGGGACTGCACCGGGCCGCCCAGCGTGCCCCCGAGCGGATCGCGACGATCCACTCCGACCGGATCCGCACGTTCGCCGAGAGCACCGACCGGATCGCCCGCCTCGCCGGCGCGCTGCGAGGCCTCGGCGTCCGCGACGGGGCGCGGGTGGCGATGATGTCGCTGAACTCCGACCGCTATCTCGAGTACCTGTGGGCGACCTGCTGGGCGGACGGCGTGATCAACACCGTCAACATCCGGTGGAGCCCGACCGAGATCGCGGACTCGCTCAACGACTGCGACACCCGGGTCCTGTTCGTCGACGACACCTTCCTGTCCGTCGTCGACGACCTGCGTGGGGCCTGTCCGCAACTGGAGCACGTGGTCCACTGCGGGGACGGGCCGGTACCGGACGGAACCCACGCCTACGAGGACCTGATCGCCGCCCACGAGCCGGTGGCGGACTCCCGGCGCGGCGGCGACGCCGCCGCCGCGATCTTCTACACCGGTGGCACGACCGGCCGGGCCAAAGGCGTCGTGCTCAGCCACGCCAACCTGCTCACGTCCGCCTACGGGTGCATGGCGACAACCCGGTTCGTGACGCCCGGCGGATCGATGCTGCATGCGGCCCCGATGTTCCACCTCGGTGACCTGGCCGGCTGGGTGGCCCAGGGTGTCGCCGGCAACACCCAGGTCGTGATCCCGCAGTTCGGTCCCGTCGAGTTCCTGGAGACCGTGGAGCGGCACCGGGTCACCGACGTCCTGCTCGTCGCGACCATGGCCCAGATGGTGATCGACCACCCGCGTGCCGCCGACGCCGACCTCACCAGCCTGCGCCGGATGATCTACGGCGCGGCGCCCATCTCCGACGCCGTGCTGGAGCGGCTGATGGCCAGGTTGCCGCAGATCGAGCTGGTGCAGACTTACGGGATGACCGAGCTGTCCCCGGTGGCGACGATCCTCCCGCCCGAGGACCACCGGCCGGGGTCGCCCCGGCTGCGCTCGGCCGGGCGGGTGACCGCGCACAGTGAGCTGCGCGTGGTCGATCCCGAGGGGAACGCGGTCCCCACCGGCGGTGTCGGTGAGGTCCTCGTGCGGGGCGGGCACGTGATGTGCGGCTACCGGGACCGGCCCGAGGAGACGCGCGAGGCGCTGCGGGACGGGTGGATGCACACCGGCGACGGCGGCAGGCTCGACGAGGACGGTTATCTGTACCTTGTCGACCGGATCAAGGACATGATCATCACTGGCGGGGAGAACGTGTACTCCACCGAGGTGGAGAACGTCCTCGCCGCCCATCCGGCCGTCGCCACCTGTGCAGTCGTCGGCGTCCCGGACGACACCTACGGCGAGCGGGTGCACGCCGTGGTCGTCCTGCGTCCCGGCAGCACGGTCGCCGACGGCGAGCTGCGGGAGTTCGCGAAGACGCGGATCGCCGGGTACAAGGCGCCACGGTCGGTGTCGTTCGCCGATGCGCTGCCGTTGTCGGCCGCCGGTAAGGTCCTCAAGCGCGAACTGCGAGCCCAGCTCACCGACGGAAGTGCCGAGGTCCCCGCTTAGTGTCCCGACACGACCTTGCCTCCGCGTCGGGGGCGGCCCCCGATGGCGCCGCACCCCGACGTCGACCCCGGGACCGGCGCGAGCACGTGGCCCGGCACGCCCGCATCCTGTTCGCCGAGCGGGGGTTCCACGCGGTCCGGATGGAGGACATCGCCGGAGCCGTGGGCGTCACCGCCCGCGCGCTCTACCGGCATTTCCCGAACAAGCACGCCCTGCTGGCGCACGTCTCCGTCACCGGGCAGGACGCCTACTTCACGGCGCTGCACGCCGATCCGGGATGGGACGATCTGGTCGGCCGGATCGTCCGGATGAACCTCGACGACCCGACACACGCCCTGCTGTGGCAGCGCGAGGCACGCCACCTCGACGAGGCTGAACGCCGATCCGTCCAGCGGCGCGTCGTCGAGATCGCCCGGGGGGTCGAGGCCGTCCTCACCGCGGACCGGGACGATCGCGGCAGCCGGGCCGACACGGAGCCCCTCGCCTGGGCGGTGCTCGCCGTCGCCGCAAGTCAGGGGCAGAGTCTTGTCGCCGACACCCGTCCGCTGCACGACGACGAGCTGCTCACCGCCGCGGTCCGCGACATCGGCCGGCTGCCCCTCCCCGGTCCGGACGACCTGGGCCCGCAGCCGTACCGCCGGGATCCGGAGCTGACCTCCCGGCGGGAACGGCTGCTGCACCACGCGGCGGCGCTGTTCCGCACGCGCGGCTACCTCGGCGTCACGCTCGAGGAGATCGGCGAGCGGGCCGGTATCCACGGGCCGAGCATCTACCACCACTTCCCGAGCAAGATGGCTATCCTCGCCGCGCTGCTCGGCAGGCTCGACGAATGGGTCACCCTCGGCCTGCTCGACGCGCACGGGCGCGGGAGCGATCCGGCGCACGTGCTCAGGCTGTTCGGCGAGTTCTACGTTGGACTGGCTCTGCGTTTCCCGGACCTGGTCTCGGTGGCGCTGACCGAGTCGATCCATCTCGCCGACTCCGATCGTGACGGGCGAGACCGGGACGGCCTGCTGGCCGGTTGGACGCAGCTCCTTCGGGCGGCCCGGCCGGAGCTGGACCAGGCCGCGGCCGCCACCCTGGTCCGGGCGGCAAGGGCGGGGGTCGACGACCTCGTCCGGATCCCGCACCTGCGCCGGGCCGGGATCGGCGCGCAGCTGGTCGAGATCACCCGTGTCGTGCTCGCCGCGGAACTGCAGCGGGCCCCCGTCCCGGCGCCGCCGCAGGGAGTTCCACCGGCGGACCACGGTTCCGCACACCGGTAGCCGTCGGCGCCGCCGACCTGCTCGGGGTACTGGCCGTCGCGGCGGCGAACCTGGTCGTCCTCGGGCGCACCGCCGACGACGTGCTCCGCGACCCGGCGCAGCTGCGGCCCGGCACAGGTAGTGATCGTGCCCGGATCGCTGGTTGAGGTCGGTCGCGTCCGGGACACCGGCCGGCAGCCAGGATCCCGGCGGCAGGGGACCCGGCGGGGGACGGCGGTCTCCCAGGTCTCCGGCGCGGAGCTGCCGTGGGAGCGGACGTTGCCCGCCGAGTCCGGGCCCACCGACTACTCGGTGAGCGCTGCCGGCGGGTCGGGTGAGATCTCCTGCCGGATCCTCGTCGAGGGTGCGGTCATCTCCGAGGAGTCGGCGGAGGGTGACTTCTCGGCGGTGTCGTGCAGCGGGAATCGCTGACGGCCGGCGGCAACGGTGCACCGGGTCGGGGCCACGTCACTCGCGAGGTCGGCTCCGCACCGATCGAGGCGATGTCCCCAGCCGGCTGCGTCGCTGCTACCGCATGCCGATGCGATTCCCGGTCGGAAATCCGGTATCCCCTAGCGGGTGACGGTCGTTTCACCAGGACCGCATCGCACACGGCAAGTGTGACCCGGGGCGGATCGGCAGGGCGTGGCGCCCGCGGCACGGCCCGGCGCACGAACCGACATCAGTACGAGGAGACGTACGCCCGTGCCCGACATCGAAGAGACGAGTGGGACACTCGTCGCCGCCGGTTCCGGACGCTCGATCCGGGAGCTCGGTGGCACGATCGTGGACAGCGGTCTCGCGGGTGTCAGTCGTGCCGGTGGTGCCGTCCAGGCGAAGGCGGACAAGTGGCGCGCGGCCGAGCCCGACGACCGGCCGGAGGACCGACCCTGATCGCGTCGCCCGCTCGGCACCCGATCACCGGACGGCAGGTCTCCCACCGCGCCGGCCGCCCGGCTCACCGCCCGCGCAGCGCGCGGCGCATCAGCTTGCCGGTGGCCGTCCGCGGCAGGGACGTGACGATCTCGACCTCCCGCGGGTACTTGTAGGCGGCCATCTGCCGCCGGCAGTACTCGATCAGCTCGACCTCGGTCGCGCCGGTGCCCGGCTGCAGGGCCACGTAGGCGCGGGTGGACTGGCCCCGGTAGTCGTCGGCGATGGCGACGACGGCGGCCTCGCGGACCGCCGGATGCTGGGTGAGCACCTGCTCGACCTCGTGCGGCCACACCTTGTAGCCGGCGGCGTTGATCAGGTCGGTGCTGCGGTCGACGACGTAGAACCAGCCGTCGGGATCCATCAGGCCGACGTCGCCGGTCCGCATCCCGGCAGCGGTGAACACCTCGGCGGTCTCGTCGGGCCGCCGCCAGTAGCCGGGCGCGATCTGCGGCCCGGACGTCATCAGCTCGCCGATCTCGCCCACCGGCACCGGCCGCCCCTCGTCCAGCACGGTCACCGCGGTGTCGAAGACCGGCAGCCCGACCGACAGCACCCCGGTGTCCGGGTGGACCGGGGCGCGGAGCCCGGGCGGGACCATGTGCGTCGGCGACGACGACTCGGTCTGTCCGTAGACGTTGTGCAGGTAGCCGCCGAGCTCGGCCTCGATCCGGTCGGCGACCTCGGGCGGGAGCGGGGACCCGCCGCACAGGCGCAGGCGCAGCGAGGCGAGATCGGCGGGGCCGGTCCCCGGCTCGTCGGCGAGGGCGATGTAGGCGGTCACCGCGGCGACCGTGAAGGCCGGCCGGTGCGCGCGGACGGCGTCGAGCACGACGCCCGGGTGGAAGCGGTGGGTCAGCACCAGCGGCGAGCGGAGCACGAACGCCAGGAGCACCGCGCCGACCAGGCCGGTGACGTGGAACAGCGGCGCCGTCGCCAGGATCGGCTCGCCGGGGCGCAGGCCGGTCCAGTCCCGGTAGGTCTGGGCGTTGTGGGCGAGCGAGCCGTGGGTCAGCATGGCGGCCTTCGGGGCGCCGGTCGTGCCGGACGACGGGGCGAGCACCGCGACCTCGTCCGGCCGCGGCGGGACGAGAACCGGCGGGGATCCGGCGTACGAGGCGACCAGCGCGCCGAGATCGAGGGTGTCACCGGGGCGGCGCGCGACGGCGCCGTCGAACAGCCGGCCGTCCGGCTGCGGCTGACCGTCCAGCGGGGAGGCGGTGATCACCGTGTGCACGGTGTTCCCGGGGCGGGCCAGCACGGCGCGGATCACCTCCTCGTAGAGGTCGTCGAGCGCCAGCAGCGCGGTCGGCGCGTAGTCCGCCACGGCGAACTCCAGCTCGCGCTGCTTGCTCATCGGGCTGACCAGCGCGGCCACCCCGCCGGCCTTCCACGCGCCGAGGAGCCCGATCACGAACGCCGGGTCGTTCTGCAGGCACAGCGCGAGGCGGTCGCCGGGGGCGAACCCGCGGGCGACCAGCAGCGCGGCCACGGCGTCGGAGGCGTGATCGAGCTCGGACCAGCTGAGGGTGGTGCCGAAGTAGCGGATCGCCGCGGCGCCGGGCGCGGCCCGCACCGCGGCGGCGAACGCGGCCGCCGGCGAGTCGTGCTCGCGGCGCAGCGTCCGCGGCAGCCCCTGCGGGTACCTGGCCAGCCAGGGACGCCGCTCGTAGACGCTCACCGTCCACGACCGGAGGGCGGATCGACCGGGCCGGGTCGCACGGCCCGCAGTGTACGACGGGGACCACCCGTATGCTGTTCAGCATGCCTGAACCGTCGGCGGGGGGCGGCTCGGTCCGAGCCGCCCGCCGGCGTGCCGGGATCACGCTCCGCCGGCTGGCCGCCGAGCTGGGCGTCAGCGTCGGGACCATGAGCGCGATCGAGAACGACAAGGTCGGGCTCACGATCGAACGCCTGCAGCAGATCGCCCGCTGCCTGGACGTGCCCGCGGCGCGGCTGCTCGAGGCACCGCCCCCCGACGACGGGACCGGCCGCGCCGCGCCACCGGAGGCGCCGGGCGCCGGGCAGTGGCGGGTCTTCGCCCCGCTCGAGCTCGATCCGGTGCTCAGCTCGGCGGTCGAGGTCCTCAACGAGACCGGGTACCACGGCGCCACCATGCGGGTGATCGCCACCGGCGCCGACATCAGCGTCCCCGGCCTGTACCACCACTACCCGAGCAAGCAGCGGCTGCTGGTGGCGCTGCTCGAGATCGCCCTGCAGGACCTCGAGTGGCGGGTCGCCGCCGCCGGCCGGGAGACCGCGGATCCGGCCGGGCGGTTCGCCGCCATGGTGGAGGCGCTCGCGCTGTTCCACTCCGAGCGCGCCGAGCTCGCCTCGCTCGTGCTGTCGGAGCTGCGCAGCGTCGAGGAACCGAACCGTGAGCGGCTGGTGGCCCTGCAGCGCCGGGTGCCGGACCTGCTGGAGCAGGCGGCCGCGGTCGCGGTCCGGCTCGGCCGGTTCACCGCGGCCGACGTGCGGACCACGACCAGGGCGATCACGACGATGTGCCTGGCGCTGCCGTACTGGTTCCCGGGGTCCCCGGAGGCCGCCGCGACCGGGCCGGCCGAGCTCGCCCGCCGCTACGCCTCGCTCGCGCTGGACATGATGCGGCACGTCCCGCCGACCCCCTCCGAAGTTCAGCTCAGCTGAACCGGTCGTCCCGACCGGTTGCAGCGCAGGGCACCCCCTCCGGGCCCGTCCGGGTCATTCTGCCGCTGGTCGGGTGTCGCTCTTGACGCCGCCTGCCGTGCTCTGCATCATCCTGAACATCCACCGACCGATCGTTCTGGTTCTCGGTGATCACTTCAGCGTAGAAGGAGACGGTATGTCCGACGTGCCCACGATGCGGGAACTCCTCGGCGACGACGCCCTCAGCAACTGGGGCCGGTGGGGTCCCGACGACGAGGTGGGCGCCCTGAACTACCTCGACGCCGAGCAGGTCCTGCGCGGGGTGCGGTACGTCCGGTCCGGCGAGGTCTTCCCGCTGCAGGCGCCGATGGGACACCCGCACGGCGATCCGGTCTTCCCCGGCCGGGAGAGCATCAACCGCACCAACGTGCTCGACGAGTCGTCGTGGGACGAGGGCAAGGAGGGCGCCCCGGCGTTCCCCGGCGGCCTGCACTACGCCGACGACAAGGCGGAGATCTTCCTGCAGGGCTCCACGCAGTACGACGCGCTGGGGCACGTCTGGTACGACGGCAAGATCTGGAACGGCTACGACGCGCGCGACACCGTCGACGGCATGAAGAAGGCGTCCGTGCAGGCCATCGCCGAGCGCGGGGTGGCGGGCCGCGGGGTGCTGATCGACATGGCGCGCCACCGCGGCAAGCCGTGGCTCGACAAGGGCGAGACCTTCGACCACGAGGATCTGGAGGCGGCCGCGAAGGCCCAGGGCGTGGAGATCGGGCAGCGCGACGTCCTGCTGATCCGCACCGGTTTCCTGGCCTACTTCTACTCGGTCCCGGCGGAGGAGTTCTACGCCGACTTCGTCGAGCCGGGCCTGACCTACTCGCGCGGGCTCGTCGAGTGGTTCCACCGCCGGGAGATCCCGAACCTGGTCACCGACACCATCGCCAACGAGGTCACCAAGGACCCGGTGTCGGGCGTGATGCTGCCGCTGCACTGCGCCCTGATGCGCAACCTCGGCATCGTGCTCACCGAGATCGTCCTGCTGGACAAGCTCGCCGAGGCCTGCGCGGCCGACGGCCGGTGGGACTTCCTCTACACCGCGGCCCCGCTGAACGTCGTCGAGGGCACCGGCGCCCCGGTCAATCCCGTCGTGATCCGGTGAGCCCGATCCGATGAGCGTGTACGACGACAAGCCCTGGCTGGCCCGGTACGACCCGGGCCAGCCGGCCGCGATCGAACCGGAGTACGACAACGCGCTGGAGATGTTCCGGGCGACCGCGGCCCGGACACCGGACACCGACGCGATCCGCTACTTCGACGGCCGGATCACCTTCGCCGAGCTCGACCGGCTCACCGACTCCTTCGCGGCCGCACTGGCCGCGGAGGGGTTCGCCCCCGGCGAGCGGCTGGCCATCTTCGCGCAGAACGTCCCGCAGTTCGTCATCGCCCAGATCGGGACCTGGAAGGCCGGCGGCATCGCCGTGTCGATCAACCCGATGAACCGCGAACGCGAGCTCACCGAGCTGCTCACCGACTCCGGGGCGACCGTGCTGGTGGCGCTGCAGTCGCTGTACCGCGACGTGGCGGCCGCGGTGGTCGGCGGCACCGCGGTGCGCACCGTGATCACCACCTCGGAGCTGGAGTACCAGTCCCGCGACGAGCCCGCGGTGCTCGCCGGTGTGCAGCGCATCGAGTGCCCGGGCACCCTCGACCTCGCCGGGCTGCTCGACCGGTACGCCGGCAGCGCGCCGCCCCGGGTCGAGCTCGGGCCGGACGACATCGCCTTCCTGACCTACACCTCGGGGACGACCGGCCCGCCGAAGGGCGCGATGACGACCCACCGCAACGTGGTGTTCAACGCCCGCACCTACCGGGACTGGATCGGCATCGGCCCGGACGACGTGGTGCTCGGCGTCGCCCCGCTGTTCCACATCACCGGGCTGGTCGGGCACATCGCGATCTCGCTGCTGACCGGGGCGCCGCTGGTGCTGATGTACCGGCTGGACCCGGCGCTGGCCGTCGACACCATCGCGGCGGAGCGGGCGACGTTCACCGTCGGCTCGATCACCGTCTTCATCGCGCTGATGAACGTGCCGGACGTCGACCCGGCCAAGCTGGCGTCGTTCACCAAGATCTACTCGGGTGGCGCGCCGATCCCGCCGAGCACCGTGGAGGCCTTCCGGGCCACGTTCGGTCACTACATCCACAACATCTACGGACTGACCGAGACGACGTCCCCCTCGCACGGGGTGCCCTTCCACGCCGAGGCCCCGGTCGATCCGGCGTCCGGGGCGCTGTCGGTGGGCGTGCCCACCTACAACACGATGGTCCGGGTCGTCGACGAGGACGGCCGGGAGCTGCCGGCCGGCGAGATCGGCGAGCTGGTCACCGAGGGGCCCCAGGTCGTCGCCGGCTACTGGAACAAGCCGGACGAGACCGCGACCGCGCTGCCCGGGGGCGTGCTGCACACCGGCGACGTCGGGTACATGGACGCCGACGGCTGGTTCTACATCGTCGACCGCAAGAAGGACCAGATCAACGCGGGCGGCTACAAGATCTGGCCGCGCGAGGTCGAGGACGTCCTCTACGAGCATCCCGGGGTGCGGGAGGCCGCCGTCGTCGGGGTGCCCGACGAGTACCGCGGGGAGACGGTCAAGGCGTTCGTATCGCTGCGGGGCGGCGCCACGGTCACGCCCGAGGAGCTCGTCGCCTTCACCCGGGAGCGGATGGCCGCCTACAAGTACCCGCGGCAGGTGGAGATCCTCGACGAGATCCCGAAGACGGTCAGCGGGAAGGTCCTGCGCCGCGAGCTGCGGACCCGGTAGGCGCCCGCGCAGCACCCACGCAGCGCGCGGCGGGGCGGCGGCCGGTCCCGCTAGCATCGGGGAACGTGACGATGCAGCGGCCGGCCCCGCTCCACCCTCCGTCGTGAGCCGGTCCGTCCGGCGCCCGCGGTCCCGCGCGCCGCTGGCCGTCGGCGCCGCCGTCCTGCTCGGGGCGCTGGCCGTCGCGGCGGCGAACCTGGTCGTCCTCGGGCGCACCGCCGACGACGTGCTCCGCGACCCGGCGCAGCTGCGCCCGGCGCAGGTGGTGATCGTGCCCGGATCGCTGGTGGAGGACGACGGCACCCTCGGCACCATCGTGGGGGAGCGGGTCGGCGCGGCGGTCGAGCTGTACCGCAGCGGCACGGTGGACGCGCTGCTGATGTCCGGCGACAACAGCCGGATCTCCTACGACGAGCCGGGTGCGATGCGCGACGCCGCGCTCGCGCTCGGGGTGCCGCCGGAGGACGTCTTCACCGACTACGCGGGCTTCAGCACCTGGCAGACGATGCGCCGCGCGCACGAGATCTTCGAGGTCGGGACGGCCGTCGTGGTCACCCAGGAGCTGTACGCGCCGCGCGCGGTCGATCTCGCGCACGCCGCGGGCCTCGACGCCCAGGGCCTCGTGGTGGGCGACGGCGGCCGGGCCGGGCGCGAGGTGGCGGCCCGGGTCCGGGGCGTGGTGGAGACCGTCGTCCGGCCCGCGGTGACCGGCGGGCCGCCGATCCCGATCGACGGTGACGGGCGCTCCTCGTGGGCGCCGCCGCGTTCCTGAGCCGGGCGCGGGGACGGCGCGCCCGCTGGTGCTCCGGCCGGCGCCGGTGGTTCGATACCGGACGTGCTGCGCGCCGAGAAGACCAGTCCGTGGCGCAGCGCCTATGCGTTCACCGTGGACGGCACACCGGTCACCACGTTCAGCTCGCACTGGTGGCGATCCGGCGGCCGGATGACGGTCGACGGGCGCGAGTACCGGATCGGGACGCGGGCCTTCCGCAGCACCTACACCCTGACCGACGAGACCGGCGGCGCGGCCGGGCCGGGCGCGGTGGTCGCCACGGCCGAGCGGGTCGCCCGCAAGCGCTGGACGGTCACCGCCGACGGCCGGTCGTACGAGTTCCGGCGGGCCTCGATCTGGCGCTCCGAGCAGCTGCTCGTCGAGGGCGAGCTTACCCTCGGCTCCGTCCGCAGGCTGAGCTGGTGGCGCGGCGGTGCCGAGGCCGAGCTGCCCGGCCTGAGCCTGCCGGTGCAGCTGTTCGTGGTCGCCGTCGTGCTGTCCCTGTGGGAGCAGCAGAGCGCGGCCGCCGGATCGGGCGGCAGCTGATGCGCACGCCCGTCCCCGACTACCTGGCCGAGGTCCTCGACGGCGTCGCGGGCGACCGCTCCGGCGCGGTCGCCGACTACATCCCGGACCTGGCGCAGGCGGATCCGGAGGTGCTCGGCGTCGCCGTCACGACGGTCGCCGGGCGCACCTACGCGGCCGGCGACGCCGACGTCGAGTTCTCCATCCAGTCGATTTCCAAGCCGTTCGCCTATGCCGCCGCGCTCGCCGACCGCGGCACCGAGGTGGTGGACGCGACGGTCGGCGTCGAACCGTCCGGCGAGGCGTTCGACGAGCTGTCGCTGGAGGGCGGGACGCACCGCCCGAAGAACCCGATGATCAACGCCGGGGCGATCGCAGTGCACCACCTGCTGGTGGGGCCGGACGCCACCGGCGCCGCCCGCGTCGAGCGGATCGTGGACTTCTTCTCCGAACTGGCCGGGCGGCGGCTGTCCGTCGACGAGTCGGTGTACCGGTCCGAGATGGACACCGCCGACCGCAACCTCGCGATCGCGCACATGCTGCGCAACTACCGGGTGCTCGGCGAGCCGGCCGCCGAGGTCGTCGACGGCTACACCCGCCAGTGCGCGGTGAACGTGACCGTCCGCGACCTGGCGGTGATGGGCGCGACGCTGGCCAACGCCGGCGTCCATCCGGTCACCGGACGACGGGTGGTGCCCGCCGACGTGGCCCGCCGCACGCTGTCGGTGATGGCCGGCTCCGGCATGTACGACGGCGCCGGGGACTGGCTGGTCCGGGTCGGCATCCCGGCCAAGAGCGGCGTCGCCGGCGGGCTGATCGGCGCGCTGCCCGGCCAGCTCGGGCTCGCCACCGTGTCCCCGCGGCTGGACGGGCACGGCAACAGCGTGCGCGGCGTCGCGATCTGCGAGCGGCTCTCCCGCGACATGGGCATGCACCTGATGCGAGCCGTACGGCTCGACCGTGCTGCGCGGGATCCGGCCGGACGGCGACACGACGGTCGTCGCGCTGCAGGGCGTCGTGCAGTTCTCCGGGGCGGAGGCGGTGCTGCACCGGCTCGCCGAGACGCCGGTCGACGACTCCGAGATCGTGCTCGACCTGTCCCGGGTCGACCGGTTCTCCGACGTCGGGCGGCGGATGACGCTGGAGGGCCTGCGCCGGCTCGCGCTGGACGGGCACACCGTCGCCGTCGTCGACCCGGACGGCGTCCTTCCGGATCCGGACCTCGGCGACGGGACCCGGCCGCAGGTCCGGTCCCGGCCGGCCGCCGGCGGCTGATCCCGCGATGCAGGTCGTCGATCAGGAGCCGCACCACTGGTTCCTGCTCGACGACGACGGCCGGCTGCTGCTCGACGTGCACTGCAACCACGGCCCGGTCGGGTACTCGGTGCTGCTGGCGCTGGACGGGACCGAGATCCGCGGCCTGCACGAGCAGGGGCGCGAGTACCTGCACCGGCTCGCCGACGCGGTGCAGGACAGCGCGCCGATCGCCCGCGGCAGCCGGTCGCCGTACCGGGAGCGCGACCTGTCGGCGACGCACGGACGCCGGGTGAGCGACGCGGTCGCCGCCTGGCGGACCGGCTCCGGCTGACCGCCCACCTGCTGGGCGACCTCCCGCCGTCCGCCGCGGCCCGAGTCGGTGCTGTCTGAGTCGGTGCTGTCTGAGCCGGTGCTGCAGGCGCGGATCGTCGGCCGGGGCCGGTCCACCCGCGCCGGTGTGCCCCTCGGCTACGGCGCGGCGGGCAGCAGCCGCGCCAGGGCGGATCCGGCCGTCGCCCCGAGCGCGCCGGGATCCATCCCGGTCCGGCCGAGCGCGACGATGCCGAGCTGGGCCGATCGCGTGCTCGTCGACGCCACCGGCCGCTTCACCGGCACCGCGCCGCTCGCGCTGGGCGACATCTCCGGGCGCACCTCAAGCGAGATCGTCGCCGATCTCGCGCCCGGGCCCAGGGTGGTCAGGGCGTTCACCTCGGCGCCGCTGGCCTGGCTCGCCGATCCGCCTGCCGGGAAGCCCGCACCGTGCTGTTCGTCCCCGGCGACCACGCCGGGCCGCAGGCCCTGGTGACCGGGCTGATCGAGGAGAGATCGGCCTCGCGGCGGTCGATCTCGGGACGCCGCCGTCGGCGGGCGGCGGGCGGCTCCAGCAGGTCGGCGGTCCGCCGGCCGGGATCCGGCTGCAGCTCACCGACCGGTTCACGCCGTGACGGGCCGGGCGGAACGACCGGCGCGACAGCGTCGGGCGCCGAACGTCGGTCACCGCAGCTCCGCGACGACCTCCGCCACCAGCGGGTCCAGGTCCGCGCCCCGGTCCGCCTCCTCGACCAGGTTGGCGATCATCGCCGGTGCCCAGAACTTGCGCAGGTGACCGGCGATCGTCCCGACCGCCTCGTCGTGCGGGCGGCCGGCGAACTGGCGGGCGATCTCGTGCGCCATCCGCAGTTCCGGGGTGGTGGTGCCGGACATCGTCAGTCACCCGCCACGGCGACGGCGGCGGTGTGCCCGGTGTCCTCGGTCCCGGCCTCGGCCGCCACCCGCAGCGCCACCTGCACCGCGGTGACCTTGTACTCCGGGCAGTTCGTCGCCCAGTCGGAGTTCTCCGTGGTGACCACGTTCGCCCCGGAGACCGGATGGTGGAACGTGGTGTAGACGACGCCGACCGGCATCCGGTCCGACAGCCGGGCACGCAGCCGCGTCGAACCGACCCGGGAGCTGATCTCGACGAACTCGCCGCCGGTGATCCCACGGTCCTCCGCGTCGTGCGGGTGGATCTCCAGCACGTCCTCGGCGTGCCAGGACGAGTTCGCGGTGCGCCGGGTCTGCGCGCCCACGTTGTACTGGCTGAGGATCCGGCCGGTGGTCAGGATCAGCGGGTAGCGCCGGGTGCTGCGCTCCAGGGTCGGCACGTAGGTGGTGGGCATGAGCTTGCCCTTGCCGCGGGCGAAGCCGTCGACGTGCATGATCGGCGTGCCCAGCGGGGCGGCGTCGTTGCACGGCCACTGCACCGAGCCGACCTCGTCGAGGTGCCGGTGGCTGACCCCGGCGAACGTCGGGGTGGTCGCGGCGATCTCGTCCATGATGTCCGACGAGCTCGCCCAGCCCATGTCGAAGCCCATCAGGCCGGCGATCTCGCTGACCACCTGCCACTCGTGCTTGCCGGTGCGCGGCGCCGTCGTCGGCCGCACCCGGTTGATCCGCCGCTCGGCGTTGGTGAAGGTGCCGTCCTTCTCCAGGAAGGACGTCCCGGGCAGGAAGACGTGCGCGAACCGGGCCGTCTCGTTGAGGAACAGGTCCTGCACGACCAGGCAGTCCAGCGCGGTGAGCGCCTCCTCCACGTGCCGGGTGTTCGGGTCGGACTGGGCGATGTCCTCGCCTTGCACGAACAGCCCGCGGAAGGTGCCGCGCACGGCGGCGTCGAACATGTTCGGGATCCGCAGCCCGGGGTGCGGGTCCAGGGTGGTGCCCCACAGCTGCTCGTAGATGTCGCGCACCGACTCGGTGCCGATGTGCCGGTAGCCGGGCAGCTCGTGCGGGAACGAGCCCATGTCGCAGGAGCCCTGCACGTTGTTCTGGCCGCGCAGCGGGTTCACCCCGACGCCCTCGCGGCCGATGTTGCCGGTCAGCATCGCCAGGTTGGCCATGCCCATCACCATCGTCGAGCCCTGCGAGTGCTCGGTGACACCGAGGCCGTAGTAGATCGCGCCGTTGCCGCCGGTGGCGAACAGCCGGGCCGCCGCCCGGATCTCCTCGGCGGGGACGCCGATCACCTCCTCCAGGATCTCCGGCGAGTTCTCCGGCGAGGAGATGAACTCCAGATACTCGTCGAGGCCCTCGCAGCGGGCGTCGAGGAACTCCCGGTCCGTCAGGTCCTCGGTCACCACCACGTGCGCCATCGCGTTGACCAGCGCCACGTTGGTGCCCGGCTGCAGCTGCAGGTGGTGCGCGGCCTCGATGTGCGGCGAGCGGACCAGGTCGATCCGGCGCGGATCGGCGACGATCAGCTGCGCGCCGGCCCGCAGCCTGCGCTTCATCCGGGACGCGAACACCGGGTGCGCGTCGGTCGGGTTGGCGCCGATCACCAGCAGCACGTCGCTGTGCTCGACCGAGGCGAACGTCTGGGTGCCGGCCGAGGTGCCGAAGGTCTGGTTCAGGCCGTAGCCGGTGGGGGAGTGGCAGACCCGGGCGCAGGTGTCGACGTTGTTGTTGCCGAACGCCCCGCGGACCATCTTCTGGACCGCGTAGACCTCCTCGTTCGTCGTCCGGGACGAGGTGATCCCGCCGATCGCGCCCTGGCCGACCTCGTCGCGGATCGCGGAGAACCGGCGGGCGACCTCGCCGAGCGCGGTGTCCCAGTCGACCACCCGCCACTCGTCGTCGATCGAGTCGCGGATCATCGGCGACAGCTGCCGGTCGGGATGGTCGGCGTAGCCGAACGCGAACCGCCCCTTGACGCAGCTGTGCCCCTCGTTGGCGCCGCCGCCGGAGTACGGCACCATCCGGACCAGCTGGTCGCCGCGCAGCTCGGCCTTGAACGAGCAGCCGACGCCGCAGTAGGCGCAGGTGGTGAGGACCGTCCGGTTCGGCATGCCGAGATCGACGACCGACTTCTCCTGCAGCGTCGACGTCGGGCAGGCCTGCACGCAGGCACCGCAGGAGACGCACTCCGAGGACAGGAAGTCCGGTGCGCCGCCGGGCACGATCCGGCTGTCGAAGCCGCGGCCCTCCATGGTGAGCGCCAGGGTCCCCTGCACCTCGTCGCAGGCGCGGACGCAGCGCGAGCAGGCGATGCACTTGCTGGGGTCGTAGTCGAAGTACGGGTTCGACGTGTCCTTGCCCTCGTCGAGGTGGTTCGCGCCCTCGTAGCCGTAGCGGACGTCGCGCAGCCCGACGACACCCGCCATGTCCTGCAGCTCGCAGTCGCCGTTGGCCGGGCAGGTCAGGCAGTCCAGCGGATGGTCGGAGATGTAGAGCTCCATCACGCCGCGGCGCAGCTCGGCCAGCTCCGGGGTCTGGGTGGACACCGTCATGCCGTCCGCGCACGGGGTGGTGCAGCTGGCCGGGGTGCCCTTGCCGCCCTCGATGTCGACCAGGCACAGCCGGCAGGAGCCGAACGGTTCGAGCGAGTCGGTCGCGCACAGCTTCGGGATGGTGATGCCGGCCTCGGCGGCCGCGCGCATCACCGAGGTACCTGCCGGGACCTCGACGGTGTGGCCGTCGATCTCGACGGTGACCGTGGTGTCCGAGGTGCGGGCCGGGGTGCCGTGGTCGGTCTCCTTGAGCAGGGCCATCGCTACTCCTCCGTGCCCATCAGTGCCGCGTTGCGGGCGGCGGTGTCGGCGGCGAACTTGTCGGGAACCGGCAGTCCGGTGTGCACCGGCGGCCGGTCGAAGTCCTCGGCGAAGTCGGTGACGGCGCTGCGCACCGGCATCGGGGTGAGGCCGCCCATCGCGCACAGCGAGCCCTTGGTCATGGTGTCGCAGAGGCTGTCCAGCAGGAGCAGGTTCCGCTCCCGGTCGACCCCGCCGATGATCTTGTCGATGGTCTCGACGCCGCGCACCGCGCCGACTCGGCACGGCGTGCACTTTCCGCAGGACTCGATCGCGCAGAACTCCATCGCGAACCGGGCCTGGCGGGCCATGTCGACGGTGTCGTCGAACACCACCACGCCGCCGTGCCCGATCATCGCGTTCGCCGCGGCGAACCCCTCGTAGTCCATCGGCAGGTCGAACCGGGTGGTCGGCAGGTAGGCGCCCAGCGGGCCGCCGACCTGCACGGCGCGCACCGGCCGGCCGGACGCGCTGCCGCCGCCGTAGCCCTCGACGAGCTCGCCGAGCGTGATGCCGAACACGGTCTCGACGATCCCGCCCCGGCGGATGTTGCCGGCCAGCTGGAACACCTGGGTGCCGCGGGACCGGTCGACGCCCAGCTCCTGGTAGGCGGCCGGGCCGTCGGCCATGATCATCGGGACGGAGCCCAGGGTCAGCACGTTGTTGACGACCGTCGGCCTGCCGAACAGGCCCTCCAGCGCGGGGATCGGCGGCTTCGCCCGGACCGTGCCGCGCCTGCCCTCGAGGCTCTCCAGCATCGAGGTCTCCTCGCCGCAGATGTAGGCACCGGCGCCGACCCGGACGAACAGGTCGAACGACAGGTCGCTGCCGGCGATCCGCTCGCCCAGCCGGCCGCGGGAGTAGGCGATCTCGATGGCCTGGCGCATCACGCGGACCGCGTCCGGGTACTCCGAGCGCAGGTAGATGTAGCCCTCGGTGGCGCCCACCGCGTACGCGGCGATGGTCATGCCCTCGATCAGGGTGAACGGGTCACCCTCCATCAGCATCCGGTCGGCGAACGTGCCGGAGTCGCCCTCGTCGGCGTTCGCGCAGACGAACTTCAGGCCGGCCGGGGCGTCGTGCACGGTCTTCCACTTGATCCCGGCCGGGAAGCCCGCGCCGCCGCGGCCGCGCAGGCCGGACTCGGTGACGGTGTCGACGACCTCGGCCGGCGACATCTGCAGGGCCCGGTCGAGCCCGGCGAACCCGCCGTGCCGGAGGTAGTCCTCGATGTTCAGCGGATCGATCACGCCGACCCGGCAGAAGGTGACCCGCTGCTGGGAGGACAGCCAGTCGATGTCGTCGGTGCGGCCGTGGCAGAGCCGGGTGGCCGCGCCGTCGAGCATCCCGTCGTCGACCAGCCCGGCGACGTCGGCGGCGGCCACCGGCCCGTAGGCGATCCGGCCGTCGTCGGCGTCGATCTCGACCAGCGGCTCCAGCCAGAGCATGCCGCGGGAGCCGTTGCGGACGATCCGGATCTCCCGCCCGGCGCCGGCGGCGGCCGCGGTGAGCGCGTCGGCGACCTCGTCGGCGCCGACCGAGCGGGCCGCGGAGTCGGCCGGGACGTACACCGTCACCGGGGCGCTCATCGGTCCGCCTCCCGCAGGAGCGCGTCGAACCGGTCGGGGGTGACCCGGCCGTGCAGCCGGCCGTCGACGGTGACGGCTGGGCCGAGCGCGCAGTTGCCGAGGCAGAAGATCTGCTCCAGCTCGTAGGTGCCGTCGTCGGTGCGGGCATCCATCGCGATGCCCAGCGTGCCCGTGGCGTGCTCGACGAGCTCGTTCGCGCCGACCGCCTGGCAGGCCTCGGCGCGGCAGATCTGCACGACGCACTCCGCGGCGGGGGTGCGCCGGAAGTCCTTGTAGAACGTGGCGACGCCGTGCACCTCGGCCTCGGAGAGGTTGAGCACCTCGGCGATCACCGCCGTGTCGGCGTGCGTGATGTGGCCGATCTCCTCGACCACCCGGTGCAGGATCGGCATCAGGGCGCCGCGCTCGCCGGACAGGCCCGCGGCGATCTCCCGGACGGCGGCGGCCCGTCCGGTGTCCAGTGCCACGTCAGACATGTGCCTCCCCATCGCCAGTGATGCTCCTCACACGTTGTCAAGAGGGAGGCGCATCGACAAGAGTCCTGTGAGTCGACCTGTCGATCCGTTGATAAGTAACGTCGATCACAGCTGGTTAGACTCGTGCGATGCCGCCCGACATCCTGATCCGCCAGCTGGAGTACGTGGTGGCACTGGCCCGCGAGCAGCACTTCGGCCGGGCCGCGGCGGCCAGCCACGCCAGCCAGCCCGCGCTGTCCGCGGCGATCCGGAAGCTGGAACGCGAGCTGGGCGTCACGATCGTGCAGCGCGGCCGCCGGTTCGCCGGGTTCACCGACGAGGGCCGCCGGGTCGTCGCATGGGCGCACCGGATCCTTGCCGAACGCGACGGGCTCCGGAACGACCTGGACCGGATGCGCGACGAGCTGACCAGCACCCTGCGGATCGGCGCGATCCCGACCGCGGTGCCGCCGAGCCCGCTGGTGACCACGCCGTTCCGGGAGCGCCATCCGCAGGCCGGCGTGCGGATCGAGGCGCTGTCGTCGACCGAGATCCTCCGCAAGCTGGAGGAGTTCGAGATCGACGTCGGACTGACCTACCTCGACCCGCACACCCCGGAGGCCACCGCGGCCGTCCTGCTCTACCGCGAGCACTACCTGCTGCTCACCCCGGCCGACGGGCCGGCCGCCGGGCGGCCGACGGTGCGCTGGAGCGACATCGCGGCGCTGCCGCTGTGCATGCTCGACACCAGCATGCAGAACCGCCGGATCCTGGAGCACGCGGCCGCCGCGGCGGGCACCCGGCTGACCCCGGCCGTCGAGACGAACACCGTCGACGGCCTCTACGCGCACGCCGCCGGCGGGGCGTGCTCCAGCATCATCGCGCACACCTGGCTGCACGCGTTCGGCATCCCGGAGGGGATGACGACGATCCCGCTGGCCGAGCCGAGCCCGCAGCCCGCGGTGGGCATCGTGATCCCGGGCCGGCAGCCGAACTCGATCGCGGCGAACGCGCTGCTGGAGGTGGTCGGTGGGCTCGACGTCGCCGGCGAGCTGGACCGCTCGGTCGCGGCGGCGACCGGCTCGGTCGGGCCGCGGGACACCGTCCTGGCGCCGGACCTCCGGTAGCAGCCCGCCCGCGCCGCGCCCCACCCGCACCGTCCCCGCCGCGCCCTGCCGGTCGAGTCCGCACGGGATCCGGTGCCGTGCGGACACACCGGGAACCCGTGCGGACCGATCAGGTGGTGGCCGGCGCCGGCGCCGGGGGACCGTAGGCCAGGCGCCGGAGCAGCGCCTCGGCGGGACCGGCAGCGCCGCGCCGTTCCAGCACGACCGCCCACAGCACCGTGAGCAGCCAGACCCCGATCGCGAACGCGGCCGTCGCCGCGCTGCCGAGGATCTCGCCGAGACCCAGGCCCCAGGCCGTGAGCAGCGGGGCGCACAGCACCGACTGGGCCAGGTAGCAGCTCAGCGACCGCTTCCCGACCGCGGTCAGCGCGCCACCGAGCGGCCCGAGCGGCCGGTCCGCCAACCGGCCGCCGACCAGCCCGAACACCGCGACGTAACCGAGGCCGCAGGCCAGACCGGTGAGCATCTGCGGCATCGCGAACGACGACATCGCCGGCGACAGCGCGTCGAGCACCCCGATGTGGGCCAGCGCGAGCGGCAGCCCGCCGAGCCAGCCGATCGAGATGCCACCGACCGCGGTGATCCACAGCAACCGCCGGTGCTCCTGCGGGCGCTCCAGCACGCCGCGGCGGGCGGCCCAGAACCCGAGCAGGATCGACACCGGGACGACCATCCCGACGAGGCCCTGGATCACCAGCACCTGCAGCGGCCACATCGTCATCCGTGCCAGCGCGGCGCCGAGGACGTCCGGGTCGGACACGCTCGCCCGCGCCAGCACGGTGACCACGGAACCCAGGTCGTTCGGCGGCTGCTCCCCGGCCAGCACGGCGAGCCCCTCCAGCGCCGACAATGCCGCGAGCAGCGCGAGCAGCCCGGTTCCGATGCCGGCCCAGACCAGCAGCGTCCGGTCCGACCGGCGCAGGAACAGCCACACCAGCACCAGCCCGCACAGGCCGTAGGCACCCAGCACGTCGCCGCCCCACAGCAGCAGGGCGTGCACCGCGCCGAACGCGACCAGCAGCAGGTTGCGGCGGCGCAGCAGCCGTCGTGCCTCGTCGTCGGAGAGTCCGGCGCGGCGTTGCCGTCGCAGGATCATCACCAGGCCGTAGCCGAACAGGAAGGCGAACATCGGATAGACCCGCAGGTCCACCGTGGTGATCAGGACGGCCTGGACGACCCGGTCGGCGACCGATCCGTCCGCCGGGTGCGCGCCCATCCCGCCGGACGGTCGACCGTACAGGTGGTACGGGGTGTTCGCCAGGACGATCAGCAACAGCATGATCCCCCGGGCGAGGTCCGGCCCCGGTATCCGGCCGGTGGGCCCGGCCGCGCCGGGCGGTGCGGGCGAACGTGCGTGGTCGGTGGTCATGGTTCCCCCCTGGGCCGGTGCGGTGTGGCGCCGACGGCGTGCTCGAACAGGTCGGCCAGCTCGGTGGCGTGTGCGTCGACGTCGTGATCTGGATAGCTGTCGGCGTAGGCGACCATCGAGTCGATGGCGGCCTGGACGGTCACCGCCATCACTCGGGTGTCGAACCGGCGCAGCTCGCCGGACTCCTGGCCCGCCCGGAACATCTCCTCCATGCCGCGGTAGAGCGGCTCGTTGAACTCGTCGCCGTAGCGCAGCCGGCCCTGCGCATCGCGGAGGTTGTTGAGGATCTCGGCCAGCGCGACCATCTCGGCCCGGTGCGCGCCGACGTAGCCGCCGACGGCGATGATCCGGGCGCGCAGCCGCCCGACCGCGGTCGTCTCCCGCTGGATGTGCGGCACCACGAACTCGGTGATCTCCCGGTACAGGTGCTCGACGAGCTGGTCGATCAGGTTGTCCCGGCCGGCGAAGTGGTACGCGATCACGCCCTTGCTGATGCCGGCGTGCTCGGCGATCCGAGCCAGCGAGGCGTTCGCGTAGCCGAGCTCGGCGATGGTCGCGACGGCGCTGTCGATGATCTGCGCGCGCCGGACGTCCTCGATGACCGAGCGCCGCTTCTGACCGGTCGGGCTATTTTCTGACCGCATGGATTAGAAATAGCACGCTCGGTCAGTCCTGTGCAACGATCGGGGTCGGGAGCGGTCGTCGTACCGAGGGGGTGACCGATGGGAGAGGGTCCGCCGACGATCGAGCGGGTGCGCGATCCCGATCTGCTCGTCGCGAACGCGTCCCTGTTCGACCGGCCGGTGACAGCGCACGGCGCGGCCGACTTCCTGCGCCGCGAGGGGCACCTGCTGCTGCTCGCCCGGGCCGCCGACGGCACCGGCATCGGCTTCGTGTCCGGGATCGAGATGCGCCATCCGGACGGTGATCCCGAGATGTTCGTCTACGAGCTGGGCGTCGAGGAGCCCTGGCGCCGCCGCGGGGTGGCAGCGGCGCTGCTGCGTGCGCTGGGGGAGGAGGCCGGTCGCCGGGGCTGCACGGGCATGTGGACCGGGACCGGGCGGGACAACGTCGCGGCGCTCGCCACCTACCGGTCGCTCGGGGCGGAGGTCGACGACCGCTCGGTCTTCGTGACCTGGGAGACCGGCCCCGGTCCGGACGACGCGCGGACGCGCTGACCCACGCGACCGGCCCGGGGCAGTGCAGCGCCGGCCGCGGTTCGCACGGGTTCGCTGCGTTCGCACGGGATCCGATCCCGTGCGGATGGGCCGATTCCGTGCGGACGCGATGGCGTGCTGGATCGCGCCGGGTGAGCCCGTGAACGGGGTGGGCCGGGTGGGCCGGGTGCGTCTGTCGGTGCGGTGCCGGTCAGGCGGGCAGTGCCAGCAGGTCCGCGTGGCCGACGGTCACCCGCAGCGTCCCCGCCGCCTGCTCGCGGTCCCGGCGGTCCCGGTAGGCCCCGGCCGGCCCGTTCAGCTCCGGGCGCTGCTCGCAGGCCGCGTCCAGCCAGCCGGCCAGCCACTCGCCCAGCAGGCCGGGGCGGTCCGGTCCGAGCTGCCACGGTGTCTCCGCGGTCCGGACCCGGGCGCCGCGGCGGGTGAACGCGTCGGTGGCGGCGGCGGCCGCGTCCGGGCCGAGCAGGCGCCGCCCGCCGGTCACACGTCGCTGGTGGTCGTCGAACGCGGCGGCGAGCTCGCGGTCGGCCGGATCGGCCGGATCGAACCGGACCCGGCCGGTGACCGACAACGTCAGCAGGGCCGGGACACCGGCGCCGGTGCACGCATCGGCCAGCGCCTCGATCTCGTCGGCGGTCAGCATGTCGAGCAGCGCCGACGCGGTGACCAGGGAGGTGCCGGCCAGCGCGGTGGCGTCCAGCGTGGTCAGGTCGCCGGGCGCGGCCTCGCCGGTGACCCCGGCGGGCAGATCGGCGACCGCGTGGCGGAGCAGCTCGGCGTCGCGGTCGTGCAGCATCCAGTGCTGGTCCGGTTGCGCGGGCTGGTCCGGCGGCGCGGGCCGGGTGGACCGGTGCGGGTGCGCGGGGTGGTCCGGCGGAGCCGGCCGGTCCGCCTGCGCGGGACGGTCGTCGCGGCGCCGGTGCAGCAGCGGCGCGAGCCAGCGCGACATCGAGCCGGTGCCGCAGCCGAGGTCGCGCACCAGCAGCGGCCCGGGTGGCAGCGCGTCCCGCAGGGCGGCGGCGAGCGCCGCGGAGCGGGCGTCGGCGTCGGCGGGTTCGCGCAGCGCCAGCCAGTCCGGCGGGCAGCTCTGCGATCCGGCCGCACCCTGCAGCGGGGCGGTCACGCCAGGCCGCGCTCTCGGCCGGCACCGGGGCTCCCGCCGCTACGGGGCCCGGTGCTGCTGGTCCGGGTGCTGCCGATCACTGTGTCTCCTCCGGGCGTCGCGCCGTCGTGGGGCCGCTACGGGTGTGAACGTGCGGGAGGCGCCGCACGTTCACCGTCCGGCCGGAGTCGGCTGCCCGTAGGCGTCGAGGAAGCGGTCGCGGAAGGCGTCCATCGGCCAGACCGGCGCGGCGGGCGGCGGCCGCAGCCCGGCCGACCAGTCCCAGTCGTCGATCCGGTCGAGCACCTCCGGGTCCCGGGTGATGATCGAGACCGGGACGTCCCGGCTCGCCGCGGCGCCGGTCACCACCGAGGCGGGCTGGTGGTCCCCGAGCATGACGACGACGAGATCGTCGTCGCCGAACCGCTCGATCCAGCCGAGGGTGGCCTCCAGCGCGTACTCGGTGGAGCGGAGGTAGTCCTCGCGGATCGCGTCCGGGGCCCCGGCGAAGATCGACTCGAAGGTGCGCTGGTCATCGGCGTACGGGGCGTAGACCGAGCCGTCGCCGACCTCGTCCCACCCGAGCATCGGCGGCACCGGTGCCCACGGCGCGTGGCTGGAGGTGAGCGCGATCTCGGCCATCAGCGGCCCTCGGTCGGTGCGGTCGTGCTCGAGCCGGGAGAACGCCGACAGCGCGTACTGGTCCGGCATCGGGGACCAGCTGAACGGCGGCCCCCGGTAGTCCAGCCCGTCGAAGGCGTGCACCCGCTGGTGGCCGTAGAAGTCGGCCTCCGGCCAGGCCCGCGTCGTGCCGGGCATGACGGCGGTGGTCTCCCAGCCGGCGTCGCGGAACGCCCGGACCAGGGTCAGCCGGTCGGAGGTGACGAGCGCGTCGTGCCGGCGCTGGTCGTCGATCCGGAGCCCGGAGAACAGCGTCGCGTGCGCCAGCCAGCTGCCGCCGCCGCTGATCGGGGAGGTCAGGAACCCGCTGCGGGAGTCGAACCCGGCGGCGTCGAGGCGGCGATCGGAGTCGTCCAGCACCGCCGTGGTGCGCGGGGCCATCTCCGGGTCCTCCAACGCGGTCCGCCCGTAGCTCTCGACGACGGCGAACACGACGTCCTTGCCGCGCAGCGCGCCGAGCAGCTGGTCGCCGGGGACATCGGCGTAGGCGTCGTCGGCGAGCTCGGAGGCGAAGGCCCGCTGGTCGGCGATCGCGGCCGGGATGCCGACGGCCCGGTCGCGCAGCTGGGTGACGCCGTCGGCCGCGGCGACCGGGACGCCGGGCACCAGCTGTGCCCCGATGACCGCCCACACGACCAGCCAGACGGTGCCGAGCGCGGCCGTGCCGGGCAACGCGACCCGGTGGTGCCGGGCGGCCAGACCGGCGAGCCGGACGACCGCCAGCGCCGTCGCCACCAGCAGCCCGACGGCCAGCACCCCGGCCAGGACGGCGACCAGCACCGCGCCGGCCGGGCCGAGGGTGCCGCGCAGGAACTCCTGCGCGTTGCCGATCAGCACCCAGTCCGCGACCGGGTCGAACGGGCGGTCCAGGAAGATCACGAAGCCGAGGTCGAACAGCTTCAGCAGCCCGACGACGGCGAGCAGCAGCCCGGCCACCGCACCGGTGATCCGGCGGGCCCGGCCGGGCAGCAGCGCCAGGACGGCGACGCCGAGCACGATCTCGATCGGCAGCCGCAGGAACGCCGCCGGAACGATGTTCACCGGGTCGCCGGGCAGCACCAGGATGAGCCCGACCAGCGCCGCACAGACCGTGGTGAGCAGCGCGGCACCGGCCGCCCGCCAGCGGACCGGGTGCTCGTCGGCGGTCCGCCAGAGCCAGACCACCGACGTCCCGAACGACCAGAGCAGCGCCGCCAGCGCGACCGCGAGCACGGAGTGCCCGATCGTGCCGGGCAGCAGCCCGGCGGCGGCGGCGATCAGCACGACACCCTGCAGCGCGGCGACCACCTTCGCCGAGCGGCGCACCGGCAGCGACCCCTGCAGCCACGGCAGCACCCGGGCCGCGCCGACGAAGACGTAGCGCAGCAGGCCCAGCACCGGCGCCCACCACAGGTGTGAGGCGATCGCGACGTGCACCGACAGCACCAGCAGCAGCAGCGCGTCGGTCTCCATGTCGAATCGGGCGCCCAGCTCGCTCGCGGTGCCGGTGCGGCGGGCGACGATCCCGTCCACCGCGTCGAGCCCGAACGCGACGAGTGCCAGCGCCACCAGCGCGACCTGCCCAGGGCCGTCCAGCCCGATCAGCGTCGCGACCGCGACCACCAGCACGCCGCGGGCCAGCGTGACGACGCCCGCGGGCCCGAGCGTCACCGCACCGCCGGACACCGGTGCCGCGGCCGGGCCGGGCCCGGGTGCGGCTGCGGAATCCGCATCCGTGGCGCCGGCGGGGTCAGCGCCGGACCCCGTGCCGGCGGACTCCGTGCCGGCGGGCTCCGGGGTCCGCCGGGCGGCCCGGGCGAGCACCGCCGCGGCCGCGGCGCCGAGGGCCGCGCCGAGCAGCGCGCGCACCAGGCCCACGTCGGTGAAGGCCGCGAGCAGCGCCAGCACGACGGCCAGCAGCGCGGCGCCGGCGATGAGCTGCCGGGCGACCGGCGCCGTGGCGACGGCCCGGACGGGACGGGGAATCACGACCGCCAAGGATGCCCGAACCCGGACGATCACCCCGTGGCGGCCCGCGCGTAGACGTCGCCGGAGCGGCCGAGCGGCCGCCGGCGCTCCAGCAGCGCGACGAGCTCGCGGGCGTCCAGCCAGTGCCCGCCGGCGGTGTCGTCCCACTGCATCGTCTCGACCGGCGAGTAGCGGTAGACGTAGCGCCCGAGGGTCTCGACCCGGGCCAGCGCGGCCAGCGCGGCGTCGTGCGCGGCGGGCAGGTACTCGAACGACAGGGCGGGCAGCGGCCGGGACAGCCCGGCGAGGACGTCCGCCTCGAAGCCCTCGACGTCGATCTTGCAGAAGGCGGGCGTCCCGTGCGTGGCGACGAGCTCGTCGAGCGTGGTGACCGGCACCGCGACCTGGTCCTCCCAGCGCACCCGGGCGAAGCCGGAGTCGTCGGCGACGGCGCTGCGCCAGTCCTCCGACATCGACGACACGGTCGGCGTGGCCCGGGAGATCCCGAGCCGGGCGGTGCCCGGGCGGGCGCCGAGCGCGGTGGGCAGCACGGTCACGCCGTCGTCGCGGCCGAAGAACAGCCGCAGCAACCGGACGAAGTCGGGCTGGGGCTCGACGGCGACCACCCGCGCGCCGAGCGCCCGCCAGGCGCGGACCCGGTTGCCGGCGTGCGCGCCGACGTCGAACGCGAGATCGCCCGGTCCGAGGAACGGCGCGTAGAACTCGCGCATCCGGCGCTGCCGCCCGGGGATCCCGTGGTACATCGCGAGGGAGCGGGCGATTCCGAAGGCACGGGTCAGCACGCGGGCCGAGGGTAGTCGGCGCGGCCCGGCGGGCACGGGGCCGGGCGGTCACGTACGGCGGATTGTCGGGCATCGACGGGGTCGTTATGGTGCTGTAACTCACAAAACAAGTATCTGAAACACCGATTATGGATGCTCTCCTCGCTGCTCGTGGAGCGGGGACCGGTCACCGGTCCGTGGGCGCATCCCGTCCCTGTCGTGCTCGTCCCGGAGAGGTTTTGATGATCAACTTCACGATGTCCGACCAGCAGAAGAAGCTGCAGTACGACGTCCGAGCATTCGCCGAGAACGTGCTGAAGCCGGTGGTCGCGGCCGCGGACGCGGAACCCGACCCGCTGAAGGGCTTCCAGCTGACCAAGCCCGCCTACGTCGAGGCGTACCGCGCCGGGATCGCCATGTGCATGCTCCCCGCGGAGTACGGCGGGGGTGGGGTCTCCTGCGTCGATCTGGTCGTCGCGGCCGAGGAAATCTGCGTCGTGGATCCCGGTTTCGCCTGCACCGTCCTGTGCAACGGGCTCGGCCTGATGCCGGTCGCCTGGTACGGCTCCGAGGAGCAGAAGGAGCGGTTCCTCCGCGCGGCGACGTCCGACCCGAGCGGCGAGTACCTGGGCGGCTGGACCGCCAGCGAGCCCCCCGGCAACCCGTCCGGCACGGCGAACTTCGACATCCCGCTGCCGCGCCCGGCCGGCGTCGGGCTGACCGCGGTGCGCGACGGCGACCACTTCGTCGTCAACGGACGGAAGTACTGGCCGTCGTCGGCCGGGTGGGACGAGCGCGGCGTGAACGCGGGCACCCTGATCGTCCGCACCGACCCGGAGAAGGGCGGCACCGAGGGCCTGTCCGCGCTCGTCCTGGAGCGGGACACCCCCGGCGTCACCTACCGGCATCTCGACAAGATCGGGCACCGGCTGGCGTCCAACGCCGAGATCGTCTTCACCGACGCCCGGATCCCGGTGGCGAACCTGCTGCCCGGAGCCGAGGGCAACGGCGATCTGGTCATCAACCGGAACTTCGCCTGGTCCGGGCCGGTCGCGGCGATCGCGGCGGTCGGGATGGCCCGGGCCGCCTACGAGATGGCGCTGGACTTCGCCAAGGGCAACACCGCGGGCGCGCTGCGGCCGATCATCGGCTTCCAGAACGTCGGCTACGTGCTCGGCGACGTCGCCTCGAAGATCGAGATGGCCCGCGCCTTCTCCTGGCGGGCCGCGGACTACCTGGACAAGCACGACCAGCACGCGGAGCTGGTCGGCGCCATGAACAAGATCCAGGTCACCGAGCTGATGTTCGACTGCGTCTACAAGTGCATGCAGATCGTCGGCGTGAACAGCCTGGAGCTGCAGAACGGGTTCGGGAAGATCCTGCGGGAGGCGGCCGTCCTGCCGATCTACGACGGCGGCAACATGGGGATGCAGCGCCGTCGCGTGCACGGCATCCTCGCCGATCCGCTGTTCAACCCGCGGGCGATCATGGAGGACGAGTACGTGCGCTTCGGCAAGGAGCACGAGGGCATCGGGACGCTCGTCCCCTGATCCGCGCCCGGTCCGCGCCGCCACCGGTCCCGCGGGGCCGGTGGCGGTGTCGGCCGGGTTCCGCGGCGGGCAACAGGTACCGTTCGAGGCGCCAGTGCAGCGACGGGAGCGGCGCCACGATGAGGCACACCAGCCATGCGGACTACGCGCTGCGCGTCCTGCTCTACCTGCGGGTGGCGCCGGGACGGCGCGGCTCGGTCGGCGAGATCTCGGCCGCGCACCGGGTGTCGCGCAACCACCTGGACAAGGTCGTCCAGCGGCTCGCCGGCGCCGGGCTGGTGGAGACCAGCCGCGGCCGCGGCGGCGGGGTGCGCCTGGTGCGCGATCCGGCCACCATCACCGTCGGCGAAGTGATGCGCACGATGGAGAACGACTTCGCGGTCGTCGAGTGCCTGGGGCCGGCCCGCTACTGTCGGATCGCCGGTGTCTGCGGCGCGCGCAGCGTGTTCGCCCAGGCGCTGGACGCCTACTTCGAGGTGCTCGACGCCTCGACCATCGAGGACGTCGCCGTCAACGACCAGGGACTACGCGGTGCCCTCGGCATGATCCAGGGCGCCACCGGCAGCTGAGCGCCACCCGCCGGCGTCCGGCCCGGCCCTGTTCGGCTCTGTTCGGCTCGGCAGGAGGGCACACGGATGGCTGTCGACTTCGAGCTGACGCCCGAGCAGCGGACGCTCAAGTACGCGGCGCGCGAGTTCGCCCGCGAGGTGCTGCGTCCGGCGGCCGAGCGGGCTGACGCCCACCCGGACCCGCAGGAGGCGTTCCGCCTCATCAAGCCGGTCTACGAGCAGGCCGTCGCATCCGGGCTGAGCACGATGTTCCTGCCCCGGGAGTACGGCGGCGGGGGTGCGTCCACGGTGGACTTCCTGCTCGTCGTCGAGGAGCTGTGCGCGGTCGATCCCGGCTTCCCGACCGTGCTGCTGGTCAACGGCCTCGCCCTGATGCCGATCCTGTGGTCGGGCACCGAGACCCAGCGCGACCGCTGGCTGCGCCGGGCGACCGACCGCGACAACGTCGACTTCCTCGCCGGGTTCGCGGTGAGCGAGCGCGGCGGGACGGCCAACTTCGACCATCCCAGCCCGCGCGGCGGCATCCAGGTGGTCGCCGACCACGACCGGGCCAACGGCGAGTACGTGCTGTACGGCGAGAAGCACTGGCCGTGCAACGCCGGCGGCTGGGACCTGCGCGGCGCCGACGTCACCCTGTGCGTCGTCCGGACCGACCGCGACGCGGGCGGCACCGGGGCGCTCAGCGCGATCCTGGTCGAGCGCGGCACCGACGGCGTCGAGCACGAGGTGATCGACACGATGGCGCACCGCACCTGCCAGAACGTCACGATGACCTTCCGCGGCGCCCGGGTCCCGGAGGAGAACGTGCTCGCCGTCGGCGAGGGCGACCTGCTCGTCAACCGGAACTTCACCTGGTCCGGCCCGATCGCGGCGATCGCCGCCGTCGGCCTGGCCCGCGGGGCGTACGAGTTCGCCCTGGACTGGGCCCGGACCTACACCGGCGGTGGCACCGTCCCGATCATCCGGCACCAGGCCGTCGGTCACCTGCTGGCCGACATCGCCGCCCGGATCGAGGCCGCCCGCTACTTCGCCTGGAAGGCCGCGCACTACCTGGACCGGCACCCCGGGCAGGGCCAGGCGCTCGGCGGGATGAACAAGACCTACTGCACCGAGTCGATGCAGGGCGTCGTCACCGACTGCATGCGGCTGGTCGGGGTGAACGCGCTCGACCGGAGGTTCCCGCTGGCCCGGTACTACCGGGAGGCGGCCGTGTTCTCCCTCTACGACGCCGGGAACCTGGGCATGCAGCGCCGGCGGGCGTGGGGGGTGATGACCGACCGGGGGTTCGGGCCGGACACCTTCGTCGACGACGAGTACCTCGCCTTCTCCCGGTCGATGGAGGGATGGGGGACGGGGTGACCGGCTCCCGTCAGTCCCGGTCGTTCGCCGGCTCCTCCCGCAGCAGTGTCCCGAGCCGCCCCATGACGTCGAGCTGGGCAGGGTTGTAGAGGTCGCGCATCGCGGCCCCCATGGTCCGCCGGGCGAAGCCCTTCCCGCGCGGCGAGTCCTCGCGCATCGTCGCCAGCGACGGGTGCGCCGCGTGCATCTCGCGGACGTAGGGCAGCATCCGCTCGGCGAGCTCCTGGCGGGTCCGGTCGTCGGCGTCCTCGGGCAGGTTCTCGAAGGCGCCCGCGTTCGGGTCCGGCGGCAGGTCGCGCAGCAGCTCCGCGTATGCCTGCAGGCTCTGCGGGCCCAGCACCCGGGTCATCACGACGATCAGCGACCGGTCGGTGTCGGACAGCTCCGCCTGCGCGGTCGCCGGGGCGAAGTCGGACGGCAGGTCGGTCGGGGTGCCGTCGCGCATGATCACGCCGAGCTCGGCCCGGATCCGCTGCAGCCGCTCGATCGTCTCGGACAGCTCCGCGTCGAGGGTGCGCAGCGCCTCCTCGGGATGATCGTCGGCGTCGCCCATCGCGGCGATCTGGGCGAGTGAGAAGCCGAGATCGGTGAGCCGCTTGATCCGCAGCACCCGCACCAGGTGGGCGACCCCGTACTGCTTGTAGCCGTTGGAGCGGCGCTCGGGTTCCGCCAGCAGGCCCACCTCGTGGTAGTGCCGCACCGCCCGCAGGCTGGTGCCGGCGAGCTCGGCGATCTCACGCGTGCTCCAGGCCATGACCCCCACCTCTCCCGGGCTTCCGCGCCCTGCGGTTCCGCCCCGGGATGGTGCCGTTGCGGTACGGACCGGACAACCCCGGCCCGTCACCAGGTGTGAAGCCGTGCTGACCGGGGCTGATTCCGTTGTGTGGTGCAGGTCGCGCCGGCCCGGGGTTGACCGTGCCGCGACGGCCGGGTGTGCGCTGGCCGGAGGCCGGGCGCACCTGCCCGGCCACGAGGAGGGGGAGCGCATGCGCGCGTTGCTGTTCGACCGCTCCGCCGGGACCGGTCTGCGGGTCGGGGAGACCGCCGATCCGGTTCCCGGCCCGGGGGAGGTGCTGGTCCGGGTGCGGGCCGCGTCGCTCAACTTCGGCGAGGTCGCCCTCGCCGCGGGCGCGGTCCCGGCCGGCTTCGGGCCCCCGCCGGAGGGGACGGTGCTGGGTTCGGACGCGGCCGGGATCGTGCAGCAGGCCGCCGCGGACGGCTCCGGCCCGCCGGTGGGCACACCGGTCGTCACCTTCGGGCCGGTCGGGGCGGTCGCCGAGCTGCGCGCGGTTCCGGCCGCGTTGCTGGGCACCGTGCCGCCCGGTGTGGACCTCGGTGCGGCGAGCACGCTGCCGGTCGCGGGGCTCACCGCGCTGCGGGCGCTGCGCCGGATCGGTCCGCTGCTCGGGCGCCGGGTGCTGGTGACCGGCGCGTCCGGCGGCGTCGGCCGGTTCGCCGTCCAGCTGGCGGGTTGCGCCGGTGCGCACGTCGTCGCGACGACGTCGGACCCGGCCGCGCACGGCGACGCGCTGCGCGCACTCGGCGCCGCCGAGGTGGCGGCCGGCCCCGGCGCGCTGTCCGCGCCGGTGGACGGGGTCGTCGACCAGGTCGGCGGCCGGGTGCTGGTCGAGGCGTTCCGGGCGTTGCGCGAGCACGGGACGCTGGTCGCGGTCGGGCACTCGTCGGGGGAGGGGGAGTCGTTCGCCTTCGGCGACCTGTTCGGCAACGACGGCGGGCACGACCGCTCGCTCGTCACGTTCTTCCTCGGTGCCACCGGCGACGTCGGGCCCGACCTCAGCTGGCTGGCCGAACAGATCGGGTCCGGGGCGCTGGACGCCGAGCCGGCCTGGCGGGGCGGGCTGGACGACGCCGGGGAGGCGGTGGCGGCGCTGCTGGGCCGGACGCTGCACGGCAAGGCGGTCGTCGAGCTGGGCTGATCGCGGGCGCCGGAGCCGGCGCCCGCGACCGGTCAGGCCACCGGCCCGATCCCCAGGTTCCCGCGCAGCGTCCCGTGCGCGTACTCGGTCTGGAACGCCCCGCGCTCCTGCAGGATCGGCACCACCTCGTCGGTGAGCAGCGTGAACCCCTCCGGGACGTAGGACGGCAGCAGCACGAACCCGTCGGCCGCCCCCGCCTCGAACCGGCGCAGCAGCAGGTCCGCGATCTGCTCGGACGATCCGACCGGGACGTGGTGCCCGGCCGAGGCGACCTCCCACTGGATGAGCCTGCGCAGCGTCCAGCCGTCCTCGACGAGTGCCCGGTAGACCCCGAACCGGGACCGCCGCCCCTGCACCTCGGACTCCCGGGGCAGCCGCTCCAGCGGGACCGGCTCGTCGAGCTCCAGATCGTCGAGCTCGACGCCCGCCAGCTGGCGGGACAGCTTCGCCCGCCCGGAGACCAGGTCGATGAAGCCGTTGAGCTCCTTCTCGACGGCCTTCGCCTCGGTCTCGGTGTGCCCGATGATCGGCGAGATCCCGGGCAGGATCTTCACCGATCCGGGGTCGCGGCCGGTGGCGGCCACCCGTTCCTTGAGCGACCGGTAGAACCGCACGCCGGCCTCGTCGGTGGTGCGGCCGGTGGTGAACACGACGTCGGCGAACCGGGCGGCGACGTCCTGCCCGATCTCCGACGACCCGGCCTGCGCGACGACCGGGCGGTCCTGCGGCGGGCGGGCCACGTTGAGCGGGCCGCGCACGTCGAAGTGCTTCCCGACGTGGTCGATCGTCCGGACCTTCGCCGGGTCGGCGTAGACCCCGGTGGCCCGGTCGAGGGTGATCGCGTCGGCGTCCCAGCTGTCGAACAGCGCGAACAGCACCTCGGCGAACTCGGCGCCCCGCTCGTAGCGTTCGTCGTGCGGGGGCAGCGCGCGCCCGTAGTTCTCCTCGCCCCAGGCCGAGGTCACCAGGTTCCAGCCGGCCCGGCCGTTCGAGATGTGGTCGAGCGAGGCCAGCTGGCGGGCGACGGTGTAGGGCTCGGAGAACGTCGTCGAGATGCTGCCGATCAGCCCGATCCGGCTGGTCACCGCGGCCAGGGCGCTGAGCAGGGTGACCGGTTCGAGCCCGGCGAAGGGCTGGCTGCGCAGGGTGTCGGTCTCCAGCCGCAGCCCGTCGGCGAGGAACACCGCGTGCAGCTTCGCGGCCTCGGCGCGGCCGACGAGATCGGCGAACAGCCGCAGGTCGTACTTCTCCTCGACCCGGCTGTTCGGCCGGCGCCAGGCGCCGGCGTGGTTCCCGACGCCGCCGATCAGGGTGGCGAGCACCAGCTGCTCGCCGCGTGCGACGCGATCGTCTCCGGGACTGGTCATGATGGCTCCGCCTCTCGCTCGGGTCAGGACCGGGACCGGAACTCCTGCGGCACCAGCCAGTGCTCGGGGCGCGGGGTCCACTCCAGGTCCTTGCGGACGACGTAGGTGAGCGGCTGCGGCCACAGGAAGACGGCGTGCGCCTGCTCCCGGTAGTGCGCGGTCGCCCGGTTCACCAGCTCCTGCTGTTGCTCGGGGGTGGTCGCCGCGGTCACCTGGGTGACCAGGTCGTCGTAGACGGCGTCCGGCTCGGCGTAGTGGCTCTGGCCGTTGCCCGAGATGTAGATCCGCAGCCGCTCGGCGGGCGCGCGGTACCCGGCGGTGTAGCCGATGTAGTAGAGCGCCGGGGCGTCCTCCGCGCTGCGGGTGCGCTCCACCCAGTTCGGGAACGACTGGTTGGTGATCTCGACGGTGATCCCGACCTCGCCGAGCTGGCGGGCGATCGCCTGGGACACCGGGTCCTGGGCGACGTAGCTGCCGGTGGACAGGCCGAGCTCGATCGTCACGCCGTCGGCGTGCCCGGCCTCGGCGAGCAACTGCCGGGCCCGCTCCGGATCGTAGGGGTAGGCCGCCAGGTCGGGATTGATCCGGTCGTACGGCGCTGACAGCACCTGCCCGGCGAGCGGCTCGACGTCGGCACCGACGACGTCGCGGATCAGCGCCTCCTTGTCGATCGCGTAGTTCAGCGCCTGCCGGACCCGGACGTCGTCGAGCGGGGCGACGTTCTCGTTGATCCGCAGCGTGTTGTTCCAGCTGGACCACTGGTTGCCGGTGTCGTAGACGTCGCTGCCCGCGAACAGCTCCAGGCTGGTCGGCTCGTACTGGATCGCGACGTCGATCTCCTCGGCCTGGGCGGCCTGCACGCGGGCTGCCTCGGTCTCCAGCACCCGGTACTCGACGCGCTCCCACTCCGGTGCCTCACCGAAGTAGCCGGGGTTGCGGGTCAGCACCGCACCGTTCTCCAGGTCGACCGACTCCAGCACGTAGGGCCCGGTGCCCAGGGCGACCAGCTCGTCCGGGTGCGCCTGCACGAAGTCCGGGTTGACCAGGAAGAAGTGCGCGAGCCGGTCCGGCAGGTCGATGAACGGACCGTTCGTCTCGATGACGACGGTGCCCTCGTCCGGCGCGGTGACCCCGCTGATGATCGCCCGGGTCGCGGCCGCGTTGCCGAGGGTGGACTCCGGGTCGAGGAACCGCTGGAAGTTCCAGACGACCTGCTCGGCGGTGAACGGGCTGCCGTCGGACCAGGTGACGCCGTCGCGCAGGACGAACGTCCAGTGCGTGTCGTCGTCCTGGGTCCAGCTCTCGGCGAGCTCGCCGCGCAGCTCCAGCTCGGGATCGTAGTAGGTGAGACCGGAGTAGATCGCCCTGGCGAGGGTGGCGTCGCCGTCGATCGACCCGCCCTGGGCCGGGTCGATCGAGGTGAGCTTGCGGGAGATCCCGATGACCAGCGACGAGTCCTCCTCGGCGCCGGTCGACGTGCCGGAGGTGACCGCCCCGCAGGCGGTGAGCGCGAGCGAGGTCGCCGCGAGCACGGCGGCGGCGACGGTGCGGAACGTGCGGCGGGATCCGGGGGACCGGGGGGTCCGGGGAGATCGGGGGACGGGGCGGGGGATCACGGGTTGTCCTTCCGGGGGATGGCGGGGTGGAGCTCGGGCGGGGAGCCCTGCCGGGAGCGGCCGGGGACGGCGTCGAGGAGCCGGCGGGTGTAGCCGGCGGCCGGCGCCGTGAAGACGTCGTCGGTCGGGCCCTGCTCGATCTCGACGCCGTCGTGCAGCACGAGGACGTCGGTGCAGAGCCCGCGCACGACGGCGAGATCGTGCGAGATGACGAGATAGGTGAGATCGCGTTCGGCGCGCAGCCGGGCGAGCAGGTCGAGGACCCCGGCCTGCACCGACAGGTCCAGCGCGGAGACCGGTTCGTCGGCGATCAGCACGTCCGGTTCCAGGGCGAGCGCCCGGGCGATGACCACCCGCTGCCGCTGCCCGCCGGACAGCTCGTGCGGGCGCCGGCCGCCCAGGTCGCGGGCCAGCTGCACGTCGTCGAGCAGTTCGGCGACCCGGCCGGGCACGCGATCGCGCTGGTCCCGGGTACCGGCCAGCTCGATCGGCTCGGCGATGCTCTCGGCGACCGTCTGCCGCGGGTCGAGCGCGGCGTAGGGATCCTGGAACACGTACTGCACGCGGCGCAGCAGCCGCCGGCGCGCCGGGACCCGCCCGGTGACCGGCCCGCCGAACGCGGTCAGGGTGCCGCCGTGCCCGGGATCGATCCCGACCAGGATGCGGGCCAGTGTCGTCTTGCCCGATCCGGACTCGCCGACCACGCCGAGCGCCTGGCCGGCCCGCAGCGTGATGTCGACGTGGTCGACGGCGCGCAACCGGGTGCCGCGCCGGCCGGCGACCGGGAAGTCGCGGACCAGGCCGCGGCCGGCCAGCAGCACCGGTGCGTCGGCGGGCGGACCGGCGGGCGACGGGACGTCGAGCCGCGGGACCGCGGCCAGCAGCCGCCGGGTGTAGCCCTCCCGCGGGCGGTCCAGCACCGCGCCGGTGCCGCCCCGTTCGACGACCGCGCCGTCCTGCATGACGACGACCTGCCCGGCCCGGTCGGCGATCACCCCGATGTCGTGGCTGACCAGCAGCACGCCGAGCCGCAGCTCGTCGCGCAGCCGGTCGAGCAGGTCCAGCACCTGCTGCTGGACGCTGACGTCGAGTGCGGTGGTGGCCTCGTCGGCGACCAGCACCCGCGGATCGCGGGCGATCGCGGTGGCGATAACCACCCGCTGGTTGAGGCCGCCGGACAGCTCGTGCGGGTAGGCCCGCAGCCGCTGCGCGGCGCGCGGGACACCGACGTGCTCGAGCAGCTCCAGCGAGCGGCGCCAAGCCCGTGCGCGGCTGCGCCGGTCGGCGTCGGGCAGCGCCTCGCGCAGCTGCCGGCCGATCGTCAGCCGCGGGTTCAGCGAGACCGCCGGGTTCTGGAAGACCACGCCGAAGGTGTCGCGCAGCAGCGCACGGCGCTCGGCGGGGGAGCGGACGGTGACGTCGCGGCCGTCGACGGCGATCCGCCCGCCGGTGACGGCGACGCCGCGCGGCAGCAGGCCGGCCACGGCCATCGCGGTGAGCGTCTTCCCGGAGCCGGACTCGCCGACGATGCCGACGGTCGCGCCGGCGACGAGATCGAGATCGACGCCGTGCACGAGCGGGGTCCCGCCGGTGGTGGCGATCCGCAGCCCGCGCACCGAGACCAGCGGCGGACCGGCGTCCGGATCGGGCCCGGGCCCGGGCCCGGGCGCAGTGCCGGGGCCGGCGGGGAGGGGACGGGAGAGGGTCATCGGGTGCCGTCCTGGGAGCCGGGGAGGGTGAGCAGGTCGGCGATCCGGTCGCCGACGATCTGGATGCTGACGACGGTCGCGACCAGGAACGCGCCGGGCACCAGCGAGATCCACCAGGCCCCGGCGAGCTGGGCCTGCCCGGAGGCGACGATCTGCCCCCAGTCCGGCCGCGGCGGCGCGATGCCGAGCCCGAGATAGCCCAGGCTCGACTCCAGGACCAGCGCGGTGGAGAAGTTCAGGGTCAGCGCGACGACGAGCAGCGGCGCGGCGGCCGGCAGCACGTGCCTGCGCAGCAGGGTGGGCCCCTGTGCCCCGGCCAGCCGCGCCGCCTCGATGTAGGGCAGCGCGACGACGGTCGCCAGCTGGGCGCGCAGGATCCGGAAGGTCAGCACCCAGCTGCCGACGGTCAGCACGCCGATCAGCGGGATCGTGCCGGAGCCGGAGAAGGACAGCACGACCAGCGCGATCAGGATGGTCGGGACGGCCAGCTGGACGTCGGCGACCCGGCCGATGAGCCCGTCCCACGGTCGTCCGCCGAGGGTGGCGCCGAGCGCGGCGGCGGTGCCCAGGACCGTCGCGAGGACGGCGGCGACGGCGGAGATGCCGAGCGCGGGCCGGCCGCCGTACAGCACCCGGGCGAGCATGTCGCGGCCCAGCTCGTCGGTGCCCAGCGGCAGCGGGCCGAACCAGGTGGGCTCGGCCAACCGGCGGGTGAGGTCCTGCGCGTCGTAGCCGCCGGGGAACAGCACACCGGCGAACACGACGGCCAGCACGACGGCGCCGAGGAACACCCCGGCGACCAGCGATCCGGTGCGCCCGGCCCGGCGCCGGGGGGTCACGGCGAGGGCGCTCATCGACGGCCCCCGCGCGGGTCGAGGATCGCGGCCGCCAGGTCGACGAGCAGGTTGACCAGCACGAATCCGATGGCGATCAGGGCGACGCAGGCGAGCACGACCGGGAAGTCCCGGCTGTCGATGGCGCTGGTCGCGAGCTGGCCGACGCCCGGCCAGCCGAACACCGCCTCGGTGACGACGGCGCCGCCGAGCACCACGCCGGCCTGCACACCGAGCACGTTGAGGACCGGGGCGAGCGCGTTGACCACGATGTGCCGCAGCACGACCCGGGCCCGCCCGATGCCCTTCGCCTCCGCGAGCCGGACGTGCTCGGCGCCGGTGCCCTCCTGCAGCGAGGTGCGGAACACCCGGGCGACCGGCGCGGCGAGCGCCAGCCCGATGACGAGGGCGGGCAGGACCAGGTGCGCGGGCGTCCCGGCGCCGCGCAGCGGCAGCACCGACAGCACGATGCCGAACACGGCGATCAGCACGATGCCGAGGAAGAAGCTGGGCACCGCCTCCAGCGCGGTGAGCACGCTGACCGGCACCCGGCGCAGCCGCCGGTTGCGGCCGAACACCGCGACGGCGCCCGCCGCCAGCCCGAGCGACGCCCCGATGATCATTCCCCAGGTGCCGAGGAGCAGGGTGGCGGGCAGCCGTTCGAGCACCAGCGCGACCGGGTCGCCGCCGTAGCGGATCGAGTCGGGGAACTCGCCGGTGAGCACCTGGCCGAGGAAGCGCAGGTACTGCTCGGGGAGCGGATCGGCGAACCCGAGCGCCGCGGTGAGCCGGGTGATCTCCTCCTCGCTCGCGTCGATCGGCAGCAGCAGGCTCGCCGGGTTGCCGGTCAGGTGCATCGCGAAGAACACGATGGTCAGCACGGCCCAGACGGCGAGCACGGCGTTGAGCAGCCTGCTGAGCACGTAGCGGGCGGACAGCGGCCAGCGCGGCCGGGCCGGCCGGACGGGATCGGGCGGGGCACCGGCCGGGGGGCCCGGTGGTCCGGAGGGGGACAGGACGGCGGTCATGGCGGTTCCTCGGGGTGAGCGCGCGACCGCCCGACGCTCGACCGGCGGCGGACCGCGGGCGTGCGGGCGGGCACGACCCGCAGCGGGGCGGAGCGTCGGGGGTGTCACGCGGACGTGCGGATCCGGCGACGGCGCGATCGCGGCGTCACGGGGCCCGGGATGCCGGGCGTCGGTGTCGGCGGGAGGCGGGACTCAGCGGCCGAGACAGCTGGCCGAGTTCACCGTGCCGTGGTCGATCACCCTGCGACGGGTGAGGACGCCGCGCTCGCCGGACCACGCCCCGCGCTGGGGCGTCACGGATCCGGGTGATGTCGGCACAGGACCAGTGTGCTGAGCAGCGCGTTCGCTGTCCAACGACGGATCGGCATCATCATCGATCCGGATCGGTGATCGATCCCGATGGCGATTCGTCGTTGGACAGGGGCCGCCCGGATCGGCTTGGCTCGGTGCCATGCCGCGCATCCGCTCCGTCCGACCGGCCGGGCCCCGTCCCGTCGCCGTCGCGGAGCCGCGGCTCGTCCGCCGTCGGGTCGTCGACCACGGCACGGTGCACTCGGCGGCCTGTCCGGTCCGCTGACCGGCCCGCCGCCGTCCCCACGGCACCGTCCCCACGGCACCGTCCCAGCAGCACCACCCAGCGGTGCCGCCCCGACGGCCGTCCCCACCCGGCCCTCTCGCCCCATCCCGTCGCCCCTGTGCTCGCGCCCGCGCTCCGCCGGTCCGTCCGCGGTCGCCCGGGAGCCGCCGCCGTCCCGGAAGGACCTCTCCGCATGCACACCGAACCCGCACGTCCCGCCGCACCCGTCGCACACCGGCGGGCCGGCCGATGAGCCGCTACGTGGTGATCGGCGCGGGCGCCGTCGGGGCGACCCTGGCCGCCGAGCTGCACCTCGCCGGCGTCCCGGTGGTGCTGGTGGCGCGCGGCGAGCACGGCGCGATCCTGCGCCGCGACGGCCTGCGCTACGTCCGCCCGGACGGCGAGCTGCGGGTGCCGGTGCCGACGGTCGACGGCCCCGCCGGGATCGAGCTCACCCCCGACGACGTGCTGGTGCTCGCCACCAAGACCCAGGACGCCGAGTCCGCGCTCGCCCAGTGGGGGTGGCAACCGGTCGGCGACCGGGCTGCCGCCGAGGTGCTGCCGGTGATCACCCTGCAGAACGGCCTGGACACCGAGCGGGCGGCGCTGCGCCGGTTCGCGACCGTGTGGGCGGCGGTCTCCTGGTCGCCATCGGAGTTCGTGACGCCCGGCGAGGTCGCGGTGCCCGCCGCGCCCGCCGTCGGGGTGCTGTGGATCGGCCGGTACCCGGCCGGCGGGGACCCGCGGCTGGCCGCGGTGGGCGACGAGCTGCGCTCCGCCCGCCATCTCGTCGAGCCGGTCCAGGACATCGCCCGCTGGAAGGCGGGCAAGCTGCTGCCGATCCTCGGCAACGCGCTCGACGCGCTCTACGCCCCCGGCCCGCTCCGGGACGCCGCGGCCGCCGCGCTGCGGGACGAGGCCCGCGAGGTCTACCGGGCCGCCGGCGTCGACCCGGCGGACCTGCGGGCCGAGACCACACTGGACCTGACCCGGTTCGCTCCCGCCCCGATACCGGGCCGTCCCACCGGCGGCCGGTCGACCTGGCAGAGCCTCGCCCGCGGGGTGTCCCCGGAGACCGACTTCCTCAACGGCGAGATCACCCTGCTCGCCCGGCTGCACGGCGTCCCGGCGCCGCACAACGCCGCCGTGACCGCCCGCCTGCAACGGGCCGTCCGCGAGCGGACCCCCGCGGGCTCGCTGCCCGACGCCGACCTGCGCGCACTGCTGCCCGGGCTGGACGCCCCGGCCGCCGTCTGAAGCCCGGGCCCGCCCAGCACCCGACCCGCCCCACCAGCCCGTCCGTCCACATCGGAGGAAACCGTGACCGCCGTACTCGAACCCACCACATCCACATCCACGTCCGCGCTCGACCCGGTCGAGGCCGACCGCCGGGACCGCAAGGTCGCACTGGCCGCGACGCTGCGGCTGTTCGCCCGGCTCGGGTACGAGTTCGGCTTCAACGGCCACCTCACCGTCCGCGATCCCGGCTCGGACGACCTGTTCTGGGCCAACCCGTGGCAGCTCCCGTTCGGCCGGGTCCGGGTCTCGGACCTGCTCCTGGTGGACGCGTCCGGGGCGATCGTCGCCGGCCCGCCCGGCGCTGTCGTCTCCGGGTTCGCGAGCCAGCACGTGCTGCACTCCGCCCGCGCGGACGCGGTCGCCGTGGTGCACGTGCACTCGCCGGCCGGGTTCACCTGGTCGTCGTCGCCGCGGGTGCTCGATCCGCTGACCACCGACGCCGCCCTGCTGCACGGCCTGCAGGCGGTGCACGAGGACTTCGGCCGGACCGGGGAGGGCCGGGCGACCACCGCCGACTCGCTCGGCCCGACCGCGCGGGTGCTGATCCAGCGCGGGCACGGCTTCATCACCGTCGGCCGGTCGCTGCCGGAGGCGGCGTTCTACTTCATCGCCGCCGAGCGGGCCGCCGCCGCGGCGCTGCAGCTCGCCGCGGCCGGGCACGGCGAGCCGATCGAGGCGTCGCTGCTCCCGAAGTGGACGCTGACGCCGGAGCTGGCCGAGCAGCACTTCGAGCCGCACCTGCGCCAGGTCCTGCACGACGAGCCCGACCTGCTCGGCTGAGCGGGCCCCGTCCGGCCCGGCCTCGGTACCGGCCCGGTACCGGGCCGGCGTGGGTGTCGTCACACGGCGGATGAGTCACCGGTGGCCGGGTACGCCGCCCACCGGGCCGCGACCGGCGGACCCACCCGTCCGACGGAAGGCCGCCCGTGTCCGATATCGCCGCCGCCCCGGCGACCCCGATCCCGGCCGACCAGATCCCGGCCGACCCGACTCCTGCTGCCCCGAACCCTGCTGAACCGTTCCTGGTGAGCGCGCCCGGGGTCTACCGCCCGCAGTCCGACACCGGGGTGCTGGCCGGCGCGATCATCGGCCGCGCCGCGGCCCGCGGCCGGGACGTGCTCGATCTCGGGACCGGTACCGGCGCCGCGGCGCTCGCCGCGGCCGGCTCCGGTGCCCGGTCGGTGACCGCCGTCGACCTGTCCCGGCGTGCGGTCGGGGTCGCCCGGCTGAACGCCCGGCTGCACGGGGTGCGGCTGCACCGGGCCCGGCTGCACCCGGCACGGGTGCGCGTGCACCACGGTGACCTGTTCGCGCCGGTCCGCGGGCGGCGGTTCGGCCTGATCACCGCGAACCCGCCGTACGTGCCCTCGGCGACCGACCGGCTCGCCCGGCACCGCAGCTCCCGCAGCTGGGACGGCGGCCGCGACGGCAGGCTGCTGGTCGACCGGATCTGCGACGGTGCCGCCGAGCATCTCGTCCCCGGCGGCCTGCTGCTGCTCGTGCACGGCGGGGCCTGCGGCGCGGACCGTACGCTGGAGCGGCTCGCCGGGCACGGGCTGACCGCCCGGGTCGTCGAGCGGGTCCGGATCCCGCTCGGCCCGGTGATGCGGGCCCGGGCCGCGCTGCACGAGGCGCGCGGGCTGGCCGAGCCGGGCGCCGTCGACGAGGAGCTGGTCGTGATCGAGGCGAGCCGTGCCTGCTGAGCCCACCCGGATGACCCTGACCGACGACGGCCCCGTCCTGGTGCACGGCCCGGTCGAGATCGAGACCGCCGACGGGCGCCGGATCCGGTCCGACCGCCCGGTGACGGCGGTCTGCACCTGCCGCCGCACCCGGCGGCCCCCGTTCTGTGACACCAGCCACCGCACCCGGGTCCGGGAGGGGGAGCGGACATGACGGTCCGGCATCCGGCCCCGCGCACCGGTCTCGCGCCGCTGCCGGCCGCCCGCGGCCCGCTGTCCGCGACGGTGCTGGAGCTGCTGCGCGGCGGGGAACCGGCGCCCGGCGGGGCGGACCAGGCGACCGCCGACCCGTACGGCGACGACCTGCAGATCGCCCTGCATTGCTGCTACGAGCTGCACTATCGCGGCTTCGACGGCGTCGACGACGACCGGGAGTGGGACCCGCGGCTGCTGACCCTGCGGGTCGCGCTGGAGGACCGGTTCCTGGCCGCGCTGCGCGCCGACGTCCCGCCCGGCGACGACGTCGCCGGCACCGTCGAGGCGCTGCTCGTCGAGCCGGTCGGCCCGGCCGCGGAGACCGGGGTCTCGCACCACCTGCACCGCACCGGGGAGCTGTGGCAGCTGCGCGAGTACGTCGCGCACCGCTCGGTGTACCACCTCAAGGAGGCCGATCCGCAGGCCTGGGTGATCCCGCGGCTGCCGGACGCCGCCAAGGCCGGGCTGGTCACCGTCGAGCACGACGAATACGGCGCGGGCGATCCGGCCCGCATGCACGCGGTCCTGTTCGCGGACATGATGCGCGAGCTCGGTCTGTCGGCCGAGTACGGCCACTACGTCGACGCGGTGCCCGCCGAGACCCTCGCCGAGGTCAACTTCATGACGCTGTGCGGTCTGCGGCGCAGCCTGCGCGGCGCGCTCGTCGGCCAGTTCGCGCTGGTGGAGCTGACCTCGTCGCCCGGGTCCGAACGGCTGGTCCGCGGGATGCGCCGGCTCGGCTGCGGCGCGGAGGCGATCCGGTTCTACGACGAGCACGTGGAGGCCGACGCGGTGCACGAGCAGGTCGTCCGGCGCGGCGTCCTCGCCCCGCTGCTGGCCGCCGAGCCCGCGCTCGCCACGGACGTGGTGTTCGGGATCCGGGCGGCCGGGTTCCTCGGCGACCGGCTCGGCGAGCTGCTGCTGCGGCACTGGTCGGCGGGCCGGACCAGCCTGCGCGCGGTGCTGCCGGACGGGGCGGCGCGGTAGCGTCGTCGAGCTGGAGTCCGGCCCCGCGTTCTGGGACGACGTCGACGGGCTGCGGGCCTGCCTCACCGAGCCGGTCCCGCGGATCCCGCCCTGGTTCGGCTACGACGAGCGCGGCGCTGAGCTGTTCGAGCGGATCATCGAGCTGCCGACGTACTACCTGACCCGCGTCGAGTGGGACCTGCTGCGCCAACATCGGCAACACCACCCCGGACGAGCGGTCGGCGCTGCTCGCCCGGATCGCCGCCGCGCTGCGCCCCGGCGACGCGTTCGCCGTCTCGGCCGACCTGCTCAAGCCCGGCCCGGTGTTCGAGACCTGCTACAACGACCCGCCCGGGCACACCGCGTTCGCCGAGTTCCGGCTCAACATCTCGCGCATCTCGGCCGGCGCTTCGGCGGCCGGGTCGACCTGGCCGACTTCCACGCGCTCGCCCACTACGACCCGCACGACGAGGTCGTCGAGGGCCGGCTGTGGGCGCGCCGGGACCGGCGCGTCGCGCTCCCCGACCTGGTCCTGTCGCTGGACCTGCGCCGCGGCGAGGGGATCGACGTCGGGTTCTCCGCCAAGTTCGACCGCGACCGCTTCCGCCGGGACGTCGAGCGGCACGGCCTGCGCGCCGAGGCCGAGTGGGCCGACGACGAGCAGGGCTACGGCGTCCTCCTGTTCCGGCGCTGATCCCGGCCCCGCCGGTCAGACCGGCCGCTCGTCGTCCGGCTCGGTGCGCACCAGCCGCAGCCAGCGCCGCGGCGGCGCGTCGCGGCGGCCTGCCGCGGCCGGCTCGTCACCGGTGCCGGGACCGGTGTCGGAGTCGGCGCCGGGGTCCGGGAAGCGGGCGGTGAGCGCCTCCAGGGTGTCCCGGATCGAGTCGCCGATCCGGGCGTGCGACCCGGCCTCGTCGACCAGGACGGCGGCGAACTCCGGCACCGTCATCCCGTCCTGCCCGGCGGCGCGGCGCAGCCACCGGGCGGCATCGTCCTCGTCGAGGGTGTAGCGCTCCATCACGATCCCGGTGGCCCGCTCGACGCCCGCGGGGCCGGGCGGCCGCCCGGCCCCGGCGCGCGGCCCGGGAACCGGTCCGGGCTCGTGCAGCAGCATCGCCGCCTGCAGCCCGAACAGCCCGGCGGCCAGCCGGGCCCCGGCCCCGAACACCCCGGGCGCCGGCGAGCAGAGGGCGAGCACCCCGCGCCGCCCGCGGTCGAGCGAGAGCCGGACCGACATCATCGAGCGGTACCCCGACCGCACCGCGGCCGGTGCGAAGCGCGGCCACCGGCGGGCGTCCCGGCCGCCGAGGTCGTCGGCGAGGACGATCCCGGTGGGCGGCGGATCGTCGGCGACGGTGAGCGACGGCCCCTCCGCCAGGTCGGCCTGCACCCGGTCGAGGAGGCGCACGTCGTCGCTGGTGGCGTGCGTGGTGCGCAGCACGCCGTCCGGTTCGATCCGGGCGATCCCGCCCGCGGTGGCCCCGGCGATCGTGCCGACCGCCGAGTCGAGGAGGCAGGCGAGCGAGGCGCGGCCGGTGCGGGTCCCGTCGGCGCCGGCGACGAAGCGGCTCGCGGTCCGCAGGGCCGCCACGATCTGGTCGTGGTCCGGCTGACGCATCCGACTCACCTCGGGCTGCGGACGGCGGTGCGTCCGGGGCGCGGACTCGAGGTATCACCGACCTTGTCGTTCACCGTACAACCCGTGCGCTGCCTGTCCATCCGGAACGCGATCGGCCCGGTTCGGTGTGTGGCGAAATCCATCGTTGACGCGTGCCCGTCGCGCCCCCATCCTACGGTTGCGTAATACATAGCGGGTTCCGCGATGCGCAACGTGGAGGTAACAATGATCTTCGTGGGCGAGCTGTCCGACATCCCGGTCGGGGAGTCCGTTCGGATCCACGGCGAGGTCCCGATCGCCGTGTTCAACGTCGACGGGGAGCTGTTCGCGATCGACGACACCTGCACCCACCAGGACGCGTCGCTCTCCGACGGCTGGCTGGAGGGGTGCGCGGTCGAGTGCCCGCTGCACGCCGCCTGCTTCGACCTGCGGACCGGCCGGCCCAGCGGTCCGCCGGCCAAGACCCCGGTGCGCACGCACACGGTGCTGGTCGACGACGGCCGGGTCTACGTCCGCGAGTCCGCGCCGGTCGTGACCGCCCAGTCCGTCCGGCCCTCCGAGGCCGGCCACTACGCCGAGGCCGGCCACTACATCGACGAGGTCGCGAGCTGATGCCGGGCCCGGTCGGGCCGATCCGCTCGGTCACCGTGGTCGGCGCCTCGCTCGCCGGCCTGGCCGCGGTGCGGGCCCTGCGCGCGCAGGGCTTCGCGGGCCCGGTCACCGTCGTCGGGGCGGAGCGGCACACCCCGTACGACCGCCCGCCGCTGTCCAAGGGCTATCTCGCGGGCACCGTGCCCGACGAGGATCTGGAGCTCACCGGCCCGGACGACGCGGCGCTCGGCGTGCAGTGGCGGCTCGGCTGCACCGCGATCGGGTTCGACGGCCCGGGCCGGGTCGTCGCCCTCGACGACGGCACCGAGCTGGCCGCCGACGCGGTGGTGCTGGCCACCGGTGCCCGGGCCCGCCCGCTGCCCGGGCCGGTCCCGGGCGGTGTGCACACGCTGCGCACGCTCGACGACGCCCGCGCGCTGCGGGCCGACCTGGCGACCGCCCGGCGGCTGGTGGTGATCGGCGCCGGGTTCGTCGGCGCCGAGGTCGCCTCGACCGCGGCCGGGCTCGGGATCGGGGTCGACGTCGTCGAGCTGGCCGCGGTGCCGTTGCAGCGCGCGCTCGGCGCCGAGATGGGCGAGGTCTGCGGGCGCCTGCACGAGGCGAACGGGGTGCGCCTGCACCGGGGGGTGGGCGTCGAGCGGCTGCTCGGCTCGCCCCGGGTGACCGGTGTCCGGCTGGCCGACGGCCGCGAGCTGCCCGCGGACGTCGTGCTCGCCGGGATCGGCGCGGTGCCGAACACCGAGTGGCTGGCCGGTTCCGGGCTCACCCTCGCCGACGGCGTCGTCACCGACGCGCGGGGGATGACCGGCCTGCCGGGGGTGGTCGCGGTCGGCGACTGCGCCAACTCGCACCGGGACTACACCGGCGGCCTGCTCCGGCTCGAGCACTGGACCAACGCGCTGCAGCAGCCCACGGTCGCGGTGGCCGCGCTGCTCGGCACCGAGCACGCGCTCCCCGCGCACCACACCGTGCCGTACTTCTGGTCCGACCAGTACGGCAGCCGGATCCAGTTCGCCGGACACCGCGCGCCGGACGGCCGGGTCCGGCTGGTCGAGGGTGAGCCGGACGGCCCCGGCGGGTTCGTCGCCGTGTTCGATGACGCCGCGGGGGAGCCGGTCGGGGTGCTCGGGATCGACCGGCCGCGCCCGTTCGGCGGCTGGCGCAGGCGGCTGGCCGCGCGCGGGTAGCCCGTTGACCCCGGAACCCACGCCTGCCACGCTGCCGACAATTGATATATCAGTCTGCAAGATCAGATATCTGAGGTGACGCATGAGCACTCCCGAGCCGGTGGGGCTCCCCGAGCACCCCGACGTCCTCTGGCGCAACCCGGAACCGAAGCGGCACTACGACGTCGTGATCGTCGGCGGCGGCGGGCACGGCCTGGCCACCGCCCACTACCTGGTGCGCAACCACGGCATCACCAGCGTCGCCGTCCTGGAGCGGGGCTGGCTGGCGGGCGGGAACATGGCCCGCAACACCACGCTCATCCGGTCCAACTACCTCTGGGACGCCTCCGCCGCGATCTACGAGCACGCGCTGCAGCTCTGGGAGGGGCTGGAGGACGATCTCGGCTACCCGATCCTGTTCTCCCAGCGCGGCGTGCTGAACCTCGCGCACACCGAGCAGGACGTGCGCGACTCGGTGCGCCGGGTGGAGGCCAACCGGCTCAACGGGATCGATGCCGAGTGGCTCGAACCGGACGACGTCGCCAAGCTCTGCCCGATCCTCAACGTCTCCGGCGACATCCGGTACCCGGTGCTCGGCGCGACCCACCAGCCGCGCGCCGGCATCGCCAAGCACGACTACGTCGCGTGGGGGTTCGCCCGGCGGATCGACGAGGCGGGCGTCGACCTGATCCAGGACTGCGAGGTCACCGGCTTCGACACCGACGGCGACACCGTCACCGGGATCCGCACCACCCGCGGCGACATCGGCTGCGGCCGGGTCGCGCTGTGCGCCGCCGGGCACACCTCGACGCTGCTCGACCGGCTCGGGATCCGCGCCCCGCTGCAGTCGCACCCGCTGCAGGCGCTGGTCTCGGAGCTGCTGGAGCCGGTGCACCCGACGGTCGTCATGTCCAACGCGGTGCACGTCTACGTGTCCCAGGCGCACAAGGGCGAGCTGGTGATGGGAGCCGGGATCGACTCCTACACCGGGTACGGGCAGCGCGGCGCGTTCCACGTCATCGAACGCCAGATGGCCGCCGCGGTCGAGCTGTTCCCGGTGTTCGCGCGGGCGCACCTGCTGCGCACCTGGGCCGGGATCGTCGACACCACGCCGGACGCGTCGCCGATCGTCGGCCGCACCCCGTTCACGAACCTCTACCTCAACTGCGGCTGGGGGACCGGCGGGTTCAAGGCGACCCCCGGCCTGGGCTGGTGCCTGGCGCATCTGATCGCGCACGACGAGCCGCACCCCTACATCGCCCCGTTCGGCCCGGACCGGTTCGTGACCGGCGCGTTGGTCGACGAGCACGGCGCCGCCGCCGTGGCGCACTGAGCACCGCACCGGAGACAAGGAGCCCGATCGTGCAACTCATCGACTGCCCCTGGTGCGGCCCCCGCGAGGAGGTCGAGTTCCACCACGGCGGCCCGGCGCACGTCGCCTACCCGGCCGACCCGGCCGCGCTCACCGACGAGCAGTGGGCGCACTTCGTGTTCTTCCGGGACAACCCGAAAGGCCCGGTCGCCGAGCGCTGGAACCACACCGCGGGCTGCCGCCGCTGGTTCAACGCGGTCCGCGACACCGTCACCTACCGCTTCCTCGCCGTGTACCCGGCGGGCGCACCGCGCCCCGAGCTGCCCGGGGCCCGGACATGACCCGGGTGCCCGGCCACGGCCGGATCGACCGCGGCCGCACGCTCAGCTTCACCGTCGACGGCGTCACCCGCACCGGGCACCCCGGCGACACCCTCGCCTCGGCGCTGCTCGCCCACGGCGTCCGGGTGCTCGGTTCCAGCGTGAACCTCGGCCGGCCGCGCGGCATCGTCACCGCCTGGACCGACGACCCGGCCGGGCTCGTCCAGATCGAGGAGCCGTTCCCGGAGCCGATGCTGCAGGCCGCCGCCGTCGAGCTCTACGACGGGCTGGTCGCCCGCAGCCTGCGCGGCCGCGGCCGGCTCGCCGCCGTCCCCGACACCCACCGCTACGACCACCGGCACGCGCACTGCGACACGCTCGTCGTCGGCGCAGGCCCGGCCGGGCTGCTCGCCGCGCGGACCGCCGCCCGCCGCGGCGACCGGGTGGTGCTGGTCGACGACCGCCCCGCCGCGGGCGGCTCGCTGACCCCGGCCGACCGGATCGACGGGCGGCCCGCGCCGGAGTTCGTCGACGCGGTGCTCGCCGAGCTCGCCGGGAACCCCGAGGTGCTGCACCTGCAGCGGACCACCGCCTTCGGCCACTACGACGACGGCTTCGTGCTGGCCTGCGAGCGCCGGACCGACCATCTCGGCCCGGACGCCCCGCGGCACCGGTCACGGCAGCGGGTGCACCGCATCCGGGCCGGCCGGGTGGTGATCGCGACCGGTGCGCACGAGCGCCCGGTGGTGTTCGCGAACAACGACCGGCCGGGCGTCATGCTGGCCGCCGCCGCCCGGGAGTACCTGCACCGCTACGGCGTGCTCGCCGGCCGGGAGATCGTCGTGTTCACCACCGGCGACGACGCCTACGCCGCGGCCGCCGATCTCGCCGCGGCCGGGGCCCGGGTCACCCTGCTCGACGCCCGGCCGGAGGGCCCGCCGCAACGGATCGCGGACTGCCGGGCCGCCGGGGTGACGGTGCGCACCGGGACGGTCGTCGTCGACACCGCGGCCGGCCCGGACGGCTCGGTCGCCGCCGCCCGGGTGCGGCCGGCCGGGGAGGCGGACGGCCCTGGCAGCTCCGGCTCCGGGACCGAGGACCTCCCGTGCGACCTGCTGCTGGTCTCCGGCGGCTGGACACCGGCGACCCAGCTGGTCGGCCAGGTGCGCACCCCGCCCGCCTTCGATCCGGCGCTCGGCGCGTTCCGGCCCGCGCAGCCGTCCGCCGGGACCGAGGTGATCGGTGCCGCGAACGGCGTCCCGGACCTGGCCGGCTGCCTGGCCGACGGCGCCGCGGCGGCCGGGGGAGACCCGGCGGCCGCGCCCCGCACCGATCCCGGACCGCCCCGCACCCCGCCACTGCTGCTCTGGCGGACCCCGGGCGACCCGGCCCGGCAGTTCGCCGATCTCGCCCGGGACGCGACGGTTGCCGACATCGCGCGCGCGATCGGCGCCGGGCTGCGCTCGATCGAGCACGTCAAGCGGTACACGACCATCGGCACCGGGCACGACCAGGGCCGCACCTGCGGCACGGTCGCCGCCGGGATCACCGCGGAGCTGCTCGGCCGTCCGGTCGCGGAGATCGGCGTCACCGGCTCCCGGCCGCCGTACACACCGGTCGCGTTCGCCGCGCTCGCGGGCCGGGAACGCGGCGAGCTCTACGACCCGGTCCGCACCACCCCGGTGCACCCCTGGCACGTCGCGCACGGCGCGGTGTTCGAGGACGTCGGGCAGTGGCGGCGGCCCCGCCACTATCCGCGGCCCGGCGAGGACATGGAGGCGGCCGTGCTGCGCGAGTGCGCCGCCGTCCGCTCCGGTGTCGGCATCATGGACGGCTCCACCCTGGGCACGATCGACGTGCAGGGCCCGGACGCCGGGGTGCTGCTGGACCGCGTCTACACGAACATGATGTCCACGCTGCGGATCGGCCGGGTGCGCTACGGCGTGATGTGCGGCGACGACGGGATGGTGGTCGACGACGGCACGGTCGCCCGGCTCGACGAGCACCGGTTCCTGCTCACCACCACCACCGGCAACGCCGCGCCGGTGCTGGCCGACCTGGAGGACCGGCTGCAGACCGACTGGCCGGAGCTGCGGGTGTGGCTGACCTCGGTCACCGACCACTGGGCGGTGTTCCCGGTCGCCGGGCCGCGCTCGGCGGACCTGATTGCGGACGTGTTCGCCGGCTGCGGCGACACCTGCTGCGACGTCTCGCCGGCCGCGTTCGGGTTCATGACCTGGCGGGACACCGCGCTCGACGGGGTGCCGGTCCGGCTGGCCCGGATCTCGTTCTCCGGCGAGCTGGCCTACGAGGTGAACGTCGACGCCCGGCACGCGCTCGCGGTGTGGGAGCGCCTGGTCGCCGCCGGCGCCCGCTACGGGATCACCCCGTACGGCACCGAGACGATGCACGTGCTGCGCGCCGAGAAGGGCTACCCGATCATCGGCCAGGACACCGACGGCACCGTCTCGCCGCACGATCTCGGGCTCGGCTGGGCGGTGTCGGCGACGAAGGCCGACTTCGTCGGGAAGCGCTCCTTCAGCCGGGCCGCCAACCTCGATCCGCTGCGCAGGCAGCTGGTCGGGCTGCTGCCGACCGACGCGGCGACCCGGCTGCCGGAGGGCTCGCAGATCGTCGAGTTCCGGGCCGACGGCGTGCTGCCCCCGCCGCCGGTGCCGATGCTCGGGCACGTCACCTCCAGCTACCGCAGCGCCGAGCTGGGCCGGCCGTTCGCGCTGGCGCTGCTCGCCGGCGGGCGGGACCGGATCGGCGACGTCGTGCACGTGCCGTGCGGCGGCTCGCTCGTCCCGGCCCGGATCACCGCTCCCGTCCTCGTCGATCCCGAAGGAGCCCGCCGTGACGGCTGACCCGGCAACCGGCCACCCGGTTCTGACCGCGGGAGGAGACGGTGCTCTCGCGGTCACCGCCGCACCCCCCGGGCGCCTCACGAACCTGCGCCTGGACCCGCTCGGCCCGGCCGCGGACGCCGTCGCCGCGCTGCTCGGCGCCGCCCCACCGGCCCGGCCGAACACCTGGATCGCGACCGCCGACGGCCGGATCGTCTGGCTCGGCCCGGACGAGTGGCTGATCAGCGGCGGCCCCGCGGAGGCCGCGCTGCGCGCGGCGCTCGGCCCGCACGGCGCCGCGACCGACGTGTCCGGGCAGTGGACCGCGCTGCGGGTGCGCGGCCCGCTCACCCGCGAGCTGCTGGCGCTGGGCTGCGCACTGGACACCCATCCCTCGGTCTTCGGCGCCGGGCGGTGCGCGCAGACCACGATCGCGCACGCTCCGGTGCTGCTCGTCGTGCTCCGGCCCGGCGACGACCTGCTCGTGCACGTCCGCCCGTCGTTCGCCGGGCACCTCACCGCCTGGCTGCTCGACGCGGCCCAGGAGTTCCGGACCGATCAGGAGAGCACCCCATGAACCCTCGTGTCGTCATCATCGGAGCCGGGATCGTAGGAGCGAACCTGGCCGACGAGCTGACCCTGCGCGGCTGGACCGACGTCACCGTCGTCGACCGCGGCCCGCTGCCGCTGACCGGCGGCTCCACCTCGCACGCGCCCGGGCTGGTCTTCCAGACCAACGCCTCGCGCACCATGACCGCGTTCGCCACTTACACCGTCGAGAAGCTCAAGGAGCTGGGCACACCGGCCACCGCTGCCGGGGACTGGTGCTTCAACCAGGTCGGCGGCCTGGAGGTCGCGACCACCCCGCAGCGGCTCGCCGACCTGCACCGCAGGCACGGCTGGGCGACCGCGCGCGGGGTGCCCGCCGCCGTCGTCGATCCGGCGGAGTGCGCCCGGCTGCACCCGCTGCTCGATCCCGGGCAGCTGCTCGGCGGCCTGCACACCCCCACCGACGGGCTGGCGAGCGCCACCCGCGCCGTCGTCGCGCTGACCGCCCGGGCCCGGGCCCGCGGCGCGGTGTTCCACGGCTCCACCCTGGTCACCGGGATCGCGCAGGCCGGTGGCCGGGTCACCGGCGTGCGGACCGACCGAGGCGACATCCCGGCCGACGTCGTCGTCTGCTGCGCCGGGTTCTGGGGCCGCGAGCTCGGGCGGCTCGCCGGGATGCGGGTGCCGCTGCTGCCGCTGGCCCACCAGTACGCCCGCTCCGGTCGGGTCGAGGCGCTGGTGGGGCGCAACGGCCCGGGGACCGAGGCCCGGCTGCCGATCCTGCGCCACCAGGACGCCGATCTCTACTTCCGCGAGCACGACGACCGGATCGGGATCGGCTCCTACGCGCACCGCCCGATGCCGGTGTCGCTGTCCGAGCTGCCGGAGACCGGCGGCACCTCGGAGAGCGTGCAGCCCTCGATGCTGCCCTTCACCGAGGAGGACTTCGCCGGGCCGTGGGAGGACAGCCGCGAGCTGCTGCCCGCGCTGCGCTCGACGAAGGTCGAGTACGGGTTCAACGGCGTCTTCTCCTTCACCCCCGACGGCGGCCCGCTGATCGGCGGGTCGGCCGACGTCGCCGGGTTCTGGATCGCCGAGGCGGTGTGGGTGACGCACTCGGCAGGCGTCGCCAGGGCGGTCGCGCAGCTGCTCGTCGACGGGCGCAGCGAGCTGGATCTGCACGGCTGCGACGTGCACCGGTTCGACGAGGTGGAGACGACCGACCCGTTCGTCGAGGAGACCGCGCAGCGCAACTTCGTCGAGATCTACGACGTGCTGCACCCGCTGGAGCCCCGGACGTCGCCGCGGGACCTGCGGACCAGCCCGTTCCACGACCGGCAGCGCGAGCTGGGCGCGTTCTTCCTGCCGGCGCACGGCTGGGAGCGCCCGCACTGGTACGAGGCGAACGCCGCGCTGCTGCCCGAGCTGCCGCCCGACTGGCGGGCCCCGGAGCGGGACGCCTGGTCGGCGATGTTCCACTCGCCGGTCGTCGCGGTGGAGGCGTGGCGCACCCGCACCGCGGCCGGGCTGTACGACATGACGCCGCTGACCCGGATCGAGGTCGCCGGGCCGGGTGCCTGCGCGTTCCTGGACCGGCTCACCACCGGCCCGATGGACCGCTCCGTCGGCTCGGTCACCTACACCCTGATGCTCGACGACGCCGGCGGCATCCGCAGCGACCTCACCGTCGCCCGGCTCGGCGACGAGCACTTCCAGGTCGGCGCGAACGGCAATCTCGACGTCGACCGGCTGCGCCGGGCCGCGGCCGGGGAGGCCGGGGTGAGCGTCCGCGACATCACCGGCGGCACCTGCTGCATCGGGGTCTGGGGGCCGCTGGCCCGCGACCTGGTGCAGCCGCTGACCGGCGACGACCTCTCGCACGATGGCCTGAAGTTCTTCCGGGCGCGGTCCGCGCATATCGCCGGGATCCCGGTGACCGTGATGCGGCTGTCCTACGTCGGCGAGCTCGGCTGGGAGATCTACACCGGCGCCGAGTACGGGCGGAAGCTGTGGGACGTGCTGTTCGACGCCGGCCGCCCGCTCGGCGCCGTCGCCGCCGGGCGGGCCGCGTTCAACTCGCTGCGGCTGGAGAAGGGCTACCGGTCCTGGGGCACCGACATGACCAGCGAGCACGACCCGTACCAGGCCGGGCTCGGGTTCGCCGTGCGCAGCAAGGAGACCGCCTTCGTCGGCCGGGACGCGCTGGCCGGCGTCGGCGACGACACCGTCACCCGGCGGCTGACCTGCCTGACCGTCGACGACGGGTGCAGCGTCGTGCTCGGCCAAGAGCCGGTGCTCGTCGACGGCGAACCCGCCGGGTACGTCACCTCGGCGGCGTTCGCGCACACCCTCGGCTTCCCGGTCGCCTACGCCTGGCTGCCCGCCGGGCTGCCGGTCGGGAGCCCGGTCGGGATCCGCTGGTTCGACCGGACGATCGCGGCGACGGTGGCGGCGGAGCCGCTGCTCGACCCGGGGATGACCCGGATCCGGCGGTGAGGATGCCGCTCACACGGGGATTCACACGACGGCCCGCACCGCCTGCTCGAAGCCCACGACGTGCTCGCGCGCCAGCCGCTCCGCCTCGTCGGCGTGGCCCCCGGCGACCGCCCGCAGCAGCGCCACGTGCTCGCCGACGTGCCGGTCGAAGTGCGTCATCCGGTCCAGGAACAGGCAGAAGATCCGGGTCGCCAGGTTGTCGTACCGGATCAGGGTGTCCTCCAGGTGTGGGTTCCCCGCGGCCCGGTACACCAGCCGGTGCACGTGCAGGTCCCAGCGCATCAGTGCGTCCCGGTCCAGCGACCGGACGTCGATCCGCTCCAGCCGGTCGGCGGTCTCCCGCAGCCCGTCGAGCACCGCGGGCCCGGCGTACCCGGCGGCCCGCCGCGCGGCCAGCGGTTCGAGCTGCACCCGGATCTCGGAGATGTAGGCGAGATCGGTGATGTCGACGCCGGTCGCGAACGTACCGCGGCGCGGGTAGGAGTGCACCAGGCGGTCGGTCTCCAGCCGCTTGAGCGCCTCCCGTACCGGGGTGCGCCCGACCTCCAGGGACCGGGCGAGCGCGCTGTCGTCGATCGGGGCCAGCGGCGGGATGTCCAGCATGATCAGCCGGTCGCGGATCACGGCGTAGGCGCGGTCGGCCAGCGAGGCGTAGTCCGGCTCGTCGACGTCGGGCAGCACGGTCACGCACCGGATCGTAGACCCACCACCCTATGGCACATCACTCGTACATCAGCTGTATATCCTGGCGGGAGCCCACCGTGACCAGCTCGTTCGTCCTCACCCTCAGCTGCCCGAACCGGACCGGGATCGTGCGCGCGGTCAGCGCGTTCCTCTACGAGCACGGCGGCGACATCGGCGAGTACCAGCAGTTCGACGATCCGGTCTCGGGCCGGCTGTTCCTGCGCACCCGGGTGGCCGCCCCGGCCGGCGTGGACCTGGCCGCGGTGTCGGCCGCGTTCGAGCCGGTCGCCACCGGCTTCGGGATGGACTTCGCGTTCTCCGACGCCGCACCGGCCCGGATCCTGGTGATGGTGTCCCGGCTCGGGCACTGCCTCAACGACCTGGTGTACCGCTGGCGGGCCGGGGCGCTGGGCGCCGAGATCGTCGCCGTGGTGTCCAACCACCAGGACCTGCGGCCGATGGCCGAGTCGGCCGGGCTGCCGTTCCTGCACATCCCGGTCACGCCGGAGACGAAGCCGGAGGCCGAGGCGCGGCTACTGCGCGCCGTCGAGTCCTACGACGCCGAGCTGGTCGTGCTCGCCCGGTACATGCAGGTGCTCTCGGACGGGACGTGCAAGGCGCTGCACGGGCGGGCGATCAACATCCACCACTCGTTCCTGCCCGGGTTCAAGGGCGCGCGGCCTTACCACCAGGCGTACCGGCGCGGGGTGAAGCTGGTCGGCGCGACCGCGCACTACGTCACGCCGGACCTCGACGAGGGCCCGATCATCGAGCAGGAGGTGATCCGGATCGACCACACGCACGATCCGGCCGCGCTGCAGACGATCGGCCGGGACGCCGAGGCGCTCGCACTGTCCCGCGCGGTGCGCTGGCACTGCGACCGCCGGGTGCTGCTCTCCGGCGGCAGCACGGTGGTCTTCCGCTGAGCGGGCCGGGCACGGCCGGGCGGCCCGCGGGCCGCCCGGCCCCCGGATCAGCCGACGTGGCCGCGGACCCAGTCGTGGAACTCGCCGATGTGGTGCTCGCCGGGCACCAGCACCCCGCCCTTCTGGTACGCCCACGAGTCCATCGCGACCTGGCAGCGCTCGCAGGCGTCGAAGTCCTGCAGGTTGACCCGGTGGAACAGCTCGACAGAGCGCTCGATGTCGGCGCCCGCGGCGACGACGCCGGGCAGGTAGAGCCAGTCGCAGACGACCAGCGTCCGGGCCGGGGTGAGCGGGAACATCCGGTGGAACACGACGTGATCGGGGACCAGGTTGAGGAACACCTGCGGGCGGATCGTGACGGCGTAGTAGCGGCGGTCCTGCTCGGGGGTGACGCCCGGGATGCGCTCCAGACCGGCCGAGCCGTCCACGGTGAACCCCTCGACGCCCTCGCCGAACGCGGCGCCGTGCCCGACGAAGTACTGGGCGGCGAGTCCGTCGGCGAACTCGGGGAGCACCTCGGTCAGCTCGGGATGGATCGTCGCGCAGTGGTAGCACTCCATGAAGTTCTCGACGATCTGTTTCCAGTTCGCCGCCACGTCGTAGGAGATCCGGCGGCCCAGCCGCAGGTTCGCCACGTCGTAACCGACGATCGCGTCCGGCGAGCCGAGCCGGTTCGTCACGTCGCCGATCACCGTCTCGTCGAACGACGGCGGGGTCTCGGCCAGGCACAGCCACACGTAGCCCAGCCACTCGCGCACGTGCACCCCGTGCAGGCCCCAGTCGGACTTGTCGACGTCGGGCATCGAGGACAGGTTCGGGGCGGCGACCAGCTTCCCGTCCAGGCCGTAGGTCCAGGCGTGGTACGGGCACTGGAACGAGCGCCGCACCTCGCCGCGCTCCTCGGTGCACAGCCGGGCGCCGCGGTGCCGGCACACGTTGAGGTAGGCGGCGATCCGGCCGTCCCGGCGCCGGGTGACGATCACGCTCTCCCGTCCGATCTGGACGGTCTCGTACTGCCCGGGCCGTTCCAGGTCGGCGGCGAGCACCGCGCAGAACCATCCGGTGTGGAAGATCCGGTCCTGCTCGGCGCGGAAGATCTGCGGATCGGTGTAGTAGTGGCCGGCCAGGGTCTCCCGCAGGCTCGGCGGGAGAGCGCGCTCCTGCTCGACGGGGGTCGGCAGCTCACCGGTCGTCATGGCGGTGCTCCTCGGACAGGAGGGGGATGCCGGCTCCGGGCCTCGCCGCCCGTCCCGGGGGGAATGTTGCGAAGTGCGCAACTCGATGTGCACTGCGCACCAGAATGGGACCGCGGCGGGCCCGGCGCTGTCAAGAGATGCGTTGCGTGCCGTCATCGCCGCCCGCCCGGCGCGCCCCGGTCAGCCGCGCAGGATCCGGGGGAGCGCGCCGCGCAGCTCGTCGAGCGAGTCGAACACGTCCTGCGCGCCGGCCCCGCGCAGCTCGTCGTCGCCGTATCCGCCGGTCCGCACGGCGTAGGCCGGGCAGCGGGCGCCGACCGCGGCGCGCACGTCCCACACCGAGTCCCCGACGACGAACCCGGCCGATCCGGCGACCCGGCGCAGCGCGACCCGGACCAGCTCCGGGTCGGGCTTGGTCCGGGTCACGTCGTCCCGGGTCAGGCACTCGCGGGCGAGCGAGCGGCCGTCGAACAGCTCCAGGTAGGCGTGCACGTGCTCGGGCGCGCCCGAGCTCGCCAGCACCACGCTCAGGCCGTACCCGCCGGACAGGTCGGCGAGCAGCTCGCGGGCCCCCGGCAGCGCCGCAACCTCGGGCAGCAGCGGCTCGAACTCCTCCTTCCAGGCGGCGCGGGCGTCGTCGCCGTGCTCGGCCTCGAAGCGGTCCCCGGCGACGGCCGGGACGAGCTGGTCGCCGCCCATCCCGACGGCGCGGTGCAGCTGCCACAGCGGCACCGTGCGGCCGAACCGGCGCAACGCCCGGGACCAGGCGATCGCGTGCTGGTAGTTGGTGTCGACGAGGGTCCCGTCGACGTCGATCACCGCGGTGTCCGGCGTGGTCATCCGCCCCGTGTACCCGGTCCGGGCCGGTTCACTCCGCCGGTTCTCAGCCCGCGCCGCTCCCGATCGACTCGTCGATCACCGTCCGGGCCACCTGCCACAGCTTGTTGTTCGTCACCTGGGAGAGCTCGCGCAGCAGCGCGAACGCCTCGTCCGGGCCGCAACCGCGGGTGGCCATCAGAACGCCCTTCGCCTGCTCCATCACGACGTGCCGGTCGAACCGGTGCCGCAGCCTGCGGTTCTCCGCGGCGACCTCCCTGGCCAGCGCGGTCGCGCTGATCTGGTCTTCGGCAGGCGCGTCCGCGGGCCCGGGCTCCGGCAGCGGCCCGCCGTGCCGCCGGGCCCACAGCTCGGTGACGTCCTCGACGTGCACCAGGACCCCGATCGTCCGGTCCGCGCCGTCGAGCACCGGCGAGTTCACCGCCACCCACAGCTTCCGCAGGTGTCCCGATCCGGCCCGGGGCGTCGGGATGTCGTAGCGCTGCAGGCCCATGTGGTCCCGCTCGCCGCTGCGCAGCACCCGCAGCAGCGACGCGGTCAGCCGGGCGACGCCGTCCGAACCGGGCCGCTGCGGATCGTCGGGCAGCGCGTCGAACAGCAGCCGGCCGTCGAGCTCGCCGGGCTCGCGCTGGGTAACCGCGTGGTAGGCCGGGTTCGCCGCGTGCACCCGCAGCTCCCGGTCCAGGATCAGGTACGGGGACCGGGTGGCGTGGAACAGCGGGCCGTCCTGGACGGCGCGTAACGCCCGTGCCTCGGCTCCGGATCGCATCTGACCTCCGCGGGGCCGCCGGCGGCGCCACGGCGGTCCCGGCGGACGACGCGTCGTCGGGACCCGGGACCGGGCGCGTGACCGGCAGCGCCCTGGTGCGCTGTCGGACTCCCCGGCCCGGCCGTCGCGGGCGGGCCCGGGAAGCGGGCCGGTCGGTCCGGCCTCGGGGCGACGCCCCCGGGACCGTTGGGCCCCGGGTGCTCGGGGGCGAATCTAGGACAGCCGACGGCTCCCCGGCAACGCGGTGCCCCGGCCGGACCACGGCCGGGCGACTCCACTGCGGACGGTCACCGGCCGTCCGGCCGTCCGGTCGACGTCGCCCCGCGCCGGACGAGTTCGGTGCCCCGCTCGTGGTCGCCGTCGGCGAGATGGGTGGCCACCCCGCAGACGACGCCGCCGGACCGGTACCAGGCGGTGAACCCGCCGCCGCCGTGCGACTCGAGCCCGACCTCGTCGAACCCGTCGCCCCAGGCCGTGTACTTGAGCGTGCGGTCGCCGATCACGGTCCAGAACCCGGGTGGGGAGTCCCAGCGGGCGTCGCCGCCTGCGGCGGTCGTCCCGGCGACGGTGCCCATCGCCTCGGCCTCCCCCCAGTGCTCGACGGCCAGGTGCCTGCCGGCGGCGGCGTTGTACGCCAGCGCGACGTCCCCGGCGGCGAACACGCCGGGGGCGGAGCTGCGCATCCGCTCGTCGGCGACCACCCGGCCGGACCGCACCGCGATCCCGGCGTCCGCGGCGAGCCCGGCCCGCGGGGTCGCCCCGGCCGCGACCAGCACCACGTCGGCGAGCTCGGGCTCGGCGTCGCGCAGCTGCACCACCCGGCCGGACGCGGTCGTCCCGATCCCGGTGACCTCGGCGCCGCCGCGCAGCGTGACGCCCTCCTCGGCCAGCCAGCCGGCGAGCCGGTCGCCGACCGCGTCGCCGAGCCGGGCCGCCTGCGGCACCCGCTCGTCGCTGCACACGGTGACCCGCAGCCCGCGCCGGGCCAGCGAGGCGGCCGCCTCGCAGCCGATGAACCCGGAGCCGACGACGATCGCCGAACCGGCGTACCCGATCCGCTCGTCCAGGGTCCGGGCGTCGGCGAGGGTGCGCAGGTACAGGGCGGTGTCCGCGCCGGGGACCGGCAGCGCGGCGGCCGCCGATCCGGTGGCGAGCAGGCACTGCCGGAAGGCGACGGTGCCGTCGTCGTCGAGCCGGGCCAGCCGGTCCGTGACGGACAGCGACTCGATCCGCCGCCCGGTGCGGACCTCGGCCCCGGTCCGGCCGGGGAGCAGCAGGTCCGACCCGTCGGTCCCGCCGCGCAGCAGCTCCTTGGACAGCGGGGGCCGGAAGTAGGGCGGGGTGTCGTCGTCGGAGACCAGCAGGACCGGGCCGGGGCCGCCGTGCTCGCGGTAGGCGATCGCCGCGTGGTGCGCGGCGGGGCCGCCGCCGATGATCAGCAGCCCGGCCGTGACGGGCGCGTTCATGCCACCGGGCTACCCGCGGCCCGGGGTTCGACACCTGTGTGCCGGGCCAGCAGGTCGGCGAGCCCGCCGCGGGCCCGTCCGCTGGTCCGGGCGCTGGTCCGGACGTCGCCGACCGGGCCGGGGAGCACCCGGTACCCGCCGGCCCGCAGTCGGGCGACGATCCCGTGGTCCTCCCCGCAGTCGATCTCGGGGAAGCCGCCCACACCGGTGTACGCGGTCGCCCGCACCCCGAGGTTCGCCGCGTACACCGGGCGGTCCGGTGGCGGCGGCTCGCCGGGCGGAACCGGGTAGCCGGGCAGGTCGAGCACCACCCCGCCGATCACCGCGTCCGCGCCGGCGTCGGCGCGCAGCAGGTGCCCGCGCACCCAGCCGGGCCGCACGGTGCAGTCGGCGTCGGTGCTGAGCAGCCAGGTCCGGCCGGGCCCGGTGCCGGACGGCCCGAGCAGCCCGAGCAGCGCGTCCGCGGCGCGGCCCCGGGTCGCGCCCACCGGGGCGGCCGGCTCGCCCGGCCGGGTCTCCGGCACGGCGTGCCGCACCCGGGCGCCGGCCGGGTGCCGGGCGATCGCGTCCCGGGCCCGGTCGGCGGTGCCGTCCGAGCACCGGTCGGCGAGCACGCACAGCGCGCGCACCCGCAGCCCGGGGACGGCGTCCAGCGCGGTGAGCACGGACCGGACGCAGGCGCCGACGGTCGCCGCCTCGTCGTGCGCGGGAACCAGCACGCCCACGGCCTCGACCGGCCTCACCGGCGGCGCACCACGTGCAGCAGGAAGTCCTCGTCGAGGTGCTCGACGAGCGGGGTGAACCGGTCGTCGCCGACGATCCGCCGGTGCACGGCGGCACCGTCGGCCGGCGCCTCGGCGGGCCACTGCCGCCAGTGCGCCACCACCAGGTCGCCGTCCCGGCGCAGCGCCGCGGCGGCCCGGTCGAGCACCGCGTCGATCCGCTCCGGCGGCAGGTAGTAGAGCAGCTCGGAGAGCACGACCAGGTCGGCGCCGTCCGGCAGCGCCCGCGGGTCGTCCACGTCGGACCGGAACACCCGGGCCGACGGCAGGCCGGCGACGCGCGCCGCGGCAGCCGCCACCGCCTCCTCGACGGCGTCGGTGGCGACCAGCCGGTCGCAGCGCCCGGCGAGTGCGTGGGTCAGCTCGCCCAGCCCGCAGCCGGGCTCGGCGGCCAGCCGGTAGCGTTCCCGGGGCAGAGCGGCGAGCAGCACGTCCCGCTTGCGGCGCTCGTACCAGGAGGTCCGCACCTCCCACGGGTCCGCGCCGTCGCGGTAGAGGCCGGCGAACAGCTCGATCGGCGCGCCGTCCGCGGACGGTTCCCGGAAGTAGATCTCGCGGTGGCCCAGGAAGTGCGTGAGCGTCGCCGCGGAGAGCACCGGGCGCTGCCCGCCGGGCGGCATCGTGCGCTGCGAGACGTGCGCGTCGAGCGCGCGGCGCTTCGCCGCCCGGTCGGCGTCGGAGAGCCGCAGCCGGTAGCCGCGGTCCCAGGGGACGACCGGATCGGTCGGGTCGAACCGGGTGCGCGCCCAGATCGGGAAGCCGAACCCGTGCGCGGACACCGGCGCGGCCGCGACGCAGGCGCGGCCGACGGCGGCGTGATCGGGATGCGGGTCCTCCCGCCACGGCGAGATCCAGGCGTCGGCGCCGGCCAGCAGCGGGCCCAGCGCCGCGGTCAGCTCGTCGGTGCGCAGGCCGGAGTCGGGCATCCCGAGCCGGTGCACGGTGGCCGGGACCTCCAGCGCGGCGAGCGCGTCGGCCAGCTCGCGCAGCCGGGTGCGGGCCAGCGCGGCCCGGTCGGTGCCGGTGACCTCGGGCAGCGCGGCCTCGCCGTCGCTGGCCAGCACCAGCTCCACGGTGCCACCGGCGGCCGCGACCGCGCGGAGCAGCCCGGCGGCGCCCAGGGTCTCGTCGTCGGGGTGGGCGCTGACCACGACCAGCCTGCGGAAGCCGGACGGGTCCAGCTCGCGGTGCGCGAGGGTCTCGGCGGCGTCCTCCCAGACGTCCGCGGTGTGCCGCGGCTCCATCACGCGGCCCCGCCCAGCAGGAGCCTGCCCAGCTCGGCCCGGTCCCGGTCGCCGTGGTGCTGGCGCAGGTAGACCTGCAGGTCGGCGAGCCGGGCGGTGAGCCCGGCGGATCCGGCGAGGGTGCTCACCCCGGCGCATTCCGGCGCGGCGTCGAGCACCGTGCGGCAGGCCCGTTCGACGGCGGCCCGCACGGTCGCGACCGCGCCGTGCTGCGGATCGTCCGGCTCGGCGTCGATCCGCGCGGCGGTGGCGTGCAGCAGCGCGTCGGCGGCGGCGACGGCGGCGTGCATCCCGCCGAGCGCGGCGAGCCGGTGCGGGTCGCCGGATCCCGGCCCGCCGGTCCCGGGCCGCAGCGCGGCGGCGATCTCGTCGACGATCCCGGCGGCGCCGCCGAGCCAGACCGCGGCCACCCCGGCGCCGCCGTGCGCGAACCCGGGCCGGTCGGTGTAGGCGTCCGGGCCGCCGAGCACGGCGCCCGGCGGGACCGGCACGTCGTGCAGCACGACGTCGTGGGTGTCGGCGGCCGCCATCCCGGGCGCCCGCCAGCTGCCGGCGCGCCGCTCGACGCGCGGGTCGTGCAGGTCGAGCTCCACCAGCCGGGTGCTCCCGTCGTCCGCGCCGGCGACGAGAAGTGCCCGGTCCAGCACGTGGGTGCCGGAGCAGAACCGGAGGGTGCCCCTCAGCCGCGGCCCGCCGGTGCCGGTGTCGGGGTCGGGGCGGATCCGGGCACCGCCGCCGGCCCGGGACGCCCACACCCCGAGCCGGGCGCCGGGGCGGGCGGTCCGGCCGAACCCGGCGAGGATCGCGACCGCGTCGGTGTGGCCCTCGGCGAGCCGGGCCACCGACAGGTCGCGGCGGCCGAGCCCGGCCAGCCGGGTCCAGCGCTGTGCCGTCGCGCCGGACCCGGGCAGCGGGAGGTCGAGCTCACCGGCGTCGACCAGTGCGGCGAGCACGGTCGCCGCGGTCACCGGGAACGGCTCGGGCGCACCGTCCGGGGCGGGAACCGGATCGAGGATCCGGCCGGTTCCGGCGACACCGGCCGGGGCGGGTTCTGAGGTGGAACGCACCCTCCCCGGATGACCGGGGATCAGCGTTCCAAACCCGTTCCGCCCGCGGCGCGGGCGAGGCCGAACCGCAGCGCGTACGGGTTGAGCCCGCGCGGCAGCGGCTGCCCGGCGTCGAACGACTCCGGCGGCAGCAGCACCGCGTGATGGTCCTCCAGCAGCGTCGCGAGCACCGTCGAGGCGACGAACAGCACCAGCTCCTGGCCCGGGCAGGCGGCGTGCCCGCCGCTGAACGGGGTCAGCATCCAGTCGTCGCGGGCGCTGCCGTCGAGCCACTGCTGCACGTCGAGCCGGTCGGCGTCGGCGCGGCGGCGGTCGTCGCGGTGCAGGAACCAGGTCGGCACCAGCAGCGACGTGCCGGCCGGCAGCGTGCCGCCGGGCCAGTCGGTGTCCGCGGTGGACTCCCGGATCAGCAGCGGGGTGGTCGGCCAGAGCCGGGTCGACTCCAGCACCGCCGAGCGCAGCACGGACAGCTCCCGCGGCCGGTCGGCGGGGCCGTCGGCCGCCATCTCGGCGCGGGCCCGCCCGCGCACCTCGGGATGGGTGGCGAGCAGCGCCAGCGCGCGCAGCGTCACCGCGGCACCCGGGTCCCAGGCGAACAGCCAGTGCCCGATCTGGTCCTCGGGGGTGGTGCCGTCGTCCGGCTCGGGTGCGGTCTGCGCGATCCGGGCGGCGAGGCTGCCCTCCTCGGCCTGCCGCAGGTGGCTGCGCACCCCGGAGGCGAAGCGTTCCCGCAGCTGCTCGCTGCGCGGCGCGAGGTGCGACCAGTTGCCGCGGCGGCGCAGCCGGGTCAGCGTGTCGGTGAGCTCGTGGTCCTCGCGGGCACCGTCGCCGAGCACGATCCGGCGCACGATCCGCCACCAGGTGACGACGAAGGCGTCCCAGTCGAACGCCCCGGTGCGGACCGCGTCGTCGCGCAGCTGCCCGGTCTCCTGGCGGACGACGGCGGCGATGTCACCGGCCTGCGCGTGCAGCGGGGACCCGGTGTCGAGCACGGCCTCGTTGAACCGGCGGCGCTCGGCGCGGGCGGTGCCCTGCGAGATGAGCACGCCGTGCGGCTGGAAGTGGCCGAGCGCGCCGCCCTTCTCCCAGGACGCCGGGGTGAACGGCTCCGGCCCGTCCTCGAGGACCCGGCGCACCCCGGCGGCGTCGAGCACCAGCGCGCTGGGCCTGCCGGGGGCCGGGACCCGCACCGGGCCGTCGCCGTAGCGGTCGCGCAGCCGCTGCAGCAGCCGCACCGACCGGTCGTCGGTGCCGAGCCGGCCCGCGGCCGCGACGACCTTCGGCCGGCGGGCGATCACCCCCTGCGCGACGATCGGGCCGAGCGCGGTGCCCAGCAGCCGGGCGGTGTCGGCGCGGGAGAGCACCGGCAGATCGGTGCCGTTCGGGCGGGACGGGCCGTTCGGACCGGTCGGGCCGGTGGTGGTCTCGGTCCGGTTCTGCGTCGGAGCGGGCATGGTGCCCCGCTACCCGCTGTGCGCCCGCCGAATCCGGGCCCGGAGCGCCCGGTGCCCGGCCGGACCGTCGGCCCGGTGGCCGGGCGGGGCCCACCTCTACGATCGGGCCCCATGAGTGCCAGTGCTCCCCGCAGGTCAGGTGGCGCCCGGGCGAACACCGCGCGCCGCGAGCTCGTGGAGAACGAGATCTACGAGCACGCCACCCGGCTGTTCGCCGAGCGCGGGTTCGCCGGCACCAGCCTGCAGGACATCGCCGACGCGCTCGGGATCACCCGCCCGGCCCTCTACTACTACGTCCGCAGCAAGGACGAGCTGCTCGCCAAGCTGGTCTCCGAGGTCACCGAGGGTCCGCTGGCCGATCTCGCGGAGGTCGTCGAGCGGACCGACCCGGATCCGGTCCGCAAGCTGCGCGGGGTGGTGTCGGTGCTGGTGGCGCGGCAGACCCGGCAGCCGGAGCGGTTCCGGCTGCTGATCCGCTCGGAGGCCGAGCTGCCCGCCGAGCTCACCGCGGCCTACACCGCGAGCCGCCGCTCGGTCCTCGCGGTGGTGTCCGGGGTGATCGACGAGGGGGTGCGGGCCGGCCGGTTCCGCCCGGTCGATCCGCGGCTGGCGGCGCTCGGCGTGCTGGGCATGTGCAACTGGGTGGCCTGGTGGTTCCATCCGGGCGGCCGCGACGATCCGGCGGTGGTCGCCGAGGGACTGGCCGACATGGCGGTCGGCGCGCTGCAGCGGGCCGACGACCGGGTCCCGGACGGCGACGGCCCGGCCGCGGCGCTGAAGCTGCTCCGCCAGGACCTGGACCACCTGGAGCGACTTCTCGACGAGTAGGTCGAACTGTTGACTCGGTCGTTTAGCGCTCGTACCGTCGGCCGCACCGGAACGCGGCACGACGGAGGCAGGACATGACCGAGCTGGACCACCGGGTGCGGGGCGTCGACCACGTCGCGTTCCCGACCTTCGACCCGACGGGGACCGTGCGCTTCTACCGGGACGTCCTCGGCTTCCCGGTGGTGCACTCGATCTGCGCGGCGGGCTGGGGCCCCGAGGAGCACCCGGACTTCATCCACTTCTTCTTCGACATCGGCAACGACGACCGGATCGCGTTCTTCTACTACTTCGGCACCGGTCCCTCGGTCGGCGGCGCGCCGGGCGCCCGGGGCGACGCGTACGCCCGCTTCGGCGCCGACGTCCCGGAGTTCTTCGTGCGCTCCCGGCACCTGGCGATCCAGGTGGAGAGCGAGCAGGACCTGCTGGAGTACCGGCGCCGGCTCGACGACAGCGAGTGGCCGGTGCAGATGCAGATCCGGCACGAGACCATCGAGTCGATCTACACCCACGACCCCAACGGCTACTTCTTCGAGATCACCCGGGCGATGCGGCCGGTCACGCCGCAGGAGGACCTGGACGCGAACCTGACCATCGACGCGCTGCTCGACGTCGTCGGCGCCCCGGAGCCGAGCTTCGGCAAGCTGCTCGCGCGCAAGGCCGAGCTGATCGTCGAGCGGGCCGCGGGCTGGGCGGCGGCACCGCGATGACCGTCCTCTACGTGCTCGACGTCCCGGAGAACACCGCGGTGGCGACGGTCGCAGCGGGCGACCCGGAGACCGTCGTCGACCGGATCGGGCCGTACTTCGCGATCCGGTCCGACGACGAGGTCGTGATCGACCGCCGGGCCACCGGCTGCCGACACGCCGTCTGGTACTCCTGCGTCGCCGGGGTGTCCCCGGGCAGCCGGATCGTCCGGCACGACAAGGACGCGCTGCGGGTGGCCCCGGACTGATCCGAGCCGGACCAGTCCGCCCGGCTCAGATCAGCTGCATCTGCTGGGCGAACACGACGGCCTGCACCCGGGTGTGCGCGTCGAGCTTGGCCATCAGCGACTGGGTGTAGGTCCGGATGGTGTTCAGGCTCAGCGCCAGCTCGGCGGCGATGTCCCGGGTCGTCATCCCGGCCGCCATCAGGCGCAGCACCTCCAGCTCGCGCGGGCGCAGCGGGGGCACCGCGCGGCCGTCCGGGGCGAGGATCCCGCCCGCGGTCTCCAGCGCCCTGGCGATCCCGGGATCGATCACCATCCGCCCGCGGGCGACGTCGTGCAGGGCGGCGGTCAGGTCCAGGTCGAGGGTGCCCTTGAGGAGCACCCCGGCGGCGCCGGACTCCAGGCAGCGGCGCAGGTTGTCGGTGTCGCCGAACGCGGTGAGCACGACGACCTTCGCGCCGGGCACCTGGTCGCCGAGGGTGCGGCAGACGTCGGCGCCGTTCATGTCCCCGAGCCGGACGTCGAGCAGCACCAGCTCGGGCCGCAGCCGCCGGGCGGCGGTCAGCGCCTCGGCGCCGGAGTGGCAGGCGGCGACGACGTCGAACTCGTCGGCGGCGAGCACCCGCTCGATCCCGTGCGCGACGAGCGGATGGTCGTCGGCGATCAGCACCGACCGGCGCCGGGTGCCGGACGTCATCGGGGGTCCACCAGCGGCAGCGACACCCGCAGGCTGGTGCCGCCGTCGTCGTTGCGGTCCATCCGCAGCACCCCGCCGGCGCCGGCCACCCGCTGCAGCAGGCCGGGGATCCCCAGCCCGGGGGAGCGGCCCGGCAGCGGATTCACGGCGAAGCCCTCGGGCAGGCCCTTGCCGTCGTCGGAGAGCGCGAGCGTCACCTGGTGCGACTGGTAGACCAGCGAGACCAGCACGGCGGCGGCCCCGGCGTGCTTCTCGACGTTGTGCAGCCCCTCCCGCAGCACCGACACCAGCACCGCCTCCCGGGCCATGCCGGTGTGCGCGGGGGTGCCGAGGGTGACGACCTCGGTGGCGATCCCGGTGCGCGCGGCGAACGCCGCGGCGTCCCGGCGCAGCGTGACCGGGAGCGCGTCGGTGGCCGGGAGCAGGCTGTGCATGGCCTCCCGCAGGTGGCTCGACGCCTGCGCGGCGGTGCTCTCGATGGACCGCGCCGCGCCGGCCGCGCCGTCCGGGTCGCTCCAGGCGCAGAGCTGGATCTCCTTGGCCGACATCGAGATCTGGAACAGGAGCTGGCCGGCGGTGTCGTGCAGCTGCTGGGCGATCCGCTGCCGCTCCTCCTCCACGGCGAGCCGGCCCGCCCGGTCCGCGCGCAGCGCGGTGACCAGCAGCGGGGCCAGCGACGCGCCGAACTCGGTCATCAGCAGGGTGGTGCGCGGCGCGATCCGGCGCCCGCGCGCGCCGGCGAACAGCACCCCGAGCGCGGAGTCGCCGAAGGTCAGCGGCACTGCGGCGAGGCCCTGCACGCCGGCCGCGACGAGTGCCGTGACGAGCTCGTCCGGCGGCTCGCCCGCGCAGTCGGCGGTGGTCACCGGCATCGACCGGTCCAGCGCGCGCCAGCCCGGCCCGGTACCGGCCGGGAGCCGGACGTCGGGGAGCGCCGTCCCCTCCACCGAGCGCAGCACCAGGGTGCCGGTGCCGTCGTCGAGCGCGATCGCCGCCACGTCGGCGTCGACCAGCTCGTACATCCGCCGGCAGGCCCGGGTCACCAGGGTCGGGCCGTTCGCGAGGCCGGACAGCCCCCTGGTCGCGAGGACCAGCCGGCGGACGTCCTCGATGGACTTGACCGTGTAGCACACGACGCCGGGCCTCAGCCGCTGATGACGAACAGCTTCCGGAACGGCTCGGTCACCGTCCACGTCGACTTCGTGCCCTTCGTGAACGACGCGATGTCGCCCGGCTTCAGCACCACCTGCTCGCCGCTGTCGACCAGGTCGATCACCAGCTCGCCGTCGAGCGCGTGGATGGTCTCGTCGGCGGTGAACGGGTAGGGGAAGCTCTGCGGCTCGGACCGCCACAGCCCGACGTGCAGGGTGGCGCCCTCGGCGCCCTCGGTGCGGATCCAGTGCACCTCGCCGATGGCCTCGCCGCCCACCACGAAGGGCTCCCAGTCCTGCGCGGTGGCGGTGGATCGGGCGTATTCGCCGGTGCGGATCGGAGTCATGATCCGGTGCCTCTTTTCTGCGGTGGGCGGTGTGGAAAACTGCGTGCCGAGCGGCTCCGAAGCTATCCTGGATCCCGTTCGGCGGACAGCTGCAAATGCCGGTATCGCAGCCCGATGGCCGCCTCACCGGTGCGTTTTACCTGGACGAAACGTATGTGATCCGTGCGCGTATTCACCACCATCTGCAGTTGCGGATAGTTCCCGACGACACCGGGTGCAATTTACAGGGCGTTACAGATGCGCAATGGCGCAGACACGGCGTGCTGCGTGACTGGGTGTCCCGAGGAATCCCTGACGCGGAGGTCCCACCATGACGCTCGCCCCGGAATCCGGCACCGAACGACGCGAACTGACCATCGTCCGCGGGGCGTGCCCGCACGACTGCCCCGACACCTGCGCCATGCTCTTCCACGTCGAGAACGGGCGGCTGGTCGACGTGAAGGGCGACCCCGACCACCCGATGACCCGCGGCGGGCTGTGCGTGAAGCTCAAGAACTTCCCCGAGCACCACTACCAGTCCGACCGGCTGCTCCACCCGATGCGCCGGGTCGGACCGAAGGGCGCCGGCGAGTTCGAGCGGATCACCTGGGACGAGGCGCTCGCCGAGATCCGGGAGCGGTGGACCGACATCATCGCCCGGTACGGCAGCCAGGCGATCATGCCGCACGCCTACCTCGGGCACCAGGGTGTCATCAACGGCCTGACCTCCGGTGATGCCTTCTTCAACCGGCTCGGTTCGAGCGTCGCGGAGAAGACCTACTGCGAGTCCGGGTCGTCGACGGCCTGGCACATGACCGTCGGCGGCACCGGCGGCCTGGACATCGAGTCGATGGCGCACTCGCGCTACATCATCGTCTGGGGCATGAACATGACCAGCACGAACCTGCACGGCTGGCCGTTCCTGCTGCAGGCCCGCAGGGAGAACGGCGCCAAGATCGTCGTCATCGACCCGGTGCGGACCCGCACCGCCCGGCAGGCCGACTGGCACATCCCGATCCGGCCGGGCACCGACGGTGCGCTGGCGATGGGGATGATCCACGAGATCATCGCGCAGGGGCTGGTCGACACCGACTACGTCGAGCGGTACACGGTCGGTTTCGACGAGCTCGCCGAACGCGCCGCGCAGTACCCGCCCGAGCGGGTGGAGGAGATCACCGGGATCCCGGCCGACGACGTCCGCACGCTGGCCCGCGAGTACGCCACCAGCCAGCCGTCGGCGATCCGGCAGGGCGTCGCGATCGAGCGCAGCCGCGGCGGCGGCCAGGCGATCCGGGCCATCACCTGCCTGCCGGCGCTGGTCGGGGCGTGGCGGCACGTCGGCGGCGGCACCATGGAGATGCCGATCTGGGAGTTCCCCACGCTGTTCGACAAGATCTGCATGCCGGAGTGGATCCCCGAGGGCACCCGGGTGATCAACGAGCTGGACCTCGGCATGGCGCTGACCGGTGAGATGGAGCTCGACCCACCGATCATGTCGTTGTTCGTCTACAACTCCAACCCGGTCTCGCAGGGTCCCGCCCAGGCCAAGACGATGGCCGGTCTCGCCCGCGAGGACCTGTTCACCGTGGTCAGCGACCACTTCGTCAACGACACCGCGAAGTTCGCCGATCTGGTGCTGCCCGCGACGATGCAGGCCGAGCAGCTCGACATCATGGTCACCTGGGGGCACCTCTACATCTCGCTGAACCAGCCGGCGATCGCGCCGCCGGGGGAGTGCGTGCCCAACTCCGAGCTGTTCCGCAGGCTCGCCGCGACGATGGGCTTCACCGACGACTACTGGGACCGCACCGACGAGCAGATGCTGCGCGACTTCCACGACTGGGACGCGCCCGCGCTGCAGGGCATCACCTACGACTCGCTGGTCGAGACCGGCTGGGCCCGGCTGAACGTCGGCCTGCCGCACGAGCGCGCCCCGCACGCCGAGGGCAACTTCCCGACCCCGTCGGGCAGGTGCGAGTTCCGGTCCTCGCTCGCCGAGGGCGGCAACTTCGTGGTGCCGGTGTGGCGGTCGATGTACGAGGCGTTCCAGCCCGGCGGGTACCTGGACCCGCTGCCCGACTACGTTCCGCCATTCGAGTCCGCCGCCTCCGATCCGGAGCTGGCGCAGCGCTACCCGCTCTCGATCGTCTCGCCGAAGCCGCACGCGTTCCTCAACAGCCAGTACGCGAACGCCGCGGACAAGCAGGACGTGCAGGGCGAGCAGCGGGTCTGGATCCACCCGGTGGACGCCACCGAGCGCGGCATCGCCACCGGCGACCCGGTCCGGGTGTTCAACGACCGCGGGGAGTTCCGCGGGCCGGCGGTGGTCGAGGACATCGTGCTGCCCGGCCTGGTGATGGCCAACGTCGGGCACTGGCAGGACAAGGCGTCCGGCAGCACCGTCAACACCATCACCCTGGACCGGCACAACGAGCTCGGGAACGCCGGGGTCTACTCCGACAATCTCGTCCAGGTGGAGGCGGCGGCCGACCCCGCAGCGGGATGACGCTCGCCGAACCGGTCGCGGCGCAGCCGCGGTGGGTCGCGGACGGGATGCTGCGGGAGCCGAAGGTGTGCCCGCCCGGCACCACGGTCGCCGCCGCCCGGCGGATGTTCCGCGACGAGCACGTGCACGCCCTGCTCGTCGTCGACCGCGGCGTGCTCCGCGCGGTGGTCGAACGGGCCGACCTGGCGACCGCCGATCCCCGCGCGGCCGCGGCCGGGCTCGGCGCGCTGGCCGGGCGCGTCGTCCGGCCCGGCGCGGACCTCGGTGCGGTGCACCGGGAGATGCGCCGGGCCGGGATCCGCCGGCTCGCCGTCGTCGACGACCGGGGCCGGCTGCTCGGGCTGCTGTGCCTCAAGCGGTCCGGCCGGGGCTTCTGCTCGGCCGACGACGTCCGGGCCCGGTCGGCGGCCGGCGTCGCGGGACGCCCGCGCTGAGCCGGCACCGGCGGCGCCCGGACGACCTCACGTCCGGGCGCCGCCGTAGGCCGCGGCGATGTCCGGCGAGTCCGGCCACCAGTGGTAGGTCGGCGACTGCGGCCACCCGTCCGGCGAGTCCTGCCACACCTCCTGCCGGCCGTAGGGGAGCAGATCGACCAGCGGGAACGTGTAGGACAGCTGCTCGGTGCCGCGCCCGTCGGTGTGCCAGGTCCGGTACACGGTGTCCCGGCCGTCCGCGCCGTCGCGCAGGAAGACGTTGACCGCGAACCCGCCGTCCGGCGGCGCGCCGACGTCGGCGCCGAACGGGCTGTTCGCGGTGGAGTACCAGGTCATCGTGTTCCCGACCCGCTCGGCGTAGGCGAGCGCCTCGTCGATCGGCCCCTGGGTGACGACCACGAACCGGGCGTCGATGTTCGCGAGGAACTCCAGCCGGGTGAACTGCGAGGTGAAGCCGGTGCAGCCGCCGCACTGCCACTGCGCACCCGGGTGCCACATGTGGTGGTAGACGATCAGCTGGGAGCGGCCGTCGAAGACGTCGGCGAGCCGGACCGGGCCGTCCGCGCCGTCGAGCAGGTAGTCGGGCATCTGCACCATCGGCAGCCGGCGGCGCTGCGCGGCGATCGCGTCGAGCTCGCGGGTGGCGGCCTTCTCCCGCGCCCGCAGCGCGGCGAGCTCGCGCTGCCAGGTCTCGGCGTCGACGACGGGTGGCCGGGCGTTCGTGGTCATGGCGGGTCCCCTCGGTCGTGGGCTGTTCACCGGGTGGACCGCCGCCGCGGCGCGGACTCATCGGTCGGCGGCGCCGTGCGCGCCCGCCCGGCCTGCCGGTACCGGTGCACTCCCGGCACGTCGAGCCGCTCTGCGCGGCCCAGGTCGGTGAGCTCGTAGCTGACGGTCACCGGCACGGTCGCCGTCGCGGTGCGGGTGAGCAGGCCGTCGCGCACCAGCGAGCGCAGGGTCTGGATGAGCATCTTCGGGCTGACCCCGGCCTGATCGACGAGCTCGCTCCCGCCGGCATCGCCTACGTGCCGTTCTTCTCGCTGGGCGGGTTCATCCCGCTGCAGCCCTCGCTGCTCGCCGGCGTGGCGGCCCGCCGGGGCGTCGGCCCGATGGCGGTCGCGCTGGCCTGGCTGCTGCAGCGCTCGCCGAACATTCTGCTGAGCCCCGGCACGTCGTCGGTGGCGCACCTGCGGGAGAACGCCGCCGCCGGGACCGTGCTGACCGGGCAGGACCTGGCCGAGCTGGACCGGATCGGCACCGGGCCGTGACCGCCCGGCCCGGCCCGGCTCAGGCGGGTGCGCCGTCCCGGAGCCGGCGCTTGAGGATCTTGCCCTGCGGATCGACCGGCAGCTCCTCGACCAGGTGCACCGCCTTGGGCACCTTGTAGACGGCCAGCCGCTCCCGGCAGTGCGCGATCAGCTCGTCGGGCTCCAGCTCCCGGCCGGGCTGCACGACGACGAACGCGGTCACCGCCTCCGACCAGTACGGGTCCGGCATCCCGACGACCGCCGCCCTGGCGACCGCCGGGTGCTCGTGGACCACCCGCTCGACCTCCTGGCTGGACACGTTCATCCCACCCGACTTGATCATGTCCTTGAGCCGGTCGTGGAAGAACAGGTTCCCCTCGGCGTCGATCCGGACCATGTCCCCGGTGCGCACCCAGCCGTCCCGGAACACCTCGGCGGTGCGTTCCGGATCGTCGAGGTAGCCGAGCATCGCCGAGGGGGTCCGGCAGATCAGCTCGCCGACCTCGGCGTCCCGGTCCTCGGCGTCGACCACCCGGATCTCCAGGTGGGTGACCGGCTTCCCGATCCAGGTCGGGTCGCCGCCGGGCACGTCGTCGAGCGTGCGGAAGAAGCCGACGGTGCCCAGCTGGGAGAGCTCGGACTGGCCCCAGTAGGTGCCCCACAGCACCTCCGGCGCCACGGCGGACCAGGCCTCGATGACGTGCGGCGGGATCTGCCCGCCGTAGGTCATGCAGCGGCGGACCTGTCCGACCGACTCCGGGCCGAACCCGTCCTGCCCGGCCAGCGCGATGTAGAAGGTCGGCGTCTGGGCGATCACGGTGACCCGTTCCCGGCCGATGATGCCGACCGCGGTCGCCGGGTCCGCCGTGGCGGGCAGCACCAGGGTGGCGCCCATCAGGGTGAGGCTGGTCATCGAGCCGAGCCCGGCGATCGTGTGGAAGGGCATCACGAACAGCCAGGTGTCGTCGGGCCCGGTCGCCAGCCCCCAGCCCCACGCCGGGGCGGTGGACGCGAGGTAGTTGCGGTGCGGGATGAGCACGCCCTTCGGCGCGGCCTCGGTGCCGGAGGTGTAGACGACCAGCGCGACGTCGTTCTCGTCGAGATCGGCCACCGGCTCGTCGGTGGGCCGGGCGGCGAGCAGCCGGTCGAGCTCCGGCCCGTAGCCGAGCTGCCCGGCGCCGTCGGGGAGCACGGCGGCGACCGGCCCGGCGAACGCCTCGTCGGTGAGCACCAGCCGGGCCCGGCTGTGCCGCAGCTGATGGCCGATCTCGGCCTCCCGGTACAGCGGGTTGACGCCGGTGAACGCCGCGCCGATCTTCAGCGCGCCGTAGTAGGCCGCGACGACCTCCACGCTGTTGCGCGCCATCGACGCGATCCGGTCGCCGTGCCCGATGCCGCGCGAGGTGAACAGGTGCGCGTACCGGTTGGCGCGCTCGTCGAGCTGCGCGTAGGTCGTCTCGGTGCGGGTACCGTCGACCGCGTAGGCGACGAACGCGACCTTGTCCGGCCGGGTCCTGGCGTGCCGGCGCAGCTGGTCGCCGATGGTCGCGCGACCCAGCAGGGTGCGGTGGTGCGGGGCGAGATCGGCCACGGGGGAGTCCTTCGGGCTGGTGCGGTCGGGCGGGCGGTCAGACGGCCGAGGCCGCGAAGAACGGCCTGCCGTAGGTCTCGGCCGAGACCGTGTCCTCCACCGCGGACCGGGTCAGCCTGCTCGGGAAGCCCTTGGCCGGGTAGCCGATCGCGACGTGCGCGGCGGTGAGCACCCCGTCCGGGACCTCCAGCAGCTCGCGCACCTTCTCCTCGTGGTGGCAGAGCAGCGTGGTGACGGCCGAGCCGACACCCTGGTCGCGCAGCGCCAGGCAGAGGTTCTGCACAGTCGGGTAGATCGAGGCGCCGCCGACCACGGAGAGCCGGTCGAGCTCCAGGTCGGTCGGGTGCAGGCCGTCGATCTCGGCGCAGACGACGACGATCGCCGGCACCCTCGCCAGGTTCTCCGCGAAGTGGTCGGCGTCCCGCACGGTCTTCGGCAGCGCGCCGACGTTGACCGTGCCGTCCCCGATGGCACCGAGATAGGCCTTCCACATCGGCAGGTACAGGTCCGCGAGCGCCTGCTTGCGCGCGGCGTCGCGCACCACCACCCAGCGCACCGGCTGGCGGTTGCCGCCCTGCGGGCCGAACCGCGCGACCTCGAACGCCCGGTGCAGCACCTCGTCCGGAACCGGCTGGTCGGTGAAGTACCGGCAGGTACCCACGGTCCGCATGGCCTCGGTCAGCTCCATCGCCAACTCCTACCTATCCACAGTTAGGTTTCTGGCGGCGATACTGCTGCGACTCCCCGGGGGTGTCAAGAGCCCAGATGACGGCAGGACTGGGCACTGGACGCCGGAGGCGGGGCGACCTAACCTATCCGCTGTTAGATTTAAGTTGACCGTAGGGGAGCGCATGTCCGCGACCACCGGCGCCGAGCTCGCCCGCGCGCTCGAGCACGCCAACCTGCCCTCGCTGCTTCCGGTGCTCGTGCAGCTCACCGGGGACCGCCGGTGGCTGGCCGAGCCCTACCGGCCCACCCGCAGCCGGGGGATGGACGACAACGACTCCGGCGGCTTCGCCCCCGAGGTGGCCGCCGAGATCCGGCAGGCGGTGCTCGACGCCGTCCTCGCGCACGAGCAGGGCACCCCGGTCGCGATCCCGGCCCCCACCGGCGAGCTGATGCGGGAGCTGCTGAGCCTGGCCAACGGGGAGCCGGCGACGCCCGACTACGCCGAGATGCTCGCCGAGGACCTCGGCTTCACCCGGCCCCCGGCCCTCCCGATCGGGCCGACCGGCATCACCGCGGTGATCATCGGGGCCGGCGTGTCCGGCATGCTGGCCGCGATCCGGCTGCGCGAGGCGGGCGTCGAGCACGTCGTGCTGGAGAAGAACGCCGAGGTCGGCGGCGGTTGGTGGGAGAACACCTATCCCGGAGCGGGCGTCGACACGCCCAGCCACCTCTACTCCTACTCCTTCGCGCCGAGGGACTGGAGCACCCACTTCGGCAAGCGCGACGAGGTCGAGGAGTACCTGCGCGGGATCGCCGACGCCTACGACCTGCGCCGGGTGATCCGGTTCGGCACCGAGGTCGTCGCCGCCGACTACGACGAACGGGACGCGACCTGGACGGTGCGCACCGCCGACGGCGACACCGTCACCGCGTCCGTGCTGATCAGCGCCACCGGGGCGCTGAACCGGCCCCGGGTGCCGGAGATCCCCGGCCTGGACACCTTCACCGGGCCGATCTTCCACACCGCCCGGTGGCCGTCCGGCCTGGACCTGACCGGCCGCCGGGTCGCCGTCGTCGGGGCCGGTGCCAGCGCCATGCAGGTCGTCCCGGCGATCGCGGACACGGCCGGAGCGCTGACCGTCTACCAGCGCTCGCCGCAGTGGATCGCGCCCAGCGACGTCTACTTCGAGCGCATCGACGAGGCCGTGCACCTGCTGATGAACCGGGTCCCGTACTACCGGGGCTGGTACCGGGCCCGGCTGGCGTGGAACGTCAACGACCGGGTCCACCCGAGCCTGCAGGTCGACCCGGACTGGGAGCACCCGGACCGCTCGGTCAACGCCGTCAACGACGCGCACCGCCGCGTCTTCACCCGCTACCTGGAGTCCGAGCTGGCCGGCCGGCCGGACCTGGTGGCGAAGTCGCTGCCCGACTACCCGCCGTTCGGCAAGCGGATGCTGCTGGACAACGGCTGGTACCGCACGCTGCGCCGGGACGACGTGGAGCTGGTCGCCGAGGGGGTCGCCGAGATCACCCCGACCGGCCTGGTCGGCGACGGCGGCACGGTGACCGGGGCCGACGTGATCGTCCTGGCCACCGGCTTCCACACGCACCGCTTCCTGTGGCCGATCGAGATCCGGGGCCGGGCCGGGGTGCGGCTGGCCGACGTCTGGGGACCGCAGGATGCGCACGCGCACCTCGGGATCACCGTGCCCGGCTTCCCCAACCTGTTCCTCACCTGCGGCCCGGGCACCGCACTCGGCCACGGCGGCAGCTTCATCACCGTCGCGGAGTGCCAGGTCCGCTACATCGTCGACCTGCTGCGCCGGATGGTCCGCGACGACCTGCGGGCCGTCGAGGTGCGGGCCGAGGTGGAGCGCGAGTACACCCGCCGGCACGACGAGGCGCACGCCCGCATGCTGTGGACCCATCCCGGGATGACCAACTGGTACCGCAACGCCGCCGGCCGGATCGTCTCGACGATGCCCTGGCAGGTCGTCGACTACTGGCGGATGACGCACGAGGCCGATCTCGCGGACTTCCACGTCGAGCGCGCCGCGCCGGCCGTCGCCCGATGACCGGCCTTCCGGCGCCGTCGCCGCGGTCGCCCGCCACACTGGGCCCCGTGCAGGAACCGGCCGGCCGCAGGAAGCCCACCGCCCAGCGGCGGACCGAGATCGTCAGCGCCGCGGCCCGGATCTTCGCCGACCAGGGCTACGCCGCCGTCGGGATGCGCGACATCGCCACCACCATCGGGATCCGCAGCGCCAGCCTGTACCACCACTTCTCCTCCAAGGAGGAGATCCTCTACGCGATCTGCCTGACGGTGACCCGGGAACCGGTCGAGCAGAACCTGCCGTTGCTCGACGCCGCCGGGACTCCCACCGAGCGGCTGACCGCGCTCGTCCGGGCGCACGTCCGGCACCTGCTGCACCGGCACGTCGAGTACCTGGTCGGGCTGCACGAGCGGCCGGCGCTCACCGCCGAGCACCGCGCGGACATCGACGGCTACCTGCACTACTACCACCGCCGGGTGCGCGACGTGCTCGCCGCCGGGATGCGCAGCGGCGAGTTCCGGGAGCTCAACCCCACCCTGGCCGCGCTGGGCATCCTCGACATGCTCAACGGCGTCAGCGGCTGGATCAGGGGCAGCGCCGACGAGGACACCGACGACGTCGTCGCCACCTACACCACCCTGCTGTTCGCCGGACTGCATCCCTGACCCGCGGTTACGCCCTGGGCGAAGCTGCCGTCGGCAGAACCGCGACCATCGGGCGACCGCGCCCGGCACGGTGGGTCCATGACCGACACCCCACTGTTCGACGAGCGGGCCCGCCGTGACCTGTTCGACCAGCGCGTCCTCGTGCTCGACGGCCCGCTGGACGACGACAACGGCACCCTGCTCGCCACCCAGCTGATCACGCTCGCCGCGACCGGCCCGGACAGCGACGTCGCGCTGTGGATCCATTCGCCGGGCGGTTCGGTCCCGGCGATGCTGGCGCTGCGCGACGTCATCCGGCTGGTCCCGTGCGACGTGTCCACGCTGGTCCTCGGGATCGCCTACAGCGCCGGGCAGTTCCTGCTGTCCTCGGGCACCCCCGGCAAGCGGCGCGCGCTGCCGCACTCCCGGGTCCTGATGCACCAGGGCTCGGCCGGGATCGGCGGCACCGCGGTGGACATCGAGCTGCAGGCCGACGACCTGCGGCACACCCGGGACACCGTGCTCGGGCTGATCGCCCGGGACACCGGCCAGCCGATCGAGCGGATCTTCACCGACTCGCTGCACGACCGCTGGTACTCCGCCACCGAGGCGCTCGAGTACGGCTTCGTCGACGCCGTGGTCTCCCGGTTCGACGAGATCGCGCCGCGCCGCAGCTCGCTGCCCGCCGGCTTCGGGGCCGTCCGGTGAGCAGCTACACCATTCCGAACGTGATCGCCCAGAACCCGCGCGGCGAGCGGATCATGGACGTCTACTCGCACCTGCTCACCGAGCGGGTGGTCTACCTGGGCACCGGCATCGACTCCGGGGTGGCGAACGCGCTGATCGCCCAGCTGCTCTACCTGGAGGCCGACGACCCGGAGCGGGACATCCAGCTCTACGTCAACTGCGACAGCGGCGACCCGAGCGCGATGCTCGCGATCTACGACACCATGCGGCACATCCGCCCGGCGGTCGCCACCACCTGCGTCGGGCAGGCGGTCGCGGTCGGCGCGGTGCTGCTCGCCGCGGGCGCGGAGGGCAAGCGCGCCGCGCTGCCGCACGCGCGGGTGATCCTGCACCAGCCCGCCGCGCAGGGCCGCGGCACGATCCCGGACCTGATCCTGCAGGCCGACGAGCTCGTCCGGATCCGGGCCGACATCGAGTCGATCCTGTCGCGGCACACCGGGCAGAGCGTCGGGACACTGCGTGCCGACACCGACCACGACCGGATCTTCACCGCGGCCGCGGCGCGCGACTACGGGCTGCTCGACACCGTCCTGGCGGACCGGTGAGCCCAGCCCTCACGCCGCCAGTGCGTACGCCGCCCGGCAGGTCGGCCCGCGCAGCGTCCCGGCGACGGCGCGGGTCAGCTCGGCCAGCGTCAGCTCCAGCGCCCCGGCCACCGCCGCGATCATCTCGCTGGAGGGCTCCTTGCGCCCGCGCTCGATCTCGGAGAGGTACTGCGGCGAGATCCCGGCCCGCCGCGCGGTCTCCTCCAGCGTGTCGCCGCGCCGGCGGCGCGCCGCCCGGAGCTGGTCGCCGAGCAGGTGCCGCCACAGCGGTTCGGGGGTCGGCCGGGGTTCCATGGGGGGAGCCTAGGTGCGGCCGGGCGGAGTGTCGCGGCCGTTCCGCTCAGAGCGGACGGGTGATCGCGGGACGGTGGGGGATCGGTGCCGCACACGGCACCGATCCTCCACCGGGTGGCGATCACCCGGTGAGGTCCTCCGACGGTGGCGGCGCCAGCTCCGCGTCCAGGTCGTCGGTGACCCGGGTCAGGGTGTCGACGTGGTGGGCCGGCCACACCATGAACTGGGTGTCGGCCGACCGGGTGTCCATGCCCATCGCCCGGGACACCCGGTCCAGCTTGTACAGCGTCGTGTTCCGGTGCAGCCCGAGCCGCCGGGCTGCCGGGCTGCCGGGTTCAGGTTCCCGGACTCGGCGATGTAGGCGAGCACGACGTTCTCCAGGCTGCCCTGGTGCCCCGCGGCGCGGCGCAGCGGGGCGAGCACCTCCTCGGCGAACCGGCGGCCGTTCGCCGAGTCGGCCAGGTCCCGCAGCGCGACGAAGATCCGCAGGTCCTCGTAACCGACGACCGGGGGCACGTCGACCCGGCGGCTCAGCGACAGCGCGGTGCGCGCCGGGCCGGCTCCTGACCGGCCCGCCGAGCCGTCCGGCGCCCGCGCCGGGTCAGCCCACGTGCTCGATCAGCCGCTGCCGGGCCAGCCGCTCCACCATCTCGGGCAGCGCGGGCGCGGGGACGGAGTCGAGATCGTCGCGGGAGCCCCGCACGACGCTCTCGACGAGCGGGGCGGGCAGCCGGTGACCGGCGAACTCGGCGGTGAGCCGGTGGACGGCGTCGCGGACGGAGGGGTCGTCGGGTCGGAGCAGTGAGGCGTGCACGGTCGTGATCGATTCGTCGGAGGTCGGTGCCCGGTAGCGCCGTCCGGTCGTGCGGACGGCGCCGGGCGGGTCGCGGGCGGCGCCCGGCATCAGGGCCGGATGGATGACGGCCCGTGCGATCACCGACCACGGTAGGTGCTGTGGCGACTCCCGTCGACCGGATAATCCGGGCTGCACAACGATCCGGCACCGCTGCGCCCCGGCACCGCCGATCGTTGCGTCTCACCCGCCCGTTCACGTCCGGATCTTGCACCGCCCGCGGCCCGGGCGCTGCACTGGTTCCGGCGGTCCCGACCCCGGACCGCTGCTGCCGCCGTCCCGTGGAGATCCCATGAGCCTGCCCGACGTCCTTCCGGCCCCCCGGCCCGCCGACGCCGACGAGCTGGCCCGGGCCCGACTGGCCGCCCGGGCGTGATCACCGGTCGTCCAGGCGCACCTCGCCGTCCGGTTCCACCCCGCCCACCCCGGGCAGCCCGGCCAGGTCCGGCGGGTGCTCGTCGTCGCAGGTCCCGACGACCACGCCGACCGCGTGCAGCACCTTCTCCACCTGCAGTCCCGCCGCCGCGCAGGCGGCGGCCACGTCGTCCGGCTCGTGCCCGGGGGCGACCGAGACCAGCACCCGGGTCATCTCAGCCACCCACCGCGCGGACCAGTCCCGCGCCGACGTCGCCCGAGGGTAGCGGGAGCCGCTGCGCGGCCTGGGTGAGCCCGGTCCACAGGTCCCGGCCGCGGGCCCCGGTGCGCTGGGACAGCAGCGCGGCGATCCCGGACACGTGCGGGGTGGCCATCGACGTCCCGGAGATCGTGTCGTTGCGCTGCGGCATCGGCCAGGACGAGTAGACATCCACCCCCGGGCCCGCGATGTCGACCTGCCCGCCGTCGACCGCCGAGCTCGCCGCGGAGAAGTCGGCGATCGCGAGCGCGGCGTCCACCGCGCCGACCGCCATGATCGACGGGCTGTTCGCCGGGACGCCGACGAATCCGACGTTCCCGGCCGAGCGCTCGGCGTTGTTCCCGGCCGCGGCGATGATCAGCACCCCGGAGTCGAGCGCCCGCCGGCCCGCGTTCTCGTAGGCGGCGGACACCTCGTCGAGGTCAGCGCCGAGCGACAGCGACACGATCTGCGCGCCGCTGGTGATCGCCCACTCGATGCCCTCGAGGATCCCGGCGTCGGTGCCGGACCCGTCGTCGCCGAGCACCTTCCCGACCAGGATCCGGGCCTCGTGGGCGACGCCGTAGCGGCGGCCCGAGCCCGGGGCGAGCGGGCCGCAGGCGGTGCCGACGCAGTGCGTGCCGTGCCCCTGGGCGTCCTGCACCTGCTGCCCGTCGACGAACGAGCGGGACTCGATGTCGCGGCCCGCGATGTCCGGATGGCCGAGATCGAGACCGGTGTCCAGCACGGCCACGCCGATCCCGGCGCCGGTTTCGGTCGCCGCGTCGACGCCGGTGGCCTGCAGCCCCCAGGTCAGCTGGTCGGTGTCGGCGAACTGCGCCGGCGCGGGCGCCCCGGCGGTCTCGCCGGCGGCCGCCCGGTCGCGCAGGAAGGTGGCGGCGTCGGCGAAGCCCCGCAGGTACTCGGCGGACACGCCGGGTCCGGTACCCAGCGCGCGCTGCACCCGCTCCGGTTCGACGGCGACCAGCCGCGGGTCCGCGCGGGCGGTCCGCAGCCGCTCCGGGTCGAGCTCGGCGACCGCGACCCCGAGCCGGGCCAGCAGGACCGGATGGCCGCCGGCCGGGGAGTCCCGGCTGCTGGTGACGTCGGCCAGCCCGGTCAGCTCCTGCACGCAGGTCCGGGCCGCCGCGTCGTCGTCACCCAGCAGGTCGTCCCCGAGCACCAGCAGGTAGCGGCCGGTGAGGGTGCCCCCTGGCCGGGCCGGACCGGTCGGGCGGGGTTCGGTCATGTCGCCTCCGATGATCCACGTGCGGTCACTCATCGTGCCGCAACGGTCCACTGCGGGCATCCGCGACGGGACCGTCGGTCCCCCGCCGTGGGGCCGGACGGCCCGGGCGCGGACCGGCCGCGCGGTGCCATCCTGGGGACCGGGCGGACCGGACCCGACCGGCGGCCGGGGGAGGAGCGCGAGCATGGCAGCACAGCAGACCGGGCCGGTCGTGGTCGGTGTCGACGGGTCGGAGTCCGCGCTCGACGCGGTCCGCTGGGCGGCCGCCGAGGCCGCGTCCCGGAACGTCCCGCTGCGCCTGGTCGCGGTGTTCACCCCACTGCCGGCCGCACCGCGGCACGACATGGGCCTGACCGCCGCCTACAGGGACCAGGTGGTGACGTCGCAGCGGGGAACCCTGGAGGTGGCCGCCGAGGTGGCCGCCGGCGCGGCGCCGGGCGTCGAAATCGGCACCGAGCTGCGCACCGGCTATCCCGGGCAGGTGCTCACCGACGAGTCCCGCTCGGCGGTGCTCACCGTGGTGGGCAGCCGCGGGCTGGGCGGGTTCACCGGGCTGCTGGTCGGCTCGGTCGCGGTCACGCTGGCCGCGCACGGCGAGTCGCCGGTGCTGGTGGTGCGCGGCGACCGGGCGCCGGACTCCGGCCTGCCGGTGCTGCTCGGCGTCGACGGGTCGCCGGCCGGCGAGGCCGCCGTCGGGATCGCGTTCGAGGAGGCGTCCCGGCGCGCGGTCCGGCTGCGCGCGCTGCACGCCTGGTCCGACGTCGTCGTCGATCCGGCGGTCGCCGTCCTGGTCGACCACCAGGCGTGGGAGACCGAGGAGCGGGCGCTGCTCGCCGAGCGGCTGGCCGGATGGTCCGGCAAGTACCCCGACGTCGAGGTGGACCGTGTCGTCGTCCAGGACCGGCCCGCGCACGCGCTGGTCCAGGGCTCGGCGGACGCCGGCCTGGTCGTCGTCGGGTCGCGCGGGCGGGGCGGGCTCGCCGGGCTGGTGCTCGGCTCGGTCGGGCAGGCCGTGCTGCGGCACGCGCAGTGCCCGGTGCTGGTCGTCCGCGGCTGAACCCGGCTAGCCGTCGAGCTCCGCGAGCAGGGCGTCGGCCACCGCGTAGAGCTTCGTGTTGGTCTCGTGCGAGATCGTCCGGAGCAGGCCGAACGCCTCGTCCGCGGTGCACCGGCGCTGCGCCATCAGCATGCCCTTGGCCTGCTCGATGCTGGTGTGCCGGTCGAACCGGGCGCGCAGCACGGCGTTCTCGGCGTCCAGCGCGCGGGCCAGCGCCACGGCGCCGCTGCCGTCCCCGGCACCGCCGGTCAGCAGGCCCGTCACGTTCTCGACGTGGTGCAGTATCCCGATCACCTGCCCGTCCGGGCAGCGCAGCGGCGAGTTCACCGGCAGCCACACCCGTTCGACGAAGCCGGTCGTCCCGGACGGGCCGGGCACGTCGTAGCGCTGCACCGGCATCGGGTCGCGACGGCCGTGGCGCAGCACGCGTTCCAGCGAGGCCGTCAGGTTCGCGACGCCGTCGGCCCCCGGCAGGTCCGGGTTGTCCGGGAACGCCTCGAACATGAGCTGCTCGGTGAGCTCGCCGGGCGCGCGCAGCGTCGCGTCGCAGTACGCCGGGTTCGCGGCGACGATGCACAGGTCGCGATCGAGGATCAGGTAGGCCGAGCGGGTCGCCCGGAAGGCGGGGTCGTCGCGGCATCCGTGCAGGACCCGGCGACCCGAGACTCCGGTCGACATCTCTGACCTCCGCCGGCCGGGACGGCGCAGGTCGGGGGTACCGCCCGGCGCGGCCCGCGGCACCTCGTACGTGCGCGAAACCGTCCTCCGACGGAGGACGCCGGGCCGGCTGCTCGACCCATCGACCATGTCCGCCAACCGATCGGGCGGCGGGCACCGGGAAAGATTAGGACACCCGCTCCGTCCGTGGCACGGCGGGACGCCCGTTGCGCCGGAGGGCGTACCCACGTTGCTCCGTACGGAATGCCCGGAACATCCGGTGTCCCGCCGCGGCGGCGGTAATCTCGCGGTGACCGACCTCACCGGACACCACGTCGCCAGGAGCACCGATGCTCGGACTGATGCAGGACCGCCCGCTCACGCTGCCGCACATCTTCCATCGCGCGGAGCAGTACTTCGGGCACAAGGAACTGATCACCGCGACCCCCGCGGGTACGACGGAGACGACCACGATCGCCGACTGGGCCGTCCGGGTCCGGCGGCTGGCGACCGTGCTCGACACGCTCGGGATCTCGCCGGACGGCCGGGTCGGCACGTTCTGCTGGAACAGCGCCCGGCACCTGGAGCTCTACCTGGCGGTGCCGTGCACCGGCCGGGTGCTGCACACGCTGAACCTGCGCCTGTTCCCCGACCAGCTGGTGTACGTGGCGAACCACGCCGGCGACGAGGTCGTGTTCGTCGAGCGGTCGCTGCTGGGCCTGTTCTGGCCGCACGTCGACCGGCTGGAGACGGTCCGGCACATCGTCGTCATCGACGACGGCGCGGGTCCCGAGATCCCGGACGACCCCCGGGTGTCGGACTACGAGCAGCTGCTGGCCGCCGCGTCCCCGGCGACCGGCCGGTTCACCGTCGACGACGAGAACACCGCCGCCGCCATGTGCTACACCTCCGGCACCACCGGCAACCCCAAGGGCGTCGTCTACTCGCACCGCTCCACGCTGCTGCACTCGCTGGCGACGCTGTTCGCCGACGGCGTCGGGCTCCGCGAGCGCGACGTGGTGCTGCCCGTCGTCCCGATGTTCCACGCCAACGCCTGGGGCCTGCCCTACGGCTGCCTGCTGGCCGGGTCGTCGCTGGTGCTGCCCGGGCCCGGGATGACCCCCGACGCGATCCTCGCCCTGGTCGCCGAGCACCGGGTGACCCTCGCGGCCGGCGTCCCGACGATCTGGATGGGCCTGCTGCCCAAGCTCGGCGAGTACGACGTGTCGTCGCTGCGCGCCATCCTGTGCGGCGGCTCGGCGGTGCCGAGGTCGCTGTCCGAGGGATTCCGCGAGGCGACCGGGCTGCCGCTGCTGCAGGGCTGGGGGATGACCGAGACCTCGCCGCTGGCGGCGCTCGGGGTGCTGCGCGCCGCGCACGACGAGCTGTCCGAGGACGAGCGGGCCGACGTCCGCGCACTGCAGGGCCCGGCCGTCCCGCTGGTGGAGCTGCGGATCGCCGACCCGGACACCGGCGAGGAGCAGCCGTGGGACGGCACGTCCACCGGTGAGGTGCAGGCCGCCGGGCCGTGGATCGCCCGGGAGTACTACCGCGGCGAGGGCGACGGTGGCCAGTTCACCGACGACGGCTGGCTGCGCACCGGGGACGTCGCGGTGGTCGACCGGCTCGGTTACGTCAAGCTGGTCGACCGCACGAAGGACCTGGTCAAGTCCGGCGGCGAGTGGATCAGCTCGGTGGAGCTGGAGAACGAGATCATGGCGCACCCGAAGGTCGCCGAGGCGGCGGTCATCGCCGTCCCGCACGAGAAGTGGGTGGAACGCCCGCTGGCTTGCGTCGTGGTGAAGGACGGCGAGCAGCTCACCGCGGACGAGCTGATCGACTTCCTGGCCCCGCGGGTCGCCAAGTGGTGGCTGCCGGACGCCGTCGAGTTCATCGACGAGGTGCCCAAGACCAGTGTCGGCAAGTTCTCCAAGAAGACGCTGCGGGACAAGTTCGGCGGGTACATCCTGCCGTCCTGACCTGGGGTCAGCTCCGCAGCAGCCTGCGGAGCAGCGGGGTCCGGCCGGTGGCCGGCCCCGCCTCCGTGGGCTCCCCTTCCCCTGCCGGTCCGGAGTCCGCCCGCTCGCCCTCCTGCGCATCGGCCGCGCCCGCTGCGGGATCCCCCGGCTCGGCGCCCGCCGCTGCGGGCACCGGTCCGGCCCCCGGCCGGTCCGCCGCCGTGCCGCCGGGCTCGCCCTGCCCGGGTGCGCGTTGTCCGGGGATCGCGGCCGCGCGGGATCCCCGCGCCGCCGGGATCGCCGCCGATCCAGTCGCCCCGGTGCCCTGCTCCGGGACCGCCGCCGGGCCGGGCGCGCCGGCGCCCTGCTCCGGGATCGTGCCGACCGGCAGCGGCGCCCCCTCCAGCACGTCCAGGCAGTGCGTGTCGCCGCAGGCGTCGCCGACGACGATCGTGCCGGCGACCGCGGCCACCGCGGTGAGCGGGGCGTCCAGCGGGGCCCGGCCGAGCAGCCCGGCACCGGCCAGGTCCCACAGCAGGACGCTGCCGCCGGAGCCCGCGGTGACGGCCCGGTGCCCGGCCAGCCCGGCCACCGCCCGCAGCAGCACCGGATCGGCCCGGAGCGTCGTCACGGTGGCCGCCCCGACCGTCCAGACGTGCACCCGGCCGTCGGCGTCGGCGGCGACCGCGTGGCAGCCGTCGTCGTCGAGCGCGACGCCGGCCAGCTGCGAGCCGGGCAGCGGCGCCTCCAGCAGCTCGCCGGACGCGGTGCGCCACACGACGAGGGCGGTGTCCGAACCGAGCAGGACGGTGCTGCCGCCCGGGGTGAGCGCGGCCCGGCGGACCGGTCCGGGCAGCCGGACCGAGCGGAACTCCCGGCCGGTGCGGGCGTCCGCGACGGCGACCCGGTCGGCGCCCTGGCCGCTGCCGCCGACCACGACGAGCGTGCCCCGCCCGGTCAGCACGGCGCCGTTCACCCCGACCGATCCGGCACGGACGCCGGTGGTCGCGTGCCGCTCGTCGATCCGGTGCGCGTTGCCGCCGGCGACCGTGAACAGCCGGCTGCCGCCGGTGTCCGACCAGACGTGCCCGGCGGCCGTCGAGCACCGCCAGCGCTCGTCGCCGGTGTGCCGGTCGCGGGCCAGGAGCACCCCGGCGTCCCGGGCGGCGGAGACGACCAGATCCCCGGTGACGGCGATCGCGCCGACCGCGGCCGGCAGGCCCGGCCGGCCCCCGCCGCCGTCGACGCCGGTGGTGTCCCACAACAGGATCCGGCCGTGGTCGTCGCCGGTCGCGGCGATCGTGCCGTCGGGGCTCAGCGCGGCCGCCCGCACCGCGGCACCGTGGCCGGTGAGTACCACCGGCGCGCCGCCGGGACGTCCTGCGGCCCCGGCGGCCGCCTCGGTGCCGTCGTCGGCGCTGCCACGGCCACCGGCACCGTCCGGGCTGCTGCTCCCGGTGCCACCCCGGACGCCGCCGGGGCCGTCGGCGCTGCTGTCACCCACGCTGCCGCCACCCGCCCTGGCGCCACTGGTCCGCCACAGCTCGACGGCGCCGTCCGCCCGGGCCACCAGCGCACTCCCGGTGCCCCCGGCGGCCGCCGTCGCGGCCGGGCCCCCGCCGAGCCGCTCCGGCCGCTCCGGCGCGCCCGCGTCGAGATGGAGCAGGTGCACCCCGCCGTCCTCGGTGGTGACCAGCAGCTCGGCGGGCCCGGTGCGGGCGAACCCGGTGACCGCGGCGTCGCCGTCCAGGCCGGTGAGCAGCGAACCGGTGGACACGTCCCAGACCCGCAGCGCACCGTCCGCGCCGCCGGAGACGACGGTGCCGGGCCCGCAGGCGGCGAGCGCCCGGACCGGCCCGGTGTGTCCCTCGGTGAGGGTCACCGGGCTGCCGCCGATGACGTCCCAGATCCGGACCGAGCCGTCCGCGGCTCCACCGGCCAGCCGGGTCGCCCCGCCGGCGGTGCTCGCGAAGACGAGCACTCCGAGGTCCGCGCCGGGGGCGGTGAGCATCCCGACCTCGGCGCCGTGCGCGGCGAGCACCCGGACGACGTCGCCCGCACCCGCGACCGCGACCAGCCCGCCGTCGTCGGACACCGCGAGCGCGCGGGCTCGGGGTGATCCCAGCGCGGGCCGGGGGCCGCAGGCCCCCGCGACCGGATCGGTCCCGGCGGCCAGACCGGTCGTCGGGTCCCAGGCCAGGACGGCCCCGGACGCGTCCACCGACAGGAGCCGACCGCCCGGTTCGAGCACCAGCCCGGTGACGGCGTCGCCGTGGCCGTCGAGGATCCGGCGCAGCGCCGCCGACGCCGGCCGGGTCCGCCACCGGGTCGCCAGAACCAGCAGGCCATGCGTCTCGATCCGGCGGCGGGCGGCCCCGGCCAGCGCGTTCTCGCCGGTGGCGACCGCACGGGCCAGCAGCTGCTGGGGGAGTGCCGCGGGCCGTCCGGCGAGATCGGGATCGCGCAGGTGGTGCGCCTCCAGGTCCAGGACCCGGCGCAGCGCCTCGGGCGTCACACCGTCGGGCGGGGTCAGCCCCCCGAGCCAACCGGACAGCGCGTCGCCGGTGGCGATGCGCCGTTCCAGGCCGTCCCAGAACGTCTCGACGGGCATGCGGTGGTCCTCCCCGGGGTCGCGGTCGGTTCCGTGTCGGCGCCCCGCGAGGCATCGTTAACGAGGAAGGGGGTGTCACGGCGCGACCGGCGGTGACCGGTCGAGGGCACTCGGTGACCGGCGGTCCGTTGCGCCACGGCCGGTGACTGTCGGGGGTCCGGGCTACCGTCCGGCTCATGGCCCGTACCTCTCGCGTCCCCGCGCTCCGTCCCCCCGCCCCGGGCGCACTCGCCGGGGCCTGGCTCGCGATCGCCGAGATCGCGGTCACCGCACCCGTGGTGATCGCGCACCGTACGGCGCGGCTGGTCACCGGCGGGGGGCCACCCGGGCCGCAGGAGCGGCGCGAGCTGACCCGCATGTGGGCCGAGAAGGTCGACGCCTTCACCCGGGCCGCGGTCGTCGCCGGGACGTCGGTCCCCGGGCCGGCCACGGCGGCCCGCGTGCTGGCGCCGATCCGCACCCGGGTGCGGGGCAATGCCCGGCGGCTCGGCCGGGCGGGCCCGGGCGTCAGGTCGCGGCGAGCTTCGCCCGCTCCGCCCGCTCGGTCGAGGCGTTGAGCACCTGGACCTGGTCGCCGACCTGCAGGTCGGCGTAGAACGCGCGGGCCTGGTTGAGGACGAGCTTCACGCAGCCCGCCGACGCCCGGTCCCGGTCACCGCCGTGGAAGGCGATGCCGCCGTCGGCGAAGAACACCGACCACGGCATCGGTGCCGGGCGCCGTCGGGGGACTCGAACTCGCCGCTGCGGTGGTCGGCCTCCTTGCGGTACACCCGGAACGAGTGCCCGCCTCCCTCCGTCATGGTCCCCGGACGGGTTCAACGCGCGACGCGGCCCTCCGTCACGGAGGAGACGGTGCGGCGGCCGGTCCGCGCCGGTTCACGGACGGGTGGTGCCGGGGCCGGTCACGGTGACCGGGTCGCCGGTGGCGATCGTCCCCGACGTCAGGATCCGGCAGACCGCACCGCCCCGGTCGTGCAGCGCACGCCGCGCGCCCGGCCCGACCGCGGTCTCCATCACCCGGCACGGTGCGGCGCGCCGGACCACCTCCAGCACGACGCCGTCCGGTCCGCCCACGACGATCCGGCTGCCCGGCTCGGTCGGGACCGCGCCCCGGGCGAGGGTGATGTTGCGCCGGGTCCGGCCAGACCCGACCGGCGCGCCGAGCGTCCCGGCGGCCGCGTCGAGCTCGGTGCGGCTCTGCACGGTGACGTGCCGGTGCCGGGTCCCGAGGTAGCGGTCGCCGACGAGGCCCTGCCCGGCGCGCGCCTCGACCCGGTCGAGCGCGACCATCGGCGCACCCCGTTCGGGTGCGACGTGCACGGAGTCGACCCGCACCGGCCCGTCGTCGCTCACTCCACGGTCACCGACTTCGCCAGGTTGCGGGGCTTGTCGACGTCGCGGCCCAGCGCGACGGCGAGATGGCGGGCGAACAGCTGCAGCGGGACGGCGAGCAGGATCGGGGCCAGCTCCGGCTCGGTCCGTGGCACCCGCAGGACGTCGTCGGCGAGCCCGTCCGGGAGCTCCGCGTCGGTCACCGCGACGACCGGGCCGCCGCGCGCCCGGATCTGCTCGACCGTGCCGATGTTCTTGGCCAGCAGCTCGTCGTCGGGGATCAGGACGACACTCGGCATCTCCGGGGTGACCAGCGCAAGCGGGCCGTGCTTGAGCTCGGACGCCGGGTAGGCCTCGGCGTGGATGTAGGAGATCTCCTTGAGCTTCTGCGCGCCCTCGCGGGCGACCGGGCGGCAGCGGGTGCGACCGACGAAGAACATCGACGACGCGCCGGCGTGCCGCTTCGCGATCTCGGCGATCTCGGCGTCGCGTTCCAGGATCCCGGCGATCTGCCCGGGCAGCGCCTGCAGTCCCTGGACCAGCCGGCGGCCGTCGGCGACGGACAGGTCCCGCACCCGGCCGAGCAGCACGGCGAGCATCGCGAACGAGACGGCCATGTTCGTGACGGCCTTCGTCGAGGCGACCGACACCTCCGGCCCGGAGTGCAGGAAGATCCCGTTGCCGCACTCGCGGGCGATCGCCGATCCGATCACGTTCACCGCGCCGATCACCCGGCCGCCCTTGCGCCGCAGCTCCTGCACCGACGCGAGGGTGTCGGCCGTCTCGCCGGACTGGCTGACCGCGACGTAGAGACAGTCCGGGTCGACGACCGGGTTCCGGTACCGGAACTCGCCGGCCGGCTCGGCCGCCGCCGGGATCCGGGCGAGCTCCTCCACCAGCCCGGCGCCGATCTCGCCGGCGTAGTAGGCGGAGCCGCAGCCGAGGAACAGCACCCGGCGGACCCCGCGCAGGTCCCGCGGGTCCAGCTCGAGACCGCCGAGGCGGGTGGTGGCGAACCGGGTGTCGAGCCGCCCGGCCAGCGCCCGCCGGACCGCGTCGGGCTGCTCGGCGATCTCCTTGGCGAGGAAGTCCGGATGCCCGCCGAGTGCGTAGTCACCGGTGTCGGCGTCCACGGTGGTGGGGGCGATGCGGGTCGAGCCGTCGATGCCGTCGGCGCGGACGGTGACCAGCTCGCCGTCGTCGAGGAACACGACCTGCCGGGTGTGCCGCACGACGGCGGCCAGATCGGACGCGACGACCATCTCGCCGTCGCCGACGCCCAGCACGATCGGGCTCCCGTTGCGGGCGACGACCAGCTCGTCTGGTGCCCGGGCGTCGAGCACCACCAGGCCGTAGGTGCCCTCGACCTGGGTCAGGGCGGAGCGGACGGCCTCGGCGAGCGACCCGGCACCGGCGTCCAGGGCCTCCGCGACGAGATGCGGCAGCACCTCGCTGTCGGTGTCCGAGGCGAGCACGACGCCGCGGGCGGTCAGCGCGGTGCGCAGTACGTCGGCGTTCTCGATGATCCCGTTGTGCACCACGGCGATCCGCCCGGCCGTGTCGGTGTGCGGGTGGGCGTTGCGGTCGCTGGGCTCGCCGTGCGTGGCCCACCGGGTGTGCGCGATCCCGGTCCGGCCGCGCGGCGGGTTCTCGCCGACCATGTTCCGGAGGTCCTCCACCCGGCCCGCGGTGCGTCGCACCGTCACCTTCCGCCGGTGCACCAGCGCCAGACCCGCGGAGTCGTAACCCCGGTACTCCAGGCGCGCCAGCCCGTCCAGCAGGACGGGGGCGGCCTCCCGCAACCCGACGTAACCCACGATGCCGCACATGCGACGTCCTCCTCAGCCGTAGACGATCCTGCGCAGGCGACGCGCCGACACCTCGCCGGGTGCGACCACCCGGGCGCCGAGCTCGGCACCGATCCGGGGCCAGATCGCGTCGTTGTGCAGGCCGCGGGCCTGCAGCTCGCGGTGTCTGCGCCGGACGAACTGCTCGGTGGTCTCGGTGAAGTGCGCGACGACGTCGGCCACGACCCGGGCGGCGACCTCCTGCGGGAGACCGGTCGTCACGACGACGTGCCGCACGAGATCCGGATCCACGGACCGATACTGACCGCACGACGCGTGGAAGGCCAGGATTCTGCCCGGATCCAGGCAGGGATCGGGTTGAACAGCTCTGCCGCGGTCGTCGACCCGGGACCGTCGGCCCCCGGTCCGGGGTGGCGCCGCCGGCCCGGTGGTCGTCTCCGGCCGTCGCACCCCTTGTCTGTGTCGCATCGCCTGTGTCGCGTTGCCTGTGTCGCGTTGCCTGTGTCGCACCCTTGCTCGCCGCGGCCCACGGCCTGCTCCCGGCCGACCGGCCCGGACCGCTCCTGACGGCTCCTGACGGCACGGACATGGCCTCTGACCTGCGGCGACATCGAAAGGGGACCCCCCTGTTCACGGGCCCTGAGCGCTGCTGTAACTTTATCCAGGTCAGCGAGTGAGCCGGACAGAACGGGCCGCAGTGCCCGGTCAACAGGCCCCGTTGGTCAGATGGTCCCTCCGGTGGGTGTCCGAGTTTCTCGGGTGTTTATGGTGGTGGGGTCGAGGCGATCCGCCTTCGGATCCGGTTGTGAGGCCGGTGGTGTGGTGCGGGT